>DATLTX010000001.1:0-11877 GCA_035533435.1 Binataceae bacterium (SeqCode)
AGCAGTCCGCTCTCGTTTCTCGGTTCGCGATTGCTGATGCCGTGGCTTGACTCGGGAGTCGCCGAGCGGATGGGTGGTCGGTTCGTCTGTCTGGACGCGTCCACCGAACGCATAACGCTTACTCCGGCATTGATGACGCAGCTTGCCATCGACGCGCTTGTGATCAGGCGGGACGTTGTCGAGTTGCTGGAAGTCGAACTGCGCAAAAAAGGATTTGCCGATCTCGCACATCGCGCGATGAAGACCATTGTGGTCCTGGGCGACGAGCCGCATGGCGCCGATCCCGCCGGGTCGCAGGCCTGGGCCCGGCTGCTGCATGTCGAATCCGCCCTTATTCTGGCGCCGGAGTGCGCACGATGCGGATGCTTTCATTTGCGCGACGGAGTGTACCAGGTCATGGGCCGGCAGATTCACAATCTTCGACTCGCCGTGCCTCCATATGAACTGTATAACGGCGCCATCTTTCCGCCGTCCCGGTGCGATTCGAAAAATCGCGACTGGTGCATACGCGTTTCAGGCCGCGATCGAGGCAATTGATGAATCATGTTTGATGCCGCGGCCATCGCTACACCGGGTGACGCTGTCGAGGCGCTGGCCGGCAGCCGACTGCTCGCATGGCAGACCAAGCGCCTGGCGAGCGTGATCGATTACGCGCATCGGCAGGTGCCGTTTTATCGCGATCTGTGGGCCGCGGCGGACGTTGATGCATGCGCGCTCGATTCGCTCGTCGAATTCGAACGCTTGCCAATAATCAGCAAGCCCGACTTGGTGCGCGCTGGGGAGCGGTGGGCGAATCCGCATCGAGGTCCCGTCGCGTTCAGCACCCGGGGCACGTCGGGAGACCCGCTGCTGGTGTGGCTCAGCGCGGAAGAGGAGGAAGCCTACATTGCGCCCACGATGCGCGGCTTTCGATGGGCAGGATTTGAGCCCCGGATGACGGCGATGCTGATGAGCCCGGTGTGGCATCGTCTTGCGGCGTGCGAGGCGCATGCGATCGCGCGGCTGGGCGGACGATGCGCATTCTTCTGGGGCAGCATGGGTCCCGAATATGCTGATTCGTTTCTGCACACACTGTTCGCGACGCGTCCGGAATTCATCACCAGCGCCGCACCGTTCATGTTGGCCCTGATCCGGGGTGTCGGCGGCTCACTGGGTCAACTGCACGAGGCGATGGCAAGTGTGCGCTCGATCTCGCTCGTCGGCTTGCCGCTTACGCCGCGGATGCGTGAGTATCTGCGCGATCGCCTTGGGGTTGGCGACGTGTTCGAGCGCGGCGGAACGCAGGAGGGAGCGGCGCTCGACGAGTGCGCAATGCACAACACTCCGCACGCACACGAGGACGTCTGTTATCTAGAGGTTGTGGACGAGAGCGGCGCCCCCGTGGCGCCCGGTCAGCGCGGCCGACTCCTGGTCACCAAGCTCAGCACGGCGGGCAGCATCTTCGTTCGCTACGACACCGGCGATATTGCCGCGTTTGCTCCGGGCGAATGCGCCTGCGGAAGCGGCTTTCGCCGACTCAAGATCTACGGACGTCCGGAGAGCAGCGTCCTCGTCGGCGGACGGCGGATCACTGCGTATGACGTCCGCATGTGTGTCGAGGAAGACGCCGGTCTCGTAGGCCGCAACGTCCTGTTGGTCCGCGACGCAAAAGCGCGTGCTGATACTCTGACCATCGCTCTCGAGGGTGGTCCCCACAATCCTTCACAGCTCGAAGCGCGGCTGTGCACGCGGCTCGCGGTTGATGCCGTACGCATCGTCTGGCTTGGCGACCTCCGAGTAAATTGGGGATTTCGCCAGGTGTTCGACAGTCGCGAGCTCGCGCTCGGCGCTGGGTGACGGAGTAGCTCATGAAGTTGATGCTGCCGACCAACTGGGACCCGGAATTGCTTTCGAGAATCGAAGCACTCAAGCCGGACTATCTGTATGGGAGTCTGCCCTCCGAGGCGACTCTGCGATCTTCTCTGATGCTGTCCACGGCGACCGAAGACGATATTGCACGGCACATCGCGCTCGCCTCGGACCGCGGTATACGCCTGGTCTATGTCATGAACGCGACCTGCCTGGGGAATGTCGAATACTCGGATCAGGGCCGCGGTTACCTGCTGCAGCGTCTTCAATGGCTGGTCGATATAGGAGCCGCCGCGGTCGTGACCGCGAATCCATTCGTGATGGAGCTGGTGCGCGAAAACTTTCCTTCACTCGAATTGCACATTTCGGTGCTCGCCTCGGTCAACGACGCCCGCAAGGCGAAATTCTTCGAGGACCTTGGCGCGACGGTGATTCACCTCGATCCTCAGGTCAACCGCGACTTCCGCCGTCTCAAGGCGATCCGCAAGTCGGTCGGCTGCCGTCTGTCGCTGGTCGTGAACGAAGGATGCCTGCTGAGCTGCCCCATCCGCCAGTACCACTCGAACATGATATCGCATTCGAGCGAGAGTATTAAAGCCAGATACTACGTTGACTACTGTTACTATCGCTGTTCGCTAATGAAGATGGATGATGCGGCCGAGCACCTTCGATCGCCGTGGATCCGGCCCGAAGACCTTGGGGTGTACGAAGACCTTGGAATCGATTTATTCAAGATTGCCGGACGCGAAAAAATGGAGGAAGGGCCAAGTTCCCACACCGACTGGATTGAGATGGTAGCGAAGGCCTACTACACGCGGCACTGCGACGATATAGCCCGGTTACTGGTCGGTATCCAGCCGCCGTACACACTGCGCGGCGAGGAACCGGAGCCGGTTGCGGTGCATATCGACAGTGCCGCGCTGGACGGGTTTTTGCGCTTCTTTCAGGAAGATCATTGTTCGCTTGATTGCAGTCACTGCGACTACTGCGGCGTTTGGGCCCGGCGTGCGGTCAGAGTCAGCGGCCGCCCGGGCGGCTGTGCGAGCGCATTGGCTCAGGACCTCGAGACGATTCGGATCGGAAGCTATCGGAGCGGCATGTGAAATTGATCATTCTGCAAATGCTGATTGCGCTGCATCTCTTGTTTGCAGCGGTGTTCGTCGGCTCGAATATCTTTCTGGACTTTCTTCTGACCCCTAGTCTGGATGTGATTCCCCCGGGTCAAGCCGCGCGGCTTGGTGACAAGCTCGGAACCCAATTTGCAATCCTGAACTGGATCACTCTGCTCGGCTTGCCGCTGACCGGGTTTCTGCTGTTATGGAGACTCGGCGATCTTCCCGCCCTGATGAACCATCGCTACTACATGACCGGGTATGGCGGGGCGTTACTGTTGATGATCTTGATATGGGTTTCCCTGATGGTGACCGCCGCGATTCTAACCTTTTATCTCAGGCCGCGCGTGATCGTGAAGCTCCCTTTTGACACCACTCGCCAGCAGGTCGAAGGCGCACGCGCGGATTCGATTCTTTATGCGGGTTGGATGCAGAAGCTGGCCCGCTACAACGCGGTTTCATCGAGTGTCGCCATAGTAGTTGGCGGCGTTCTGAGGTTTGGTGGATTTCATCTGTAAGACGGTGACGTGAGGCTTTCGGAATCGAGTTCACAACGGCACGGAAAGCGGTATCGAAGACGCAACCGACGCAATCATGCTTGCGGAAAAGCAAACTTCAGACCTCGCGAGTGGGCGAGCAGCGCTGTCCGACCGTTTTGGCCGGACCATGAAAAAGCTTCGCGTTTCACTGACGGACCGGTGCAACTATCGCTGCATTTACTGCATGCCTGAATGTCCCAAGTGGGGCGGCAGGGACGAAATTCTAGGCTTCGAGGAGATCGAGCGCCTGGCCCGGGTATTCGTGGTGCGTTCGGACGTGGACCAGGTGCGCCTGACCGGCGGCGAGCCGCTGGTGCGCCACAACGTCGCCGAGCTGGTCGGCAAGCTTGACGCGCTGCGCACTGCCGGTCTTCGCCGCATCTCGCTCTCGACCAATGGGGCGCTCCTGGCACGGTACGCGCGCGATCTTGCCGACGCGGGACTGGACGACGTCAACGTCAGTCTCGATTCGCTGTCGCCGCGCCGCTTCGAAGAAATCACGGGGGGTGGCCGTCTTGCCGACGTGCTCGCGGGGATCGAATGCGTGCGTCGCGCCGGTATATCAGTGAAGGTCAATTCCGTGGTGATGCGCGGAATTAATGACGGCGATGTGCTCCTGCTGGCGCGGTGGGCGTTTCAGGAGAACCTCACCCTGCGTTTCATCGAATTCATGCCCTTGGACAGCCGCGGTCTGTGGAGTCCTGAGAAAGTCTTCACGGAGCGCCAAATCATCGCCACCTTGCAGCAAGAGTTCAGCATTGTTGCCGAGCCGCGAACGGCCGATCCCGCGCGAAACTACCTGATCAACGGGCGACCGCGGCTTGGCGTTATTTCGACGGTGTCCAATCCGTTTTGCGCCCAATGCGATCGCATCCGTCTGACCGCGGACGGCCGACTGTTTTCGTGTTTGTTCTCACCGTCGGGTATCGATCTCAAGGGCGCGATGCGTGCCGGGGCCGACGCCGATGGACTCGAAACGCTCATCCGAGCAGCGGTGGCCGGAAAGCCGCGCGGGTTTGTCGAGCAGTCCGAGGAGCATCGCAACGCTCATGTGGGGATGCATGTACTCGGAGGCTGAGCCGCATCATGCAGTGCATCCAAAGTCGAGTTGGCGAAGTGCGAGAGTATCGAGGCCAGTCATGAGTAATGCACGACGGTCGAGCAGCATGTCGTTGGAAACTTTTCGAGCATTGACAGTGCTTGTGATCATGCTCGCCAGTTCGCTCCCCGCCATGGCGCAGGTCCGCCCCGGCGATATCATTGGGGCCCAGAACGCGGAACGGGTGAAGAACCTCGTCTCGCCCGGGGTTCAACTGCGGGTGACACGTGGAATGACGCTCAGAATCGTGCCGAGCGAGCGTCTCGAATGGCCGCCGCCGTACCGGGAAGCAACCGAGAAATATGCTGCGCAAGTGAGACTGTCCAAGGACCATCGCAGTGTCTCCGGCTATGTCGCGGGTATGCCGTTCCCGTTCATCGATCCTAACGATCCCGATGCCGGCACGAAGATAATGTGGAACAACACGTTCCGCCCGACATCGACCGACGATTACGACGCGCGCGACTTTTCGTGCATCAGTGAGTATGAGGGTTTGAACCGTCATTACGCTCCGATCGATTACTACGAGATGGGCCACCTTGCGAGCTACAACCTGATCGGCCGAACAGAGGTCGAGCCAACTCCAATCGATCCGGACTTTCTGACCAGTGGCCGCTACCTGCTGATGGCGTTCTACCCGATGCTCGCGCCGCAGAGTGATCGTGGGCGTGGATTCGTGCGCGTAAGACATTCGGAAGCGGAGATCGGCGACGATGTCTGGAGCTGGAACCCGGGTGACCGGCGCGTCAGACGCCTGGATGAGGCATTTCTGGGAACCTCAGCCGGTCCGATTACGTGGTCGCTGGATAATTTTCAGGGGTTCGCGGCCAAAAACGAAAACTACACTTGGCGCTTTTTGGGCGAAAAACCGATGCTTGGATGCGTCGCCGCGGCTCACGTGCCGGAAATAACCTGCGCGACTGATGGTGGCGCAAGCGCGTGTCCGGAGCGATGGGAAATGCGGCGAATGTATATCGTCGAGGGAGTGCCCCGGACTTCCCGCGTTCCCGAGGAGCTGTTTGGCCGCCATATCATGTACGTGGACGCTGAGATGGTGTCCGTGATGTACCAGGACTTCTATGACCGGCGCGGCGCGTTATGGAAGAACTATGTGACCTGGATGGCATATCGCGATCGTCCGATGCCGGACGCTCGAGTCGCGATTTATCCTTTCAAGCGAATGTTTCAGGTCGGCGCCAGCATCGACGACTTCGACGGCCATTTCGCGTCGATGTGCTATCTGCCAGCACAGGATACCGCGGAGCATGAGTGTTGGTACATCAACATGGGAGCCGTGGACAAAAGCTTCTTCACGGTTAAGGCGATGACCGAAGCGGCGCCGTGACGGCAATATATCTGAATCGTGTCATCGCGTTGGGCGCGCGAGCGATTTCCGAGGTGCAGCGATGTTCAGGCGTTTTGAATTCGAAAAGGATGTCTACGAGACCCTCGAGCTGGTACCGATGGCGGTGCGGCGCAAGCTCGACCTGCTGGGTTTGAAACTCCATCTCAAACAGTGGCAATCGCTCTCGCGACCTGAACGATTGATCGTGTGCCATTTTCCGGTGGGTTCCGCCGAAGAGATCGACGTGCTTGCGGCCTTCCTGCGCGAAGCGGTGATGCGCCGTGACGGAAGCGAGTTGAAAGAGATTGCACCGGCGGTGAGCGATGCGCAATCGAAACCGGCTCGTATTCCCCCGGATGCGGAGCAACTGATGTGTCAGTTCAAACTTTCGGAGCAGACGTGGCACCGGCTCGATCCAGATGAGCAATTCGCGTTGGCGCGGCTGGCACGCAGCGGCGTGGACAAATTCGTCAATGCCTGGCGCGAGTTCGAATCAAATCGAAACCCAATAGGCCCCGTGAATTAACAGGAACTGAGAGGAGACAGGGTATGGTTAACTGTTCAACCCATGGGGGCGTATCTATCAGGGCGCTCGATCGCGCCGTCGCGGGGCATCGGCTCAGCTCCGAAGAGATACTTCATCTTTACGAGGTGCCGCAGGACGAGCTGGCAGCCGCCGCGAACGAAGTGCGAATGAGCCGCACCGATCCGAAGATCGCAACCTATGCTATCGGCGGCAATATCGACTACACGAATGTCTGCTCGGTCGCGTGTCGATTCTGCGCGTTCTATCGCGCGAAGCATCAGGACGGCGCCTTCACGCTTGCGATCGATGAGATCGTTCGGCGCGTCGGGCAGCTCAAATCCCTGGGCGGCGGCGATGTATTGCTGCAAGGCGGCATCAATCCCGATCTGCCGTTTGAATGGTATCGCGACATGCTGCGATGCCTCAAAGCGCTCTATCCCGAAATGCACGTCGATGCGTTCAGTCCGGAGGAGATCCTCGGATTGGAGCGTCTTACCGGTCGCGATGCCGGCGATATTCTCGGCGACCTCAAAGAGGCCGGACTCGACGGAATGCCGGGTGCGGCGGCTGAGATTCTGGTGGACGAGGTTCGCAGCCGCATCGCTCCGACACGCATCGGCACCAGGGACTGGTTCAGAATCATCGATGCGGCGATGAAGCTCCACCTGCACAATCCATGGGTCGGTATGGTCATAAATTTCGGCGAAACTCTGGACCAACGCGTCGCCCATCTGACGGCGTTAAGGGCTCAGCAGGATCGCGCGGTGAGCCGCTATGGCAGCGGCTTTACCGCATACAAGGTGTGGCCTGCCCGCCTGGAGCATACCCGGCTGAGCGCGGTATCTCCTCAGGCGCGCGAGGAAGCGATCGTCCAGGAATACTTGCGCGACGTGGCGGTCGGTCGGCTGGCGCTCGATAACATCGATAATCACCGGGCTGTTTGGCGAACGATGGGGTTCACGGTCGCCGGCCGGGCGCTGCAAGCCGGCGCGAACGACCTGTGCGGTACTGGATCGATCAACGCGATCGACGCCTGTATCAAGGCTGCGGGAAAGCAGGTCCCGGACTCGGGAACCACGATAGTCTCAGATGTTGTGAAATGCATTGAGGACGCCGGCTTTAACGCCGCGCTCAGAGATCCCTATTACAATATCATCGCGCTTCACGAATCCGGAAGCGAGTATGGTGCCCGTGCGACAACATAGTATTGCGATCGAGATCATCGGGTCGGTCAGGTATTGCCGCGGCGCCGCTGGCACAAATAAACGACAGGAGTCCATCGCATGAACGCGATCCACGCCGGGCGGCAGTCGGAGATGATCAGTGTCAATGATGCGCTTGCCCGCTATCGGGTCGAGACTCGAGCGCTTGCGCCGCAGGAGATTGCGCTCGTGACGGCGCTCGGCCGAACGCTCGCCGCGGAAGCGCGAGCTACGACGGACCTGCCGCCTTTCGCTCAGAGTGCGATGGACGGTTATGCGCTGCGCGCGGCGGATACGTCAGATGCCGCGCCCGGCCATCCCGCGAAGCTGCGGGTTGCCGGCGACACTCCGGCAGGGCCGGTACGCGCACTGCAGTCGCTGGGTCGTGGAGAGGCGATCAGGGTTTTCACGGGTTCGCATATGCCGCTTGGGTCTGACGCCGTCTTGCGGCAGGAGGACGTATCGGTCCGCGACGGCATTTTGCTGGTTACCCAACCCTGTCGTGCGGGAAAAGACTTTAGGCAGCGCGGTGAGGAGATTCACAGCGGCGAGCTGCTCGCACGCAGTGGCGTGCGGCTAACCCCCGCGTACGTGGCCGCTCTCTCGGCCGCGGCGGTAGCGCGTGTTTCGGTCCGGCGCGCGCCACGAATCTCGGTCGTGGTCACAGGCGATGAAGTGGTTGAGGCTGGTTGCTCGCGCGAACGCGGCGAAATTCCGGACGCGAACGCTCCGATGATCGCAGGATGGTTGCAATACCACGGTTACGATGACGTCGAAGTGACGCACGTAGCCGATGATCTTCGACACACCGTGCAGGTTCTGGGCTCCGCTCTGGAACGGTCCGATCTGGTTATCAGCACCGGAGGGATTTCCTCCGGCGATCGTGACTATATCGCTCGCGCCGCCAGCGAGCTCGGCGTTCGCCGGGTCTTCCACGGCGTCCGTCAACGACCGGGGAAGCCGTTGTTTTTCGGGGTCTCCCGCCGTACGCCCTTCATTGGGTTACCAGGTAATCCGGGCGCGATGTTCGTCGGTCTTGTCGTCCACGTGCGCGCGATCCTGGACACCCTCGAAGGTGTGGCGCCGCCCGGGCCGGGCTTCTGGCGCGGCCGGCTCGCGCAAGCGGTACCGATGGCCTGCGACGACGAGCGATGGCTGCGGTGCGGCCTTGATGTCTCGGCGACGGGGGAAGTCGTGCTCGTCCCACAGGACAATCAGGCTTCTCACATGATTACCAACTTGGGCGAATGCGCGGCTCTGGTTCGAATCCCTGCAGGTGTGGGGAGCGTCGCGAAAAACAGCGTCGTCGAATGGACGCCAGTCGACGGACCGATAGGCAGCCGCGCGGGGATCGGTCCGGAAACCCGCACCGGAGTCGCACGGCGCAATGTGCTTCCCTTCATGGTTATTCGGCAGTGAATGGGTTGAATACAAGCGACTAATCGTGGGAGCGACATCCGGGGAGAATATGACTGCAATGGGTTGAGACCACGGCCTATATCGGGTCACATTGCGGCAACGGCGGTGCCGCAAGCTCATCGCATTTAGACCTGAGGTCGTCAAAGGAGTGATTCCAACGGCGTCAGCCGTGGTTCCGTCGGCGACACACATTAATGTCCAATGAGCGCCACAAGGCCCCCCAGAGCTGGCAAAGACTCATGTTTCTTAGCGGTACGATGGATGCATGCTGAAGTAGTAGGCCGAAGGCGGCAGCTTGTGCGCTGCCGGAGAAGCGTGGGCAATATCCGCAGGAGATAACTCGCAACGGTAGTAAATCTCGACAATTCCATCGGTTGTCACACCTGGTGGAGGATCTCTATAGTTCGGCGGTCAAAAGCGCGCACCTGCCCTCCCGGTCCAAGGAAACCGGGGTTTTCTCTTCATGCGGCCCACTCGGCTCGCGGCGGATAATCAGCCCAAAGAACGCGCGGATTTCCCAAACCATTAGTGTAATCGTTATGGAGGTAACACGGATGTTCAAGCAGGTGCTCGCACAGTTTCGGCTCGCTGCCGTTGTCGCGATTATCATGATTTCGGCGGGATGGCAGGGCCGCGCCTTTGCCGTGGTTAAACCGGGAGATGTTGTCACCCCGCAAAACGCGGCTACTGTCAAAGACATCGTCAGCCCCGGCGTCTATTATATGGTCACGCATGGGATGAGCATGAACATCGTGCCCACCCAGCGAATCGATTGGCCGCCGCCTTACAAGGACGCGACCGAGAAGTATTCGGCGCAGGTTCGCCTCACCAGCGACCATCGCTCGGTCGCCGGCTACGTCGCCGGGCAGCCGTTTCCGATGATCGATTCAAATGATCCGTATGTCGCCAGCAAGATAATGTGGAACAACACGTTCCGCCCGATTTCCACTGACGATTACGACCTGCGCTTCTACGATTGCCAGATCCAGTCCGTGAACCCGGGTCATTCGCAGCGCATTATCAACGATATCTGGGTCGGCCACTACGCGGGTTATGCGCTGGTCGGGCGCACGGAAGTTGAACCCCTGCCCACCGATCCCGACTTCAAGACGACCAACCGCCTCTGGATGTTCGCGCTTTACCCGATTCTTGCTCCGGCTAGCGACTATGGGACCGGGCTCATCCGCTTCCGGTACGCGGATCCCACGCGTGGCGACGACTCGTGGAGTTGGGCCCCGGGGGTGCGCCGCGTGCGGCGGCTCAATGAATCGATTCTGAGTTCAGCTACCGGAACCCAGCAGTTCGACCCCGACCATTATTCGGGTTTCAACGCCAAGACCGAGTTCTACGATTACAAGTTCCTGGGCGAAAAGGAAATGTTGATGTGCGTGCATGCCAAGTACTCGCCCGAAGTTACTTGTCCAACCGATGGCGGTGCGTCGGCGTGTCCCGAGAACTGGGAGATGCGTCACGTCTATGTAATCCAGGCGTCGCCGCGGCGCGGTCTGGGTGCGGCTGGCGGCGCTCTCGACAAGAACTCGATTATCTACATCGATGGCGAAGTATGGTTCGACCCTATGGTTGACACCTACGACCAGCAGGGGCAGCTCTGGCGCGCGAACATTCTCTGGCTTGCCTACCGCGACCGTCCGGTGCCCGATGCGCGCGTGGCTATCTACCCGTTCAAGCGCGAGTTTGTCGTGGGCTCCGACCGGATCGATATGGAAGGAGAAGTTTCGACGATGTGCTATCTGCCGGGCCAGCATACGCCTGAGCGCGAATGCTGGTACATCAACATGGGCGCGGTGGACAAGGACTTTTGCACGGTGCGGGCGATGGTTGCCGCGGCACCCTGACGCGCCTGTTACTCTCCGGTCCCGAAAAAACGGCGCGAAGCTTTACAGCTTCGCGCCGTTTTTTGTGCGCTCAGCCGGAGTCATTTTTTCTTCTATGACCACTGGAAAGAACTCCCGTTCTGCCGGAAGATTGGACGTTCAGTAAAGTTCAACCGCGGAGGCCTCAGGCAGTGGCTCGAGACGACGAGCGTTTGATCGAGTGTGTGAAATCGTTGGCCGAATACGGAACTTCGAAACTGGCCAACGGTAGATCGCAAGTCCGTCGGCAACAATTCCGTATCAGAGAGGCCCGCGTTGACGGTGCATAAATCGTGAGAATCCTAGTAAAATTAAGACATCGGAGGAGGAAGGGGCCCGGTGGCCCCACCGGTCTTCAAAACCGGCTTGGCGGCTAATATTGTCGCCGGAGGGTTCGACTCCCTCCCCCCTCCGCCATTGATTCCTGCGATTTCGTTGGGTTTCTTTGGCGAGTGCCACCAGAGTGCCAACCGCGCTGCTCCAGATAGCCGCCTACATCCGCCATCGCCGCGCCCAATTCGTTCTCCGCGCCGATGGCATAGCGGCTATAGATGCGATCGCTCCAACCGCCAACCATCCGCGCTACGGAGCGCGGCACCCCCGCGCGCTCGAAGTTGCGCGCCGCGCTACGCCTGAAGTCATGGAACAACAGCCGCGGCACCTTGGCCCGCTTGCACGCCGATGCGAGATTGGCGCGAAGCATGGGCAGCAGCACGCAATCGCCACGCTTGCGAGTCAGGAACAGCGGCGCGCCCGCCGCATGGTAGAGCCGACCGTGAAGCTTGACCGGCGCATCGAAGCAGAAGACCCACGGCGCAATGGTCCCCGTTCGCCGGAGCTTCTCGCGCGCGGCAACCCGACGCTCGATTACAGCCTCAAATTGTGGAATCGACGAATATGGAATTTTGCGCGG
>DATLTX010000002.1:0-2475 GCA_035533435.1 Binataceae bacterium (SeqCode)
GATGGCTTCAGGAGCGATGCTCGCCGCCGCAATACTGGTGAAGCCCTTTGCCGTTCTGGCCGGTCTCTACCTGCTCCTGCGCGGCAGGTTCGCCGCGCTCGGCTGGACGATCGTCGCCGCGATGGCGCTGCTCGCCGCCCCGATTCTGCTCTTCGGACCGCACGGTCTGGTCGATCAAACCGCCGACTACCTCCGCTCGGTCGCCTCGATGAGCGATCGCTATCGCACGATGCTTACCAATCAGTCGGCGGTGGCGTGGATCGCGCGGCTCGAGCTGCGCGCTGGCGCGGACGCGGCGGCGGCGGGCGCGCGCCCGCTGTGGATGGGAATGGGCTTCGAGGGCGTGCTGATCGCGCTCGAGGCGCAGTGGATCTGGCGCGCCGTGCGCACGCCCGGCGACGAGATCGATCGCGATCGCTCGGCGCTCGCGGGACTTTTCTGCCTGATGCCCGGGTTCGCGCCGATCTCATGGAAGAGTTATTTCGCCGCGCTGCTCGTACCCTACATGCTGCTGGTTGCGACACTGCTTGCCGCGCCGCCGCGGGGCGCGCGTGTGCGGCCAAAGGCGCTCGCCTATTTTGCCATCTCGATCCTGCTGAACTTCGTGCCCGGACGCCGCCTTGGCAACCTGGCCCTGTTTTACTCGGCGCACTTCCTGTCGTCGACCGCCGCATTCTTTGCCGTGGCGACGGGAGTCTGGCGAATGCCGCCCGAGCCAGCCGCCGGCGAGGTTGAAGGCGGCGCGCTGCGAGCCGCGCCATGAGGCCGCGCGCGCAAATTGACTGGCGCCCGAATCCCAACTTCGTTCGGCTCGAGCTGGAGCGCCGCGTGCTGATCTTGCATCGCGAGATTCTTCCCTACGCTCCCGTCGTCGCAGCCCGCCTGCGCGAGATCGAGTCTCCGGGGCGCGCACAGGGAGCGGGTAATCGCGCGAGCGGATTTCGAATTGTCCTTGACGGCGGACCGGAACTGTTCGCCCGGCGCGCCCGCCGCGGCGGTATGATGCGTTTTCTGCTCGCCGAAACCTACTTTGGTTTCGAACCGCGCCCGCTAAAGGAACTCATCGTCGCGGCCGAGGCGCACCGGCGCGGTATCGGCGTTGCCGAACCGATGGGTGCGAGCGTCGAGCCGGTCGGTCCCGGTTTCTATCGCGGCTTTTTTCTGACCCGCGCGATTGCGGGGATGACCTTGTGGGAATTCGTGCGCGCCGATGACGACCCCGTGGTGCGCGAGCACATCCTGCTGAAGGCGCGCGCCGCGGTCGCAACCATGCACAACCACGGGCTGTTCCACGCGGACCTGAACCTGCACAACCTGTTCGTAACGCAATCGGGAGAAAGCTTTGCGGTCGTGATTCTGGACCTCGACCAGGCCCGCCTGTATGACGCCCCGCTGTCGCCGGCACTCAGGCGCGAAAACGCGCAGCGCCTGATCCGCTCGGCGCGCAGGCTCGATCCGTCGGGGCGTTATTTCGACGCCGCGGCGTTACGGGTGCTCGATGTTGGCTAGCCGCGCCGCGTTCAGCTTCGGCGCTTCATCGCGATAGCTTCGATCTCGATCCGCGCCTTGCGCGGAAGCGCCGCCGCCTCAATCGTCGAGCGGGCCGGGAAAGGCGGCTCGAAATGTTCGCCATAGATGCGATTGACCAGATCGAAGTCGCCCAGGTCGGACAGAAAGATCGTGGTCTTGACCACGTCGGCGAATCCCAGTCCAGCCGCTGAAAGAACCTCGCGGATATTGGCGAGCACGCGCCGCGTCTCCGCCTCGATTCCGCCCGTAACAATCGCGCCGGTGCGGGGGTCGAGTCCGATCTGCCCCGAACAGAAAACCATCGCTCCATCCTCGACCGCCTGCGAGTACGGGCCCAGCGCCGATGGCGCGTTGTCGGTTTCGATCGCTCGCTTCATATCCTTGCCTCGGTCCCGGCTGGCGCGCGCCTACTCGTCGCGCGCCGCGTTGTGGTAGCCAATCCGCGACACGCGCATCACACCGTCGATCGCGCCAATCGCATTCATCAGCATGTTAAGTTGCCGCGCGCTCGATACGCTGACCTCGAAAATCGAGAGCGCGCGCCCGTCCGAGCCGCGCGTCTTTACTTCCGCGGTCGAGATATTCACCCCCGCCGATGCGATCGTCTTGGTCATCGCGGCGAGCAGGCCCGGCTGATCGACACACAGCACCTCGAGCCGGATCGGCCGCGGCGCTTCCTCGCCGTCCTTCCATACCACCGGCACGCGGCGCTGCGGATCGGTGCTGAGCGCATGCTGGCACGACGCGACGTGCACGGTGACGCCGCGCCCGCGCGTGATGAAGCCGGTGATCGCCTCGCCCGGTAGCGGACTGCAGCATCGCGCAAACCGCACCAGCACGTCGCCGATACCCGAGACCACGACCGCGCCGCTGGCCGCCTTGCGCGCGGCCTTCTCGGCGCGCTCGCGCGCGGTTGCGGGCGCGACCGGCGCGGGCGGGGCGACT
>DATLTX010000003.1:0-11709 GCA_035533435.1 Binataceae bacterium (SeqCode)
GGCGCAGGAGCGGCTTCGGCAGCAGCAGGCGCGGCGCCGCCATTGTCCGCGGCGGGCGACGCGGTGGCGTCGGGAACGCCGCCGACCACCGTGATCGAATCGCCGCCGGAATCGAACTCGTCAACCACGTTGGGTGCCACCGTGGGCGCGGCACCCGCAGGCGGCGCGGCGCCGGCGCGGATCGAGTCTCCTACCGCTCCCGAAGGGGGCGTCGAACCCGAGCCGGTCTGCGCAAAGGCCGACGGTGCGAGCATCAATGCGATCGACGCGAATATCGCGGCGCAACCTGCGCGCGCCCGATGCGCGAGCGGCTTCGTGTCGCGCGTATCGCGTTCAGCTCTTCTTGGGCTTCGCACTGTCTTCCTTTTTCGGCTGAATCTCGGTGCTGACCTGCTGATGCAACTGGAAGACGCGGTTCTTGGGACTTCCGGTCATTCCGATTCCGGTGACTTTAACGCCTTCGCCTTCGACCGTAACCAGGCCGTCTGCTTCGACCTTGTCCGCATCAGGCTCGAAACTCGCCGCGTCGGTGCTAAGCACGAAGTCGCCGTAGCGAATAACCGTGCCGCCGCTCAGGTTGGCGCGGTTGACATGATTTCCGTTCATGTACAGCAGCGCATGGGGAGCGGTGACGTGAACTTCCTTGCCATCGGTCGAGGTCATCTCCAGGTTCGCGCCGACGAGCTTGACGGCGGTGCGATCGGCCGAATAGCTGGCATCGGCGGCGGTCAAGACCCATTGCATCTGGCCGCCCTTCATCTGCGTCCAGTGGAAGTTCTTGGCATGGAACAGTGAATCGGGCAGCACGCCAGCGACTTTAGTCAGCGCCTGCGCGTCCTCGCGATGCCGGACGACGTAAATCGTGACAGCCAGAAGCACTGCGAGGGCGGCCGCTCCAAACGCCGCCAGTGCCTTGGCGATAACCTTCAGGCTCATCGATCATACCAGCACGCTCAAGGTATCAAGCAGGTTTTTTCAAGTAAACCAAGGCGTCGTTTGAATGCCGCTACGGCGCCGCTAGCCGCGTCTTGCTATGCATCGCGCGAAGTGATCGGCCTTGACCTCGATCAGTTGCGCGCGGCGGCTTCGCGAGCGCATTGATCGATTCGTTTCAGATCGCCGAGCAGGGCGGACAGCTCATCCATCCGGTAGGAGTTGGGTCCGTCGCTGAGCGCGCGATCGGGATCTTCGTGGACCTCCATGAAGATGCCGTCGATACCGACCGCGGCCGCCGCCCGCGCCAGCGGTGCGACGAACTCGCGCTGGCCGCCGGACTGCTGGCCGCCCGCGCCGGCGCCCGGAAGCTGGGCCGAGTGTGTCGCGTCGAAGATCACCGGATATCCGAAGCCGCGCATGATCACGAGCGAGCGCGGATCGGTGACCAGATTATTGTAGCCGAAGCTGAAGCCGCGCTCGGTCAGCATCACGCGCCGATTACCGCACTCGGTAACCTTCGCCAGCGCGGTGCGCATGTCCCACGGGGCAAGAAACTGGCCTTTCTTGATATTGACCGCGCATCCGGTCTCGGCGGCGGCATGAATGAGATCGGTCTGGCGCGAGAGGAGTGCGGGAATCTGCAAAATATCGACGACCTCTGCCGCGGGCTTCGCCTGCGCGGGTTCGTGGATATCGGTGAGGATCGGGACGCCCGCCTCGCGCTTGACGCGCGCGAGAATCTCAAGTCCCGCGTCCAATCCTGGGCCGCGAAACGATTTGTGGCTGGTTCGATTGGCCTTGTCGAACGACGCTTTGAAAACGTATGGAAACCCGGCGCGCCGTGCGATTTTCGCAATCTCCACCGCGTGCCGGATGCACGACTCGGCGCTTTCGATCACGCACGGTCCCGCGATCAAAACGAGCGCGGCGCCGCCGAACACGGCTTCGCCCACTTTGACCGGCGCGACCTTCACGACACGGATCTGAGCTCCCTGACGGTCGCGCGCTTGCGTCCGCTCTGTGAGCGGCGCTGCACGGCGGCGCGAATCAACCCGCGAAACAGAGGATGGCAGTCGAGCGGACGCGACTTGAGCTCCGGATGAAACTGGCATCCGAGGAACCACGGATGCCCCTTGAGCTCCATGATCTCGACGAGCTGTCCGTCGGGCGAAGTTCCGGTCGCAACGAGACCGGCCTGTTCGAGTTGATCGCGATAGGCGTTGTTGACTTCGTAGCGATGCCGATGGCGTTCGGAAATTTTACCGCGCCGGTAAAGTGCGTAGGCGAGCGAGTCGGGCTTGACCACGCACGGCCACGCGCCCAGGCGCATCGTGCCGCCTTTTTTTTCAATATCTTTTTGCGCCTCCATGATGTCGATCACGGGGTCGGGCGTGTCCTCCGAAATCTCGCGCGAGTTGGCCCGCTTGAGGCCCAGCAGGTTGCGCGCCGCCTCGATCACCATCATGTGCAGGCCATAGCAGATGCCGAGGATCGGGACCTGGTTCTCGCGCGCGAAGCGCACCGCGCGCATCTTGCCGTCGGTGCCGCGCGCGCCGAATCCGCCGGGGACGATAATCGCGTCGGCGCCCTTGAGCCGCTCGGCGGGATCCTGCTTTTCGAGTTCTTCGGAATCGACGTAATCAATCGTGACCTTGGCTTCGTTGGCGATTGCGCCGTGCGCGATCGCCTCGTGCAGGCTCTTGTAGGAATCGGCAAGGTTGACGTACTTGCCGACGATCGCGACGGTCACCTGGGTTTTCGGATTTTGCGCGGTCTTCACGATCCGCCGCCACTTGGAGAGATTGGGCGCACCGGTCCAGATGTTGAGCTTTTCACATACCCGCGCGTCGAAGCCCTCTTCATGAAAGCGAAGGGGAACCTCGTAGATCGTCGGAACGTCGGGCGCCGCAATCACGCATCCTTCCTCGACGTTGCAGAAGTGCGCGATCTTGGCTTTGACTTTTTTGTCGAGCGGCCGGTCGCATCGGCACAGCAGGATGTCCGGCTGAATTCCGAGTCCGGTCAGCTCCTTGACGCTATGCTGGGTCGGCTTGGTTTTCACTTCGCCGGCGGTCGGAATGTACGGCACGAGCGTCAGATGCACGTAGAGCACGTTCTCGCGTCCGAGATCCCATCTGAATTCGCGCACCGCCTCGAGAAACGGCAGACTCTCGATATCGCCGACCGTGCCGCCGATCTCGACGATGCACAAATCGGAGCCTTCGGCGGCGGCCAGGATGCGGCGCTTAATCTCGTCGGTGATATGCGGGATGACCTGCACGGTCGCGCCCAGGTAGTCGCCGCGGCGCTCCTTCTGAATCACGGTGTCGTAGATCTGGCCGGTGGTGCAGTTGTTGCGCCGGCCCATCGTGGTCTGCACAAAGCGCTCGTAATGACCAAGATCGAGATCGGTCTCGGCGCCGTCGTCGGTTACGAAGACCTCGCCGTGCTGGGTGGGGTTCATCGTGCCGGGATCGACGTTGATGTAGGGATCCATCTTGAGCAGGGTAACCTTGAGACCGCGCGCTTCGAGCAGCGCACCCAACGAAGACGCCGCCAGACCTTTGCCCAGCCCCGAGATCACACCACCGCTGACGAAAACGAATTTGGTTTTGCCGCGTTCCACCATGCCCTCCCCTACGTCCGCCGTGTGGACGACGCAAAAGCCCGGGCCCTCGCAAGGTCCTCGGCTGTGTCAACTTCCAGCGATGGCGCCACGGAGGCGACCACCCGAATCGCGTATCCATTTTCGAGCGCGCGCAACTGCTCGAGTTTTTCGATCCGCTCGAGCACCCCTTGCGGCATCGCGGCGAACTTCAGCAGGAAGCCGCGGCGGTACGCATAGACGCCGATATGGCGGCGCGCGAGGGCGGGCAGTTCGCGCTCATCGCGCGGAAACGGAATCGGCGCGCGAGAGAAATACAGCGCGTCGCCACTGGCCGCGCAGACAACCTTGACCACGTTGGGATTGGTCCATTCGTGCGCGTCGATAATCGGCGTCGCCAACGTCGCCATCGACAGTGTTCGATCGGCGCGCATCGGCGCCGCGAGCGCGTCGAGATCGGCCGGGCTGATGAACGGCAGATCGCCCTGCACGTTGATATAGATCTCCGCTTCGATCTTCGCGGCAACTTCGGCGATCCGGTCGGTGCCGCTCGGATGCTCGCGCGAAGTCATGATCGCTTCGCCGCCCGCCGCGCGCACCGCAGCGGCAATTCGCTCGTCGTCGGTCGCGACGATCGCGCGCGCGACTTGCCGCGCCATCGCGGCCTGCCGCCATACCCTTACGATCATCGGCACCGCGTCGATCTCCGCCAGAGCTTTGGCGGGCAGGCGCGTCGAAGCGTAACGCGCCGGGATGACGGCGATTACCGATGCGTCGTGCAGATGGATTCTCCGATGTCACGAATTAAAGGGTGCACGATCAAAGTTATCTGGCGCGCAGGGTCGGTGTCAATTTAGCGCGCGGCAATTTCCCACATGCGCGCGCAAACGCGCAGCGCAGGGCGGTCCGTCCGCCTCCATCGACCTGACTTTTTCGGTCGGCGGCCTCTTTGGCCGGCGCTGCCCGGAGTATCGCAGGTCAAGCCTTCAGCCCAGGCTCTGACAGGGAAAATGCGCGAAATTCGATTTGCTATTTGCCGCGGATGCGGGTCCGGCGCATCTTGCGCAGACGCGACTTGGCCTGGACCGGGTCGGTGCGCCGCTTGCGGGCGAGTTTGCGATTGCGGCGATTGCGGGTTCGGGAAGCTACTTTCATTGGGGCTCCTGGACTTTAGCCGGCTCATTGTATGCAGTCGGACGGGGCGGATTCCAGCCGTCGGAGTCCGGCGCTGCCGCCGGCGCTCCCGCCGCGATCGGACTTACCGCCGCGATCTCTGAAACTTCCTCGCCGCGATCGCGCGCCACCACCCGCCCCAACGTCTCGCCGGTGGTCACCGGACCGCTTACCGCGCTCGGCACCTGATAGGAGACCTTGAGCGAAGAGACCTCGCCCTTGGGCAGCACAACGGTCAGATCGCGCTCGGCCACGGGCTGGATGAATTGTCCCGATTCGAGCTGCACCTGGACCGGCAGAGCCTGTCCGGATTTGAGCAGCGAGACCGCCGTGTAGTGGTCGAAGCCCCATTCGAGCAGCTTGGCCGCCTGCGCGAAACGCTGCTGATTGGACGGCGCGCCCAGGACCACCGCAAGCAGGCGCAGGTTGCCGCGCTTGGCAGTCGCAGTCACGTTGAAGCCCGCCTGAAAAGTAAACCCGGTCTTGAGCCCGTCGCATCCCTCGAAGTGTCCGATCAGATGGTTGGTATTGTGCAGCATGCAGACGCCGCCGTCGAAGTCGGTCTGCTCGAGGCTCGACCACTGCAACAGATTGGTCGTGCGAATCAGTTGGCGGGCGACCGTCGCCAGATCACGCGCGCTGGTGTGATCAACGTCATGCGCTGGACGCGGCGGCAAGCCATCGACGGTGTGATATTCCGTGTGATCCATCGCGAGGCCACTGGCCCGTGCGTTCATCATCCGCACCGTCGCCTCGACCGAGCCGCCGATCTTCTCCGCGATCGCCACGGCCGCGTCGTTGGCCGACTTGATCAGCGCGGCCTTCATCAGCTCACGGAGCGGATAGACCTGACCCTCGACCAGCCCCAGCCGCGAACCCATCGTATGCGCCGAGCGCTCGGAGATTCGCACGGGATCGCTCAGATGGACGCGGCCGGCCTTGAGCTGATCTTCGGCAACCAAAAGGAGCATCATCTTGGCCATCGAGGCGGGCGGCCATTGCATGTCGGCGTTGTCGGCGTAGAGGATTTTGCCGCTGTCGGCGTCCTCGAGCAGCGCACCCTTATAGGGCAGGACGGCGGTATGCGCCCGCTTCTTGACCGCGTGCGCATGATGATGATGCCGCACCGAGGCGCTGGCCGCGCCGGGAGTCAGGGCCGCCAATGCGATCACGCAGGCGGCAGCGGCCGCTACGCGCAAACTTTTCTTCCACCCGTCGGATTCCACCACCTGTTCCACCACCTGCCTCTTCGTTCGCGCGTTGTATGACCGTGATATCGAATTGCCGCGCGGGCTAGCGCTCTCGGGAAAAGCCGTCGGGCGCCGATGTATCGCGAATTTGGCCGCGCTCGACGCGCTTCAGGATGTTGAGATTGGCGCGCGCGGGCGCGTAATCGGGGTTGATTTGCACGATCTCGGTCCACTCCTGGTCGGCGCGCATGTACTTGCCCTCTTCGGCGTAAATTGCGCCCAAGGTGTTATGCGCGTCCAGTTGGTCGGGATCGATTTGGAGCGAGAGCAGCATCTGCTGCTCCGCCGCCTCGAGCATCCCGCGCCGCTCGTAGGCGAGGCCAAGGTTGAAATGCGGCTCCGCGTGATCGGGTCCGAGCAGCGTAGCCAGGCGCAGCACTTCGGTCGCGTCGCGCAACTGGCCGTTATCGAGGTAGAGCAGACCCAGGTTCAGGAACAACTGCCAGTCGTCGAGTCCGAGGCCGATCGCCTTTTGATACTCGCCGAGCTCGAGCTGATGCTCGCCCATCAGGCCGTAGGCGAAACCGAGATGATAATGCGCCAAAGCGTTGCCCGGATGCTGCTGAATAACGATCCGATGGCGGCGAATCGCCTCGGGGTAATCTTCCATGCCGAGATAATAATCCGCGAGCGGATCGCAGACCTGCGCGTCCTGCGTGTCAGCGGAGGGTCGCGAGATACTAGCGCGCGCCGCCGTTCGCCACTGGATAACCAGCGCGATCAGCAAGACAAAAATCAAGCCGCGGCGAATTGACAACGCTTACGCGCCTGCTCCCGTGTGAATTCAGGCGCAGAAATGAATTTAGCAGGAATAGCGATGCAAGAAAAAGCGCGGGGGACGCAATACCGCGTCGGCGGCGGGTCGGAATCGGGAAAAATGGCACCGGAGGACGATGGTCCGTCCTCCGGTGGAGTGCGATCTATCGCCGAGTCTTCCTTTACTTGGTCGCGGGTGCCGAAGCCGCCGCGCCGGAATCCGGGCTGGCCGCTGCTGCCTTTTTGTGCGCCTTGTGGTGATGCGAATGGTGATGCTTCTTCGTCGTCGCCGGTTTTGCTTCGGCAGCCGGCGCTGCAACTTCAGCTCCGCCCGTCGCAGGCGGGCTCGCGGGAGCTTGGGCAAACGCGGGAACCGCCATCGAGGCAGCAAATACGGCGGCGGAAAGAATCGAAAGGGTGCGCTTCATAGTCGTGTGGTCTCCTTGAACCTTGGCGGTCCGTTATTGGGCCGCTCATTCGCAAAGCATATAGCCATTGCCGTGCCATCAGCGCAATAAGGCAAAAACCTTCAAATTCATGCTCATTTTGCCGAACGCGCCGAATGGCTCGACGAATCGGTCTATCGGGATATCCGCTTTAAGGTGAGCGGCTCTGACCCCGGCGCTCGGCGCGCAGCTCGCCGTACAGGACGAAAAGCTCTCGAAACGCGCGCGTCACGACGCGCAGATTCGCCCCGCTCTGCTCGCCCGCGATACGTGGCAGATGCTGCACGTCCACCTCTTTGACCCGCGCGCCGCGCCCCGCAAGCCGCGCCATCAGCTCGGTCGAGATCATCGCGCCATGCGCCCGCAGTTCCATCGCGTCGAGCATCTGGCGCTTGAACATCTTGAAGCCGCAGTCGATGTCGCTGATACCGACCCCCAGCACCACGCGGACCAGGACCGACCACGCCTTGCCGTTGAGCTTGCGGATCAGATGGTCGGCGCGGCGGACGCGGCGGCCCACTACCACATCGAACTCGGGCATGAAAGCGGCAAGTTTCCCGACATCTTTGGGATCGAACTGGCCGTCGCCGTCCGAGAGCATCACGTAGGGCATCGTCGCCGCGCGGATTCCCGAGATGACCGCGCCGCCGTAGCCGCGGTTGACCTCGTGATTTACGACCTTGACGTGAGGATTTTCGGCGGCAAGACGCGCCGCGACCTCTCCGGTGCGATCGCGGCTGCCGTCGTTGACTACGATCACTTCGTAGTCGTCAGCGACGTTCGGCAACTCGGCCAGGTAGCCGCAAACCACGCGCTCGACGTTCGCCTCCTCGTTGTGCGAGGGCAGGAAAACGCTCAGCCCGGGCAGTCGTGCGGAGGTTGCCACGAGGGATACTTCAGCGCGCGCCGGGCCGCGGAAGATTGGGACAATCAGTCGCCGAGTTCACGATAGCCGCCGCGGAAAAAGAGCAGCGGTTTCGCCTCGTGCGTCTCGGCCTGCTCGATCTCACCGAGATAGACCGTGTGATCGCCGGCGTCCATCGTGCCCGCGAGCTTGCACTCGAGGTAGGCAATCGCGCCGTCGAGAATCGGCACGCCGTTGGCGCCAACGCGGTAGCTGACGCCCTCGAACTTGTTGCCGCCGCTGACCGCGAATTTTCGTGATAACGATTCCTGATCCGCCGCCAGGATATTGACCGTAAAGACCTTGCTTTCCTCAAAGCAGGGGTAGCTCTCGGCCTTCTTGTCCACGCAGATGAGGAGCAGCGGCGGCACCAGCGAGACCGACGAGAACGCATTGGCGGTCAGGCCATGCATCTCGCCCGAGACGCGAATCGAAGTGATAACGGTGACGCCGGTGGCGAAATGACCCATCACGCGGCGCAATTCATTTTTTTCAATCGGCATCGCAAAAATTCTCCGCGCGCGGATGCTATCAGACGCTTTCCAAGCCCGTCAATTTAGCTCGGGCCGCTGCTGCCTGCCGCGTCCCAATGCCGATTCATTTCTGCGGTCTTTCGCGTCCTCAGTGAGATTCTGAGACTTTGCCACGAATCGCTCCGAGCAGTTGAATGAGCTCGATGCTACGCAATCGACCACCCTGATTGGAAGGGTGGAAAAACAGTCCATGGAGCCGTGCCCCAAGTGTATCCTGGAGGATTCAAAGGACGCCCGATCAGAACCCGATCAGACTCCCCTCCCATGATGCGTGGCCCTGCGAGGTACTCTCGAATATCGGTGGGAATGAGCGAGATGATGTCCTGATCGAAAAGCTCGCGGCGAAACAGGCCAAACAGACGTTCCTCAAGTTGCCTTTTGGTTTCCTCTTGCGCCAGACCTCGATTCACAAAGAACACCTTGCGTAGTGAGATGTTGTCCTGGAGACCTGCAGACAGCAAATATTTGAAATGCTGATCGGTCGGCGGGACGGAGTAGCCGAGGATGACCACGTTCGTCGCCGTACGCAATGCCAATACGGCGGCGTGCCAGATATCCCCGAAATAACCTGAAAAATCTTTCCGCCACGTCGGTGGAGCGAGAAACGGAATAGCAGGCCGTGCGCCAGGGCATCCGTAAACCGTGAGGTGTCCAAGGCGTAGACCCGACCGGGTTAGTTCGTCGAGGTTCTGCTCCGCCAGCCGGCCTTCATCCTGAAGAGTCCTAACGCGCGCATCGTACACTCTGCGCCGAAGTCGTTCCTGCTCTTCCGGCGGAAGTGCCCACCAATTCAGAGAGCCGTGAAGTTTGAGAATTGAGATTTTCGCATTCGAGTATGATCCCTTCATTCGGCCCGCCGAGTCGTGAAACTCGACCGAGCCTTCGGGCAAGCCGTAGTTAAACGCAATTTCGAGGCCGTGAAATACTTCTTCGACCAAAGTGTCGTAGTTGAACGTGATGATCGTATCTCGGCGCTCCGGCCCGCCTCTGTTGAAGTAACTGCACATCACTCCTAGATAGAAGTCGTATGGCGGGCAGCCGTACCAATCGCCTTTGAGCTGCCCGCTCCGCACGCCCTCTTGGATATTGGCGGTTGGCGGCTTCCAGTTGGCGGGCTTCGTCCAGCCGGGAACGTTGAGCACGCCAATCGGAAAGTATTGATGGTCGGCGAGTGCTGGCGCGACGCTCCGCGCATGATCAAGAGTAGCGGCGATGGCCAACGGCATCGCTTTCGCGAGATCTTGATCGCCGCTGGCAGAGGCTAGGCTGAACAGGTCTTCGACGTTTTCGACATTGAGAGGTACGCGATGCGCGGCGGCTGCCGCTTTTAGCCGAAAGTCCAGCACGCGGCTGATAGCCTTCAGTTCACCCTCGCGGCCGCCTTGCTCCTCCAGCCAGGTCGCCGCGTCGCGCATCCGATTCATGAAGTCTTTGATGAGCGGCAGTCCCGCCTCTTGGGCGAAGCCAGCACCGAGAATATAGACGTTATGGTCATTGTACGCTCTCGCGATTTGATCGCTCATTGCCGGCCGCCCCCCATCAGAAATGGACTCTGTTCAGCTCTAAACCTCCGCGACCGTGAGGACAATGCGCTTGGGGACCGCGCCACCGTCAAATACCCGCTTCCCCACGCGGATGCTCATCACGGGCGTGTGAGGATCGGGCACATCGAGCTGATAAGTGCCCTTGGTCTCTTGGCTCCGCTAGATCTTTACTGTGAACTGTGGTCCGCATCTCGACCCCCCCTCTCGTCCGGTTTCCGCTGATCAAAGATCGAGATGAAGCCGTATCGCGTCTTCCGCTTTGCGCATCAGGGTCACGCCAAGTCTGCCCAATGCTGCGCCTCGCAACCGTTCCTTCGCGATCGTGCGAATTTGCTGGGCTTGGGCCTTCGACGATTTGGGCAGGCCGCTGTCACGGGGCGAGAGAAGTATCTCGAAAGGATAGACTCTGCTGACGTTGGAAGTGATTGGCAGAACCGTCACCGTGTTCGCCGCGCGGTTATTCGCCTCGTTGCTCACGATAAGCACGGGGCGGCGTTTGTTTATCTCGGAGCCTACGGTGGGGCTCAAGTCGGCGTAAAAAATTTCACCACGTCTCATCGCCAAGCCCGTCTGAGACCGTGATCTCCCAAGCCTTGTCCAACTCCAAACCAGCCTCGCGGTAAGCCGCTTCGAGTTCACGGCTTCTGAGCAGTTTCACCGCTTCCTCGAAGACCTGAGATCGGTTAAGTCCCCGTTTTTTGCGGTATTTCTCGATGAATCCGGCCAATGAGTCGGGCAGTGAAACAGAAAGCTTCGCGACACTCATTTGAAAATTATCCTACCAGAAGTAAGACAAATGGTATCACGGCTCGTACGACACTGTCGAGATGCGAATCATTCCCAGCCGGTGCGGTCGCGGGCGATTACCTGCTTGCCGCCGACGTAAACGTAATCCAGGTCGAGCGAGGTCAGCGGACGATCGCCAGCGCCGATTCGCACGCCGACCGGTTCCGCGAGGTGCACGGTATGATCTCCCGCCACCACGCTCTGGACAACCCGCGCTTCGAGCGTAATCGCGGCGAGCTTGAGCCACGGCACTCCGAGCTTCGGCGAGAGTTCAAAATCCAACTCTTCCAGATTGTCCGGGCGGCGCGAACGCGCGGAGTAGAAATAGTCTTCGAGCGCGCGGCCGCGCGCGCCCACGATGTTGAGTCCGAACGCCCCGGTGCGCGCGATTATTCCGGCAGTAAAATGATTGCTATCCACTGACGCCATCAACAGCAGCGGCACGCCCGAGACCTGCGTCACCCACGACGACGACATCCCGTGACGCCGCGCACCGTCTGCAACGGTCAGGACGTAGATTCCGGTCGTCAGCGCCGCCATCGCGCGCGCATCGTTGGTCTCCATCGTGTATGTTCTCCTCGTATCTTCTCTACGTGATGGACGGTTCGTGTGCATCATAATTGACGCGGCATGCGGGATTTTTCAAAATGAAGATTGCAAGCACAATGCGGCGGCGGAAAATGATTTGCGGGTGAATCGAATCGCCAAATGGGCCGGAGCACGCACCAGTGCGATTGCGATCGTCGCGGCGATCCTCTCCGCGATGCTGCCGGCGT
>DATLTX010000004.1:0-7591 GCA_035533435.1 Binataceae bacterium (SeqCode)
ACGGTGAAGGTCGCGCGATTTCCGCCGCGATTCATCTTGATCACGACGCCTTCGAACGACTGGATGCGTTCCTTTTCGCCCTCGCGGACCTTGACCTGCAGGCGCAGCATATCGCCCACGCGGAAATCAGGAAGGTCGCTACGCAGGGCCCGATCTTCGAGCTTCTGGATGATGCTATTCATGTGAGTTGTCTTCCGGGTTGAGCACCCAAACCTATCCAAACGGGCCGTGTGAAACAAGCGCCCGCGCGAAAGGGCAGCGGCACGACGCGTGAGACGCGACGATCCGCGCCTCGAATCGAACCGAGGCCCCTTCACGTTTCAAATCAACCCCGTCAGGCCGGGATCACGTCGATGCCGCGCAGAACAGTATCGGGGCCGGGGACTGCGTGCGGGGTTGGCGGCGGGCCGGCGCGATGCGGTGCGCGGCAGGTCAGCGAATCGCGGGTCGAGTCGGGCAGCTCAAGGGTCGTCGTCCACGGCGCGTTCCCGCCGAGCGCCTGGCACTGAACCGGATCGCCGGAGCACTCAAATTTCAGCACCTGATTTTCGAGCGGCTTGTCCTCGCTGCCGATTAGCGCGCGGCGCTCTTCGCACATCGTTCCGTGCCCTGAGCGGACGCATCCGAATTCTTCGCGCACAGGGCCCGGGCCGTCGCTCTCGACGATCTCCGAGAAATCGCAGCGCGGCACGTCGGCTTGCGTGCAAACCAGCTCGCGGCAATGCCGATACACCAGCGTGGTTGGATCGCCAGCCGCGACGGCGGGCGTTATCGCGGAATTGGCGCCGCCCGCGGCGCATCCCGAAGCAAGCGCGAGAATCGCCGCGCTGAAAATCGCGCGGCCAAAGATCCGAAATGAATTTGCGATCACTCGCCCGCGTCCTCGCCTTGCGAAAATTTATGCGCCTACCTTGCGCCTCATCGCGACGCGCGGCAAGGATCGCAGCCTAACGCCCGCGCAGGCGGTCCAGGATGATCGCGCCCGCGGCGCGCACCGACAGATGATTGTAGTCGGTGGGGCCGTTGATCGCTTCGAGCAGGATATCGGCGCGCGCGGCCATCTCCGGCGTCATCCCGAATCCCGTCCCGAGCATGATCATCGCCGGCGGCGCGTCGAGCGCTTCAAGGCGCGCGCGCATCCGGGCGAAGGTCTCGCCGCGATCGGTCCGTGCAGAGGTATGCACGATTAGCGGACGCCTCCCCGCGATCGTCTCCGCCTCGGCGACCGCGTCGTCGAGCGTCGTCGTGATTCGCACCAGGTCGAGCGCCTCGCGGCGGCGCGAATCGAACGCGCGGCCAAAATCGAAGCGCCAATGATCGATCACGCTTTGGGCAAAACCGCGCTGCTCTGGAATTGGATGCACGATAAAAAACGCGCGCACTCCGTAGGTGCGCGACGAGCGCGCGAGGTCGTGGATATCAAGGCTGGTGATCGCGGACGTGACGACTTCGCCGTTGCGATTGACGACGGGAAAATGAATCAGCGCGAGAAACAGATCTGCCACGCTCAGAACTTGCGCCGCTCGAGCAGGTCGGGCCGGCGCCGCGCGGTGCGCCGCCGCGCCTCGGCCTCGCGCCATGCGCGAATCTTGCCGTGATCTCCAGAGAGCAGGATTTCCGGCACGCGCATCCCGCGAAACTCCTCGGGCCGCGTGTATTGCGGATATTCGAGTGTGCGCTCGGCGAACGATTCCTCTTTGAGCGACTGGGGATTACCGAGCACGCCCGCAAGCAGCCGCCCCGTCGCCTCGATCACCACCATCGCGGCCAGCTCTCCGCCGGAGAGCACGTAGTCGCCGATCGAAATTTCCTGATCGACCATCGAACGCACCCGCTCGTCGATTCCTTCGTAGCGTCCCGCGATCAGCATGATACCGCCGGACTTGGCGGAAAACTCGCGCGCCAGCGCCTGATCGAAAACCTCGCCCTGCGGGGTCAGCAGAACTTTCCATAGTCCCGGATGTGCGGAACTTACCGCGTCGATCGCCGCCGCGAGCGGCTCCGGCCGCATCACCATCCCGCTGCCGCCGCCGTACGGGGCGTCATCGACCTGCTTGTAGTTGCCCAGGCCAAAGGGTCGCAGCGGATGAACATGCAGCGCGATCGCGCCCTGCTCGATCGCGCGGCCGATCATCCCGCCGCGAAACGGCGACTCGAACATCTCGGGGAACAGCGTGATTACGTGAAAATCCATCGCGAGGCGGCGCGCGGCGCGCGTCTCAAATGTAGCGGGACGCGCGCTACGGAACCAGACGGCCTCGGGCGGGTGGCGTGAAGACTCTTGCGGCGGTAGTTTTTCGGATGCTACTTAGGCTCAACCCGGAGGAAATGATGAAGTTCAAGATGAAGCTCGGGGCGGTTTCGACCGCCTGCATGATTGCACTCGGAATTGCGCTAGCGCCCGTCGCGGCGCACGCGCAGGCGGAAACCGCCGCGGCGCCCGACCCGGCGCTGACCGCGGCCGCGCAAAAGATCTTCAAGGGAATAGCCGATGACGACGCCGACGCGGTCAAGGCGATGGTCGTGAAGAAGTATGCGAAGAAGGTTACCAAGGAAGAGCTTCGTCCCACGCAGACCGGCCCCAAGCTCGTGGTTGCCTACGATTCGAACATCAAAGTGCTGCGCGCATCCGGCAAGGACGCGGTCGTCGAGGCGACGATGTTCGCGCCGTCGTCGGACATTCCCAAGGGAGAGGCGAGCAAGCTTGATATTTATATGGTCAAGGAAAAGGGCGAATGGCTGGCCGACGCGCCCGACAAGAAAGAAGCGGGCAGCGACGCGACGATGCAGGGCGGATGGTATCATCAGGGGTCATTCACCTATTGCCCGAACACCGGCCTCGAATATTTGGGCAGCCATTTCAGCAACAAGCTGAATTGCCGCGCCACGGCAGTGTGCAGGTAGGCCGGCCGCGCCTTGGCAGATAAAGAGTAACCGCTGATTGCGCAGATTAAGGCGGCGCGCTCGACCGAGCGCGCCGCTCATCATTCAGGGAACAAGGAGCCGTTGAGCAACCGGAGACATGGGGCCGCGGCGACATCTGACGAATACAGCGGCGAGTCGCCGCGGGGATCAATCGAGCAGGCCGGGCACCGGCTCGACCACGATCCGCCGGGCTTCGAGGTCCATCGCCTTGACGACATCCGCGATCACCGGCACCAGCGTTTCCTTATTGCCGTCGCGGACCACGAGCACGTCATTGGCGCCGGTCGATAGAACCTCGGCCACCGCGCCGAGCCGCCGTCCGTCCGTCAGTACGACTTCGCAGCCTACCGCCTGGTAGTGATAGAACTCGCCCGGCGCGGCGGCGGGAAGTTCGGCCGGCGCGATCATGACGGTCGCGCCCTTGAGCGCTTGCGCCCGATTGGCGTCATCGAGGCCTTCGAGGACGAGCCGGATCATCCCGGCGCCGGCGCGCGACGCGCTGACCAGCTCATACTCGCGGCGCTCGGCGCCGAGTTCGAGCGTGACGCGCCGGGCGTGCGCGAAAGAATCGGACTCGGGATTATCGGGACGCAGCTTGAGAGCCCCGCCAAGCCCATGCGCGCCGGCGATACGCCCGACGCGGATCAGGCCGAGATCGGAATCGTTTTGCACGAGCGGCTCGGCCTCGAGCGAGGCGGGCGCGGGATGCGGGCGCGAAGGCCGGCTGACCGGTACCATCGCGGCTACTTGTCTTCGATAATCTCGAGAACGACCTTGCGGTTGGTGCGCGACGCGACCGCATTCAAGATCGTCCGGATCGATTTGGCGGTCCGGCCCTGCTTGCCGATCACACGGCCCAGGTCTTCCTTGGCGACGCGCAGCTCAAGGACCGAGGCGGTGTCGCCCTGGGTTTCCTTGACCTCGACGGCGTCGGGGTTATTGACCAGTTGTTGCGCCAGGAATTGAACCAGCTCCTTCATGGTGGGAGCTCCGTTGCAGCGAGTCGCTTCAGGCGGAGGTCGCTGCGTTAGAAACCTGCTTGATCAGCTTGCGCACGGTATCGCTGGGCTTTGCGCCCGCCTTGAGCCAGCGATCGACGTGATCTTTCTTGATCGCCACGCGTGGCGGATTGAAGGCCGGGTCGTAAGTGCCGACCTGATCGACGAAGCGGCCGTCGCGCGGCGCGCGCGAGTCGGCGACGACGATCCGGTAGAAGGGTTTCTTTTTGGCGCCATGACGGCGCAGTCGGATTACCAGTGCCATTCGTATCTCCTTGCGTATTCTAGCTCCCGAAGCCCAGTCCGCGCATCATCGATTTTCCGGCGCCGAGCTTGGTGAGTTTTTTCATCATCTTGCGGGTCTGGTCGAATTGTTTGAGAAAGCGGTTGATATCCTGAACCGTGGTTCCGCTGCCAGAGGCGATCCGCAGGCGGCGCTTGCCGTTCAGGATCAGATGGTTCTCGCGCTCCTGATGCGTCATCGAATCGATTATCGCCTGGATTCGCTTGAGCTCGCCCTTGGCCTCTTCGGAGTCGGCCGCGCCGGCGAGCTTCTTGAGTCCGGGGATCATCCCGATCAAATCGCCGAGCGATCCCATCTTGCGAATCGCCTTCATCTGTTCGCCGAAGTCGGTGATGGTGAATTCGTTTTTCTTGAACTTGCGCTGGAGCTCTTTGGCCTTGGTGGCGTCGTAATTGGTCTGCGCCTTTTCGATCAGCGTCAGCACGTCGCCCATCCCGAGAATGCGTGACGAAAGGCGGTCGGGATGAAAGACCTCGAAGGAATCGACTTTTTCGCCCAGGCCGACGAACAGGATCGGCGCGCCGGTCACCGCGCGCACTGAAAGCGCCGCGCCGCCGCGCGCGTCGGAATCGAGCTTGGTCAGAATCACGCCCGAAAGGCCCAGCCGTTCGTGGAAGCCGAACGCGACGTTGGCGGCCTCCTGCCCGGTCATCGCGTCGGCGACGAAGACAATGTGATGCGGATTGAGCACGGCCTTGAGGCGCGCAAGCTCGTCCATCAGCTCTTCGTCGATCTGCAAGCGGCCCGCAGTGTCGATAATGATCGCGTCATGACCGCCCGCTTCCGCCCGCGCCATCGCGCGCGAGGCGATCTCGACCGGGTCTTCGCTCTCGCGGCTCTCGACCACCGCGACCTCGATCTGCGCGCCGAGCACGCGCAACTGCTCCATCGCGGCCGGGCGGTAGATATCGGTCGAGGCGAGCAGGGGATGCCGCTTGCGCTCGAGTTTGAGCCATCGGGCGAGCTTGGCCGCCGAAGTGGTTTTGCCCGAGCCCTGCAAGCCCACCATCATGATCTTGACCGGCGGCTTGACCTTGAGGTCGAGTTCGCGCGCCTGCCCGCCCATCACCTGGGTCAGCTCATTGCTGACGAACTTGATCAGATGCTGTTCGGGGCTGAGCGAGCGCAGGACTTCCTGGCCGAGTGCGCGGGTTCTGACGTGCTCGACGAAATCGCGGACGACCTTGATATTGACGTCGGCTTCGAGCAGCGCGAGCCGGACTTCACGCAGCGCGTCTTCGATATTGCGCTCGGTGATCCGGCCCTGGCCTTTGAGCTTTTTGAAAACGCCTTCGAGGCGATCGCTGAGAGTGTCGAACATAAGTCAGAGCCGGTATGCGGCAGGTCCAGGATGTGGTGCTGGTTCTTCCGATACGCGATCAGTGTAGCAAACCGGCCACGTTAGGCCAGCGGCAAGAGGCAGTCAATCAGGGGCGCGAGGAACCTTCCATCCCGCGAGTGACGATCCAGGTTTTCATGGCCATGTGCCGCCAAGGCAGGACCACTGCTGTGGAAAAGACTTGCCGTAAGAACCCGCGAGTCGCTAGCGGCGGCGCGACCAGGTGGCGCCGCCGTCGGTGGTGTAATAGCGCCTGCCGGCGGCGTCGATCACGATTGCGTCATCCGCGCTCCTCGCGCTAACCGCGCTCATCGCGCGCATATCATCGCCGACCGGAGCCGATAGCTGCGACCAATGCGCGCCGCCATCGGTCGTGCGCAAAATCGTACCCGCCCTCCCTACTACCCAGCACACGTGCGCAGAGACTGCTGCTCCCGCGATCAGGTTCGTGGTTACTTCGCTCGATTGCGAACTCACGGCGCCTGCGCGGTTGGTACGGAAGATCTCGCCGTCGCGCCCGATAGCCCATGACACCGACCGGTCCGGCGCGATGATTCTGGTCGTCCCGGCTGGAAGTCCCGGAGCGCTCGAAATGATCGCACGCGAAGCGATGCCAGTGGTGGCGATTCGCGGCGGGGATGCCCCCGTCGCGTTCATCCGCGCGTGACCGCGGTCCATCGTAACGGCGGCAGTTCGTGCGTCGGGCGCGGATGGTTTCATCGCGCGCGTCTGCGGCGCGGATGCCGGCGCAGACGGCGCGCGACTCGAAGCGTAGTAAGGAATCACGAGGGTTTCTTCAGCGTGTGGAACTTCTCCCACCCGGATTGGCGCGCGACCGTGCTCGACGAAGATTTGCGCGATCGCGAGAATCGCAACAACGCCGGTAAGTGCTGGAACCGCGAGGCGCATGTCGAGAATCAGGCGCCATCCGCGCGGGTTGGCGGCTGGCGCTCGCGGGAATATCGCATCGATTTGATCTGTGCGTTTGTCGGCACTCATCGCAGGTCTCTCGGCAGAGGAACCGTTGGCGCGCGATTTCCCGCTGAATGTGCCCGGAAGAAGGTAGTGGCGTTTCAGTCGCAGCCTCGGGCAAGGCCCGCGAAGAACGATCGACGCGCAATGATAACCATCGCAAGCGTTCGATCAACCGCTCAACTAAGCGACGCCCGCGCAACGAACTATATTCATTCACAATTTGCATCTTGCCGGTCCCCGACCCTCGCGCACGAGATATTCGCGAGCGCTTTCCAGCGTAGCGCGCGCGCTCAGAGTGTGTGAGTTTATTCGGAATCCGGGATTCCTCGCGCGGCAGCCACGCGCGGGAATGACATAAGTGGCTTGAGTGCCTCAGGAAATTGACGGACCGATTGTTCCTCTGCCGCCAGGTTTTCAAAAAATCACAAACTCTCAGGAACGTGAGATAGCCCAGGTCGAGGATGCTGTCGCGGCGATCTCCGCGTCCGCGGAGACGACGCTCGCTTCAAGGAAGGCGAGCGAGCGGGTGCGCCTTAACACGCGCGCCGTGCCGGTGATCGCGCCGGGCATCAGGACGCGCAAATAAGAAAGCTTGATTTCCGCGGTGACGGCGAACTCGCCGTCTTCGAGGATCGAGCCGATCGCCGTGGAGAGCATCTCATCGACGAAGACGCCGATATATCCGCCGCTGATCGTTCCGAACGGATTGAGGACTTGCGAGGGATGCTCCCGCCAGTCCCATCGCGAGGTTCCCGGACCGAATTCGACCGGACGCATTCCGAGCGCGCGGCCAGCCCAGGCATAATCGGCGACCCGGTTCTCGCGGATGAGTTGATTGATCGCGGAAAGCGCGCGCATCGGCGAGCGGTCGGACACTAGCGGTACTCCCGGCAACTTATTTCGCGCCGGCAGCGCGGTCTCATCCGCCGGCGCGAGACCAGATTAGCCGGGTGCGCGCGCAAAAACACCCGTTGCGGTTTCACGGCCGCTTTTCCCGACTCTGACGCGATCCGATCGCCCTTCGGTTCGCAGAAACCAAAGGACAGAAGC
>DATLTX010000005.1:0-2462 GCA_035533435.1 Binataceae bacterium (SeqCode)
TTTTTCGGAATCCGGGATTCCTAGTGGCACAGGCTTTAGCCTGTGACCCACACCGGCTGAAGCCTGTGCCACCAAGCCACGCACGCGCGAGGATGCCGCGCCAAAGGGACAGGGGCTAACGCACCGCTGGGGGGTGGCGGCTCTTCGGAGCGGGAAAATGTCGCGGGAAATTAGAGAGCGGAGGCGCGGCGGCGGCGCTGTTCTTTACGGCGGCGGCGCTGGGCTTCCGAACGCTTGCGCTTGCGGCGGACGCTGGGCTTCTCGTAGAACGCTCGCTTCTTCATTTCCTTGAACACTCCCTCCTTGGCCAGCTTGCGCTTGAGCACGCGCATCGCCTGATCGAGGGAGCCTTCAACTCGAATTTCCATAGTTCTCCTTACGTCCGCAATTTAGCCTATCGAGATTAGGTCCGCCCGCAGCCAGAGTCAACCGGGCGCGACCGTCCGATCGGCTGATTCCGCGATCCGCGAATGGGGGCCTTCGTCGCGCAATGCACGTTCTGCTAAATGGTACTGGAGATCCCGCCGTGACGAGGCGGTGGCAAGGAGCCTCTCGATGGATTTGGAACTCAAGGGAAAAGTCGCGATGGTCACCGGGGGGAGCCGGGGGCTCGGCCGTGCGATGGCCGAGGCGCTCGCCGCCGAGGGCATGAGCGTCAGTATCTGCGCGCGCGACACCGGCGCGGTGGGGGAAGTATCGGCGGCGCTCAGCAGGATTGGCGGCCGCGTCGGCGCCAAAGCCGCGGCAGGATTCGCGGGCGACGTCACGAGCGCCTCCGAGATGGAAAAATGGGTCGCTGCCGTGGCGCGCGAATGCGGACGAATCGACGTGCTGGTCAATAACGCCGGCGCCGCGCGGCCGGGCGCGCTCGCAGAGCTGCCGGAATCGGCATGGCAGGAGCAGTTCGATCTGAACCTGTTCGCTCCGGTGCGTCTTTCCCGGATGGTCGCGCCCTACATGGAGAAGCAGGGAGGAGGGTCGATTATCAATATAGGATCGATTTATGGCCGCGAGTCTGGTGGACCGCTGACCTACAACGCGTCGAAGGCGGCGCTGCATTCGTTCACCAAGCTGCTCGCGCGCGAGTTGGCGCCGAAAAAAATCCGCGTGAATACGATCGCGCCGGGATCGATCCTGGTGCCGGGCGGAAACTGGGAGCGCCGCTTCAAGGAAAATCCCGCATTCGAAAAAGATTTCCTCGCGCGCGAGATGCCGGCGGGGCGCCTCGGCAGCGCCGCCGAGGTCGCGTACGCGGTCGCGATGCTCGCGTCGCCGCGCGCGAGCTGGATTACAGGCGCCAATATCCCCGTCGATGGCGCGCAGGGCCGCTCGATCCTGTGAGAACCGGCGTGGGCGGACTCGCTAGAATCGGAATCGCTCTGTTCGCGATCGTATTTGCCGCGGGATGCTCGGCGCCGCTGCCCACCACCGAGTTGCCGCCAACTCGTCTGGTCGCGCCGGCGCTCGAGTTTCCGGAGTTGCGCGACTATCGCGGAATAGTGAATTGCCGGATGAAGGCGGCCGGACTCGACGAATCGAAGCTCGCCGATCTGGCGCGCACCGCGCAGATCGATTTCGTGACGATCGGAGATCCGGCCGGACCGGGTGAAGCCGATTATGGAATCGGCGGATTCACTTCCCAGATTTTGTTTATTCCCGGCGCGACTTTCAAATTGGGCGGCGGCGAGATCGTCGGGGTCAATCTGCATCAGCCGATAGATGCGTCGCGGCCGGCGGCCGAGTTGATCGGCGCGATCCACGACCAGGGCGCGTTGGCGATCGCCGCCGATCCTGCCGCGTTCAAATCGCCCGCCGGCTACGCGTTGGCCGACGCGATGGAAGTTTATAATCAGAATTCGGAGTACGCCGCCTCGAGCTCAACGGCGCTGTACTGGCGCGCGATGTTTTTTCAGACCGATCGCTTTCTGCTCGACCTCGCGCCGCGCCCGGCGGTCAATCTTGCGCTCTACGACACGACGACCGCCGGGGCGCGCATGACGCTGGTCGCGGGGATCGGCGCGCCCGACAATTTGTCCGTGATGGGCTCGAAGGTCGGCACCTTCGAGCAGTTGTTCCTCTTCTATACGACGCATCTGCTCGCACGCGAGCGCGGAGTTGACGCGCTGATGGACGCGATGCGCCGCGGGCACGCCTACGTGAGCTTCGATATTCTTGGCTACGTGGGACAGTTTGCGTTCTACGCGCAAAGCGGCCAGACCAAAACCATGATGGGCGACGAGGTTCACCTGGAAGACGGGCTTGCGTTAAAGACCGAACTTCCGGACAGGGCCGACCGGATCGTGATACTCAAAGACGGCGCTCAGGCCGCATCCGCCGATGACGCCGAAGATCTAGAATTCGCGCCCAAGTCGGCGGGAGCGTATAGAGTCGAGGCGTGGCGCCGGGGTCATCTGTGGATTCTGTCGAATCCGGTTTACGTGCGCTGAACCGCGGGAGGGACT
>DATLTX010000006.1:0-7613 GCA_035533435.1 Binataceae bacterium (SeqCode)
TATCAGGCTTGGGGCCGGCCGCGACCGCGCTTGCGGCCTGCGCCAGCATCAGAGCACCGACGCCTGCTAACAGGAGAAGCGCCCGCGCGCTGAACCTGCGCACACTGAAATCGAGGTGACGCACAACACTGGCTTTCGCACACCTGGCACTCACTTTATGGCTCCTCCCCAAAAATCGGCAAAGTAGGTGTTTCCGATCCTAACAAACATGGGATGTGCGGTCGAACGCGATAACTTTGCCTGACAAGGAGACCTTTGCATAACTGCCTCACGGCGAAGGCGATAACCTCTCCTTAGGACAAGGACAGGGAATCATGCACTTCAGGCAGTTACGCAAAGGTCTCCTGAAAGGGCGATGGGGCGGATCGATCAAGACGCGAGCTACGGCATCATTCCGGCCTGGATTACCGTGGGCTCCGATGATTTGGGGAGCTGCGGCGCACGTTTGCGCTTCATCGCCCTCTCGACGATCGGCGCCATCCGCTCGGCTTTTTCTCTGGCGCGTTTTTCCTCGCGCGGCTTGAACTCCGGCATCACCTTTTCCGCGAACAGATTGAGCGACGAGCAGATATCCTCGTGCTTGTTGTTGCCCGCTTGCGAAATGAATACCACCTGATCGACGCCGGCTTCTTCATAACCGCGCAAGCGTTCGCGGATCAGATCGGGTGTGCCGATACAGGCGTTCTCTCCGCCTGCGCCGGGGATGTCGATCGAATTGCCTTTGTAGTTCGACCAGATGTTGGTCTTGCCCGGCTCGTGGCGGCCGAAGACGTAGTGATGGCCGAGTGCGTAGGAGAAAAATTTCAGTCCGTCCTGGCCCATCGCGACGGCGCGCTCCTGGTTCGGATCGCACATGAAGCCGGTGACGATTGCGATATTGGGATTGATCGCGTAGCCGATCGGCTCGCACTCGTTGGCCAGCGTCGTGTAGTAATCATTCACCCACTGGCGCGCTTCCTCGGGACTGACGAACGCAAAGGTCAGCGCTCCGATCCCGAGCTTGGCGGCCAGATGAATCGTCTCGCGCCGCGAGCACGCGACCCAAAGCGGAGGATGCGGTTTCTGCACCGGCTTGGGGACGACGTTGCGCACCGGCATGCTGAAGTACTTACCCTCGTGGCCCAGAAACGGCTCTTCGACGAACATTCGGCAAATCGCGCCGAGCGATTCCTGCCACATGTCGCGCTTGTCGGCGCGGGGAATCTGAAACCCTCCGAGTTCCGCCTCGGCCGAAGATTCGCCGGTGCCGAATTCGACGCGTCCGCCGCTGACCAGATCCAGCGTCGCGATCCGTTCGGCTACGCGCGCCGGATGGTTGTACCCGGGCGGCAACAGGACGATTCCGTGGCCCAGGCGAATTTTCTTGGTGCGCTGGCTGCACGCCGCCAGAAAGATTTCCGGCGCTGACGAATGCGCGTATTCCTCGAGAAAGTGATGCTCGACTTCCCACATATGATCGATTCCGACTTTGTCGGCCAGCTCGACCTGATCGAGCGCATCCTGAAATAGCTTCAGCTCCGAGCCGGGCTTCCATGGACGCGGGAGCTGATGCTCATAGAATGTTCCGAACTTCATATGGCTATTACCCTTTTCTCCTTGGGGTGTATCGATCGAATTAAACGCAGCCGCTAGACGGCCGGCTTGACGAACAGCGTACGCTCGACCATGTCCACGACTTCGCGCTTGCGCCGCTCGATAATCGCGGGCTCGAGCAGGTTCACATTCCACAGCCGCTTGACCATCGCGGCGGTTCCGAAATATCCGATCGTGATCGATTCGAGGCTGCGGATAAAATGAAACGGATCGAGTTCGGCGCGAAATTCGCCCTCGCGCTGTCCGCGGAAAATAAAATTCATCACGATCGCGTCGAGCGGCGGCATCCGGCGCTTGAGCAGGTTGCGCCCCACTCCGCTCTCGTCGGCCATTTCCTTCCACAAGAGCTTCATCGAGTCGGGATGCTTCGCGATATAGTCAATCGCGTCCTCCATCGTCCGCACCAGACGCTCCTGTCTGCTGCCCTTTCCATTTGCGATCTTCTGTGCGGCGGCTTCCATCCCTTCGAAAATCTGGTCCAGCACCGCGACGTAGAGCTGCTGCTTGGAAGGAAAATGATGCAGCAGCGAGGGCGCCTTGATTCCGATCCGCCGCGCGATATCGCGCAGGCTGGTGCCGCGATAGCCGCGTTCGGCAAACAGCGGCAGCGCAACGGCCAGAACGCGGTCGCGGGTATCGACTCCGCGATGCAGCGCAATGACTTTGGTTCCCGAATGGCGGGCGGGCACTTTGGATTGGGATCGCATAATAGTTCCCTCGCTCGCGCTGAAAATCTTATCTAACAGCCGTTAGGCAGTCAAATCGCCGCGCGCGCCGCTAACCGCGTGCCGCCGGCACGCTCCGCGCTTTTGCTTCCGCTCAAACCGTAGTAGAAAACCATACATCGGTGCCAGCGCGGCGACGCGTCGGACGCCTGGCGGAGGATTGAATCATGGCCGAACTCTACTGGAAACCCGCGCACGAACTGGCCGCGATGATCCGCCGGCGCGAACTCAAGCCGAGCGAATTGATGACGGCCACGCTGGCGCGCCTCGAGCAGGTTAATCCCAAAGTCAACGCGTTCGTGGCCTTGCGCGCCGAGCTGGCCATGGAGGACGCGCGCGCGATGGACGAGAAGATCGCCCGGCGCGAAGAACTCGGGCCGCTGGCCGGTCTGCCGCTTGGCGTCAAGGATCTCGAAGACGCGGCCGGCTTGCCCACCACGCACGGATCGAAAGCCTACAAGGATCATATGCCGCAGGGCGATTCCGTGCAGGTCGGGCGCCTCAAGGCGGCCGGCGCAATCGTGCTCGGCAAGACCAACGCTCCCGAGTTCGGATACACTGGCTTCACCAAGAATCTGCTGTTCGGCGTGACCCGGAATCCGTGGAACCTCGAACGCACGCCGGGGGGATCTTCGGGCGGAAGCTCGGCGGCGATCTCCGGCGGAATTATCCCGCTCGCGACCGGTTCCGACGGCGGCGGCTCCGTACGGATTCCCGCGTGCTACGTCGGATGCTTCGGGCTCAAGCCGAGCAAGGGGCGTATCCCGCTGGAACCTTCTCTCGGGATGCTCGGATGGAACGACACCAGCGTGCTCGGACCGCTCACACGCACGGTGCGCGACGCCGCGATGTATCTGGACGCGGCGGTCGGATACCATGCGGCGGATCCCGATTCGCTGCCGCATCCGGGAATTTCCTATCTCGCGATCCTCGAGCGGATTCCCAAAAAACTGCGCATCGCGTTTCATCCCGACTTCGGCAATCCGGTCCAGAGCGACGTCGCGCGCGAGGTCGCGAAGGCGGTCGAGGTCTTCAGGAATCTCGGGCATGAGATCACGGTGATTGACGATCCGATCACCGACCTCGGCCGCGAATGGCAACGCCTGGGCGCGACGCAATCATACGCGCAGCTCTACGAGCTGCTCGCGAGCCGCCGCGACGATTTCGGCCGTGCGTTTGCGGCCGGCACTCTCTCCGCCGAGCACATCACCTGGCGGCACTACGGGCAGGCCTATCGGCTGCGTTATCAGTTCAATGAATGGTGCCGCAAGATCTTCGAGCGCTACGATCTGCTGCTGACGCCGACGATCGCAACCGAGGCATTTCCAGCGGCGGGGCCGCCCTTCGACACGATCAATGGCAAACCCGCCGACCAGCTAAAGGCGGTCGCCGGTTTCACCTATCCGTTCAATATGAGCGGACATCCGGGCGCCAACGTACGCGCCGGCCTGACTGACGCAGGCCTGCCCGCCGGATTGCAGATCGTAGCCGAGCGCCAGCGCGAAGACCTGGTGCTTCAGGCCGCGTACGCCTACGAGCAGGCCCGCCCATGGAACAACAAATGGCCTGAGATTTGACCCGCGCGAAAGGCGCGGCGACAAGACTCGCGTGGCGGCTGGTCAGCCGGCCGCTGCCTCGGCATCCTTGGCTTCGGCGTCGAATTGCAGCGCCAAATCGCACACCTTTTGCGCCTGCTCAGACACTTCCGGACGCCGTAGCTCGCTGCGCCAATCGGTGAGCGATTCGGTCAGATCCATGAGCCTTGTTCTGATCAACTCGGTGCGGCTGATGTGCCCGGTGCGGAGATCCCGCAGTATTTCAGCAAGAACATTCGACGCGAGATAGTCGATCCGCGAATCGCCCGTTTTCGTCAGTATCTTGGGAAGCTCTCGGATCAATTCTTGGGCGGTGGTATCAACGCTGGTCATCAATTCGTCTCCGTCTCGGACTTGGCCGCTTATCGATCGCCGGTAGGAGTCGATTCTAAGGACTCAGTAAGCGCCGTAGTCATATTGCGCTTTGCGAGATCATCGTAACGCCGGTTTACCTCCTGGGTCAACAATCGTGCTCCTCCGAGGCCGTTCAGGAACGCCCCGACGACAGCGCCAACCGTCAGGTCATAACTTTGAGCAGACGCAGTGCCGAGCTTCAGGCCCCCTATCGGGCTGTATAGCGACGTGAGGACTACGGCAGTGACGGCACCCACGATAACGTTGCCAAGGAAACCTGGGCGAAAGATCGTCTGTCCATCCGGTAGACTTTCGCGCCGCGGCATGACCAACCCTTCCGCTGCCAAGTAACCGTTAAGCAAGCCGCCGACCAGTCCCGCGCACAAGATCTATCCAATTACGTAGCCTATCCCCATCGCCGCCCCCTTTCGGAATTGTTTGCGCTCGTTCGCGCGCCCTACGCGGGGAATTGCTTGCGCACGGTGGCGAATGCGGCGTCGGTTACCTCGAGGGTTCGCGCGATATCGTCTTCGGTGTGCGCGGCGGTCAGAAACCAGTTGTGGCGCGGCGCAAGATAAACGCCGTTTAGCGAGCATCCTCCGGCAAACGCCTTGATGCGATCGTGACGGCCGTGATCGTCCTTGAAGGTCATGTAGGGCATCGCGGGCGGCCCCGAGTAGGTCACTTCGAAGCCGTGCGCGCGCGCCTGCGCGAGCATCCCGTCGCGCAGCTTCTCGCCAAGCATCCGCATCCGCTCGACTCCGCCGATCGCCGCGAGTTCCCGCAGGCAGGCCAGCGATGCGGCCATCGGAATCGAGCTGGTGAAATACGAGCCGGTGAAGAAGACTTCCTGCGCGGCCTGCTTCAGGCTGTCGCGGCCCATGCACGCCGAGATCGGATAGCCATTGCCCATCGCCTTGCAGTAGGTCGAAAGATCCGGGCGCACGCCAAACAGTTCGCCCGAGCCGCCCATGTGCAGGCGAAAGCCGGCGCGGACGTCGTCGAGGATGAACACGATTCCGTTGCGATCGCACAACTCGCGCACTCCGGTTAGAAATCCTTCAACCGGCAGCTCCTGGTCGTGGCCCGCGTCATGCCGAAATGGAGACAGAATCACACCCGCGATCTCGCCCTCGTTGTCGTCGATAACGTCGCGCAGACTCGAAAGGTTGTTGTAATTGAAGTACACGACGTTGGCGCGGTCCTCGGGCATCACGCCGCCGGGCGCCGGCGTGCACCACACGTGCGCGCCGTGATACGCCCCCGAGCACATCGCGATCTTCTTGCGCCCGGTTGCGTGGCGCGCAAGCACCGTGGCCCAGGTGCACACGTCGGAGCCATTTTTCGCGAACACCGTCCAGTCGGCGAACGGCGTGATCGAAACCATGTATTCCGCCAGCTCGACCCACAGCGGACCCGGCGCGTTGAAGCAGTTGCCGAGTTCCATCTGGCGGCGCACCGCCTCTTCGACGCGAGGATGCCGATGCCCGAGCACGATCGGTCCGTACGACGCCATGTAGTCGATATATTCGTTCCCATCGACGTCCCAGACGTGCGAGCCTTGCCCGCGTGCGAAGAATGACGGGAACGCGCCCCGCGTAAGCATCGCCGGATTCTGATGCCCATAGATGCCGCCGGGAACGACCTTGCGCGCGCGCTCCATGAGCGCGTTGCTCTTGTCGAATGAATAGGGTTTCACGCGGGGACCTCGGATGCGCCAGTTGCGCTGCTGTGCAATCGAGAATCCTACGCGCCACTGTGGGCGTCAAGCGCGACGCGCGGATGGCGGATCGCTCTGCGCCGTCGCGCTCAGCGGGTTTTTCTGTCGGAGCTGGTCAGCTCAATGGCGGTAGGTCGTACCCGGTGGCGGCTGGCTCGACGGCGGCAGCGCGCCAACTCGCGTCAACTCTTCACGCAGCTTTGCGCGCGACAACGGCTTGGACAGCACCGCCGACGCGCCGAGCTCGTAGCTCTCCGCGATATCGCGATCGTACATCGAGCTGGTTACGACGAACAGCGGAACCATCGAGCACGCCTGGCTGCCGCGCACTGCGGTCAAGACCGAGAATCCGCCATTGTCGGGCAGGCGCAAATCGACGAAGAACAGGTCGGGGCGATCGTATTCCGTGAACTGGGCGATCATGTCGAGTGCTTCTTCGGCATTCTGCGCGTGCAGCATCTCGATCGCGTCGCCGAGCACCTGACGCATCACCGTCAGCGCGATGAAAACGTGATCCGGATTATCCTCGACGAGAAAAATCCGGACACAGGGGCCGGGCCCTTCGAGATCTTTTTCGTCGTTTTCCATTCTACTCCACTTGGACGGCAGCCCGGTAAGGTTACTTCATCGGCGGTTAAAAATCTTCGGTTTTCTTCAGAAAATTTGCCGCTCAGAAACAATTTTTCGCTACAGCACCGATGATCCAATTGCCGTGCCATCAGTGCTTACCTTTAGCCAGTATTGCGATATCAGTTGGATTGCTTAGCCTTGTCATCTCTAGAAGTCTCTGCGGCATTTGAATCGAACAATATGCTGCCAATGTCGAGTATTGCGCACCGTTCTGGCTCCCGTGTCGCGCGATCTTGCCGCATACTGAGACTTCGCATTCATCGGCCTCCGAGTTTGTGGCGTAAATGCTACAATTGCTGGTTCATTTGTTTCAGGACGGCACAGCATCCCGGCCGACTGCTGCCGCGCGGTCTCGCACGGCACCGAAGAACGAAGGGATGAGAAAGGAGTTTCCGGGGTGGGAATTCTAGCTCGTGTTCTCGATTCGCCGCTGTTTCAGCGTCCGCTGCTGAAGGAATATACCGCGCTCGTTCGTGAAGACTTACGCGCGACCTATTCCCGCGATATTCAAAAGTGGCTGCTGGTCGCCCCGATTATTGGAATCATCACCGGTCTGGTGATTGCCGGACTCACGATCCTGATTCTGGGCAAAATTTGGGCGGCGTTGCTGCCGCTTTATCTCGCACATCACTGGATGATCCTGCCCGGCCTGCTGCTCGGGTTCCTGGCGACCGGATTGATCATGCAGTTCCGCACGCCCGATCCCGACGAGCACTCGACCGAAGAGATCATTCGCTCCTATCACGAGCATCAGGGCGACATCGATTTCAAGCCTTTCTGGTGGAAGCTGCTGGCCGCCGTGACTACCGTCGGATCGGGCGGCAGCGCGGCGCTCGAAGGTCCGAGCATCTACGGCGGCGGCGCAATCGGTTCGTGGCTGTGGACCAAGCTGCGCCGCTATGCGCGGCTGGAATCGCGCGACCGGCGCATCATGCTGATCAGCGGCGCCGCGGCCGGGATGGCGGCAGTGTTTCGCGCGCCGCTGACCGGAATCGT
>DATLTX010000007.1:0-40475 GCA_035533435.1 Binataceae bacterium (SeqCode)
GGGATTCTCGGGCCACGGGCGCGACAACGTCGAGTTTTACGTAATCAAGGAATTCGACCAGGAACTCTCCGACGACGTTCGCGCGCGCGTCGGCGCGGTCGAGCCCAAACGCTCGACCCGGATGGGCGCCGCGATTCGGCACGTGCGCGAAAAATTCAAGAACGTGAACTCGCGCGCCAAGCATATGATCCTGCTGAGCGACGGTTTTCCGCAGGACTTCGATTACGGCCACGACCGGCGCTCGAACGCCTACGGAATCCAGGACACGATGGTGGCGCTCAAGGAGCTCGAGATGGCGGGCGTGCTCCCGTTCTGCATCACGGTGGACAAGACCGGCCACGACTATTTGCGCCAGATGTGCCAGTCGTCGCGCTACCTGGTGATCGAAGATATCGCGTCGCTGCCGCGCCAGTTGCCGAAGATCTACGAGCAGGTAATCCGCTGGTAGGTCCCGCGCGTGAGCTAAGAAGCTGCATCGCGCAGATCGTGACCCGTCATTTCGCGGGGCACCGTTAACCCGAGCATCGCGAGGAAGGTTGGCGCGACGTCGGCGAGCGTGCCGCCGTCGCGCAGGCGTCCGCGGAAATTCGGATCGACCAGGATTAGCGGAACCGGGTTCGTGGTGTGCGCGGTATGCGGCTGGCCGGTCGCGGGATCGGCCATAAACTCGGCGTTGCCGTGATCTGAAGTGATAAGCGCCGCGCCGCCGCGCTTTGCGACCGCCTCGAGCACGATCCCGAGGGCCGAGTCGGTGGCCTCGACCGCTTTAATGGTCGCTTCGAGATTTCCGGTGTGGCCGACCATGTCGGGATTCGCGAAGTTCATCACCACGACGCCGAATTTCCCGCTCGCTATTTCCTGCGCGGCTTGGGTCGCGATTTCGTGCGCGCGCATCGTCGGTTCGAGATCGTAAGTCGCGACTTTCGCCGAGGGGATCATGACGCGCTCCTCGCCCGCGAACGGCGCTTCGATTCCGCCGTTCAGAAAATAAGTGACATGCGCGTATTTTTCGGTTTCCGCGATCCTCAGGTTCGGGATTCCCGCGCCGGCCAGCGTCTCGGCCAGGCTGTTGCGCACGTCCTCGGGACCGAACGCGAGCGGGAGCCCAAATGATCGGTCGTACTCGGTCATGCAGACGTATCCGATCTTCGGCACCCGTGGCCGCGCGAAGCCGCTGAACTCCGCGAGCGCCAGCGCCGCGGTAAGTTGGCGCGCGCGATCGGCGCGGAAGTTAAAACACATGATCTGATCGCCGTCGGCAACTTTTGCCGACATGCCGATGACGCATGGCTCGACGAACTCGTCGTTCTTGCCGGCGGCGTAGGAGCGCTCGACCGCCTCGCGCGCGCTCCTGGCCGGCGCGCCTTCGCCCAGGGCGATTGCGCGCCACGCGCGTTCGGTGCGCTCCCAGCGCTTGTCGCGATCCATCGCGTAGTAGCGTCCCTGAACCGTTGCGATCCGTCCGCGGCCGATCTGCTTGAGCCTTGCCTCGAGCGCGTCGATAAAAGGCGACGCCGAGCGCGGAGGCTTGTCGCGTCCGTCGAGGACGGCGTGCACCGCAATATCGCCGATCCCTTCGCGCGCGGCCAGATCGAGGATCGCGAACAGGTGATCGATATGGCTGTGCACGCTGCCGTCGGAGAGCAAACCCCACAGGTGCAGCGTGCGGCGCGACGATTTGGCGGCGCGAATCGCGCCCAGAATCGTTTCGTTGCGCGCAAACGCTCCGGTCTCGATCGCTTTCCCGATCCGCATCAGGTCCTGATAGATCACGCGGCCCGAGCCGATCGTCAGATGGCCGACTTCTGAGTTACCCATCACTCCCGGCGGCAGACCAACCGACTCGCCCGACGCGTCAAGACCGCTATGCGCGCATGACTTGAGCAGTGCATCCATCACCGGCGTCCGCGCCATCGCGATTGCGTTCGCCTCGCGCTCGGCGCGCAGGCCCCATCCGTCGAAGATGATCAGCGCCGCGACCGGCGGGCGATTGCTCATCGCGATGCGCCGCCGCGCTTGAAAGCGGACGCACCAGGATAGACGGCGCGCGCGCCCAGCTCGCCGGCGATTCGGAGCAGGCGGTTATATTTCGCGGTGCGCTCGCCGCGGCTGAGCGATCCGGTTTTGATCTGGCCCGCTCCTGACGCCACCGCCAGGTCCGCGATGGTGGTGTCCTCGGTCTCGCCCGAGCGATGCGATATCACGCAGGAAAATCCGGCCTTGCGCGCCATCGCGATCGTGGCGAGAGTCTCGGTGAGAGTGCCGATCTGGTTGAGCTTGATCAGAATCGAGTTGGCGGACTTCTCCTTGATGCCGCGGGCAAGCCGCTCGGGGTTGGTAACGAAGATATCGTCGCCGACGATTTGAACTTTCGCGCCAAGCTCGCGCGTCAAAAGCTGCCAGCCGGCCCAGTCGTCCTCGGCGAGCGGATCTTCGAGCGAGACAATCGGATATTTCGCGAGCCATGCGCCGTAGAACTGGATCATCGCGGCCGCGTCGCGCGCGCTTTTGTCGGAGCGGCTGAACACGTATTTGCCGGAGTCGAAAAATTCGCTCGAGGCCGGGTCGAGCGCGATCGCGACGTCGGCGCCGGGCGTGTAGCCGGCATTCGAGATCGCCTGCAGGATCACCTCGATCGGTTCCTCGTTGCTTTTGAGGCTCGGCGCGAAGCCGCCTTCGTCGCCGACATTGGTCGAGTGTCCGCTTTTCTTCAGCACCGCGGCGAGCGAATGGAATACTTCAGCGCCGGCGCGAATCGCCTCGGCGAAAGTGGGTGCGCCTTGCGGCACGATCATGAACTCCTGCATATCGACGCTCGAGTCGGCGTGCGCGCCGCCGTTGAGGACATTCATCATCGGCACCGGCAGGATGTGCGCATCGGGATTGAGATGACGATAGAGCGGCAGCCCGCGCGCGGCGGCGGCCGCGTGAGCGGAAGCCAGCGACACGCCCAAAATCGCGTTGGCGCCGAGCTTCGATTTGTTCGCGGTTCCGTCGAGTGCGATGAGAGCCTCATCGACCGCTTTCTGGTCGGCGGAGTCGGCGCCTTTGAGTTTCGCCGCGATCGTGGTGTTCACATTGGCGACGGCCTTAAGCACGCCCTTGCCGCCGAAGCGGTGCTTGTCGCCGTCGCGAAGTTCGAGCGCCTCATGCACGCCGGTCGATGCGCCCGAGGGAACAGCCGCGCGTCCGAGCGCTCCGCCTTCGAGCCGCACGTCAACTTCGATAGTCGGATTTCCGCGCGAGTCGAGTATCTCGCGCGCCCTGATTTCGCTGATTTTTGTTCCTGCCGTCATGTGCAACCCCTCGCCCATAAGGACGCCGCGATTCTAAGCCAGAATCTGCCATTTTGTCATCACGTTACAGCACGACGATGAGGCGCTGGGGCCGCGGACCGAACGAGCTATCTCGGGCGACGCGAGGTGCCGAGATAGCGCACCTTAAGCGGGGTCTCAACTACTCTGCCGCCGGATGCGGTCACCCGGAATGCGCGCGCGTGCGGCCGTGACGAGACGACTTCCTTGAGCCGCGTGCCGACGAAGTGCGCCGCTGCTCCATCGTCGAGCGCTAGCGTGGGCGGGAATCCGCGCTTTGCCAGCCGATGCAGGGCAGGGCGGCGTGCTGCTTCGCCGTCATAATGCGGGCAGCATCCGCCGCGCAGGAATCCGAGACCGCCGCCAAGGGCGCGATAGCCGCCGCCGAAGGAATCCGTGATGCCGTCCTGGAACCAGCAGACCGCTCCTGCGCTGATTCCTGCGAGCACGACTCCCGCGTTCCACGCGGCGCGTAGTGCGCGGTCGAGTCCGTGCACGCGCCAGATCGCGAGCAGATTCGCGGTGCTGCCGCCGCCGACATAGATGACGTCCTGTGCGAGAACGAACGCGCGCAGGTCCGTCACGGTGCGTTCGAAAAAGCGCAGTAGCATCGCCTCGGCGCGCGCGGGCGGAAACGCTTCGATGAAGGTTCGCGCGTAGCTGTCGCTGTCGCCGCTGGCGGTGCCGACGAATGCGATCCGCGGCTTGCGGTTGCGGATGCGGCGGGTGCGGCGCGCGAGGTCGAGCACGAAGTCATCGAGCAGCGGATTTTCGGGTTCCATCGAGAACCCTCCGCCGCCCATCGCAACGATGTGACGCTCAGCCATCGCGGCAGAATATCAGGCGCGCGCGCAGCGCTACAGAATCGCGCCCGACTCGCGCATCGCGCCGATTTCCTCCCACGAGTATCCCAGCTCGAGCATCACTTCTTCCGCGTGCTGGCCGAGCTCCGGCGGCATCCGCGCCTGCTTTTCGACCTCGCCGTTGATTGTGACCGGCGTGCCAGAGACGAGCACACGCCCGGCGATCGGATGGTCAAGCTCCTGCAGATATCCGTTCTCCCGTGCCTGCTCGCTTTTCAGCATCGTGCGATAGTCCACGACTTCGGTGGCGAGAATATCGGCGTCGTGCAGCGCGGCCAGCCACTCGGCGCTGGTCTTGTTCGGAAAGATGGCGTCGAGTACGGCGGCGATCTTGTCGCCGTGGAAATTGCGCACCACGTTGTCGCCGTACTCGGCGTCTTTCTCGAGATGCTCGATTCCCAGGATCCGGCAGAACGCGGGCCAGCGTTTGTCATCGACGCCCGCGATACAGATATGCCCGTCGCTGGTTGGAAACGCGCCCCACACGCCGTGCAGGAACTGATGCCCGCGGCCGGCGCGCTCGGGCTCCTGCTGCGTGATCGAGGTGTAGTTTATCTCCATCCCCTGCATCGCGATCATCGTTCCGTAAATCGACGCATCGACTTTTTGTCCCTTGCCTGTCCTCTCTCGCGCAAACAGCGCGGCCAGAATGCCGCTGGCAAGGCTTAATCCTCCCGAGTGATCCGCGACGAGCATCCCGGCCGGCAGAGGAGGGTCCGACGGCATCCCCGTTTTTGCCATTACGCCGCTTGCGGCCTGCGCCAGAGTGTCGCGGCTGGGGCGCGTGACCCAAGGACCTTTGGGTCCCCACGAGCTGCCCTGGGCATAGACGATTTTCGGGTTGATCTTGCGGATCTGCTCGTAGCCCAGGCCGAGCCGGTCGAGCACGCCGGGCCGATAGTTGGTCAGCAGAACATCGTAGGTTTTGGCCATCCTGCGCACCAGCTCGACGGCCCGCGGATTTTTCAGATCGCACGAGATGCTGCGCTTGCCGCGATTCATCGCGATAAAGTAGTGCGACACAGCGGCGTTGCGAACCTCGGGTCCGCCGATCAGCGCGGCCAGCATCCAGCGGCTCAGGTCGCCGGTTTCCTTGTTCTCGATTTTGACCACATCGGCGCCCATGTCGGCGAGAAACAGTCCCGCGAAGGGTCCTTGAATCTCCTGGCCGATTTCGATCACTTTGATTCCGTCCAGCGGCTTCGTCATCGCTTCTCCTAAACGCTCGTTCAGGCGGGTATCGTTTCGATGGGAATTATCGCGCCGCAGTCAAAAGCTCAAGCGCATTCGCCCATGGGGATTTGCGCGCGCGGCGGCTGCGGCTAGACTTGCCCGCCATGGTAGCGAGCATCTACGAATTTCCCGACATCTTTCGCCGCGTCCACAAGGAGCAGCCCTACGAAATCGGCGAAGAAGTGCGGTTCCTGCGCAAGGTATGGAAGCGCCACGCGCCGCGGCCGGTCCGGCGAGTCCTCGATCTGGCGTGCGGCAACTCGCCGCACGGGCAGATCCTCGCGCGCGGGGGAATCGAAGTCGTGGGGATCGATCGGTCGGCCACGATGGTTGCCGCGGGACGGCGCGAATCGCACGGACTGGATAATATTCGCTTCTATCGCAGGCCGATCGACCGCTTCAAAATTCCCGAACGCCGGTTCGACGCCGCGATATTCATGTCCGAGACATTTCCCGTGATGACGGCGAACGACGCGATCCTGTCGCATCTCGAATCGGTTGCGGCGACGCTCCGGCGCGGCGGTCTGTACGTGATCGATATCGATCGCCACGACGGATTTCGCGTGGCCGCGGCGCGCAAGCTATGGCGTGACCGGAGTATGCGGGTTGCGGACGCAACCGTGCGCGTGCGCGCGCACAGCAGCCCGATGCCCTGGCATTCGGGTATCCATTCGATCTTCGAGCTTGAATGCGAGCTCGAATTTCCAGACCGAACTGTCAGGACGCGCGACCTCGTGCCGGTGCGCTACACGATTCCGCCGACGCTGGACTTGCTCGCGCGCGCCTGCGGGAAGTTCGAGATGATCGCCGCATACGCGGACCTGTCGTTCGCCGTCGCGATGGAGAATTGCGAGCGGCGCTGGTGGGGCATTCTGCGGCGCACCTGAGCGCGGCGTCAGGCGCGCACGTCCGTCAAATGCGCGATAAGATCGAGTGCGGCCGGAGTCCACGCGCCAGCGTGCTCGAGTATCTGGATCGATCCGAGTTCGACCTCCGGCTCGGCGGCGGTGAGGGTTTGAACGATCGTGCGAATCACGCCGCGATGCGCCACCACTAATGCGCGAGTTGCGCCGAGCGCGCCCTGCGGCGTCCATAGCGAGAGCATCCGCGCGACGCCGCGCTCGACCCGCGTCGCGAATGCGGCGCGGCTCTCGCCGCCGGGGTAGGCGTACGCGGGCGAGAGCGGGTCGGCGCGCCATCGCGCGTACTCGTCGGGAAAGCGTGCGCGTATTTCCTCTCTGGTCAATCCTTCGAAATCGCCAAAGTGGACCTCGGCGAATTCCTCGAGCGTGAGCGACGGCGGCTCGTCGGCGATTATGCGCGCGCCCTCGGCCGCCCGTATCAGCGGACTCGTGAATACGCGCTCGAAGGCAAGGCCGCCATGATGCGCATCGATCGCGGCCCGCGCGGCGCGCATCTGCGCGCGACCGAGCTCGGAGAGTGGCACGTCGTTGCGCCCGTGATAGCGGATGCTGGATTCGCCCTCGGTCTCGCCGTGCCGGACGAGGATTAGCGTTTTCAATCGTCGAGCGGGTTCATCACCAGGCCGGTCAGGAGCTTGGGATGAAAGTAGGTCGATTTTTCCGGCATGGTGGCGCCCGCGTCGCTGACGCGCTCGACGTCTTCTATCGACGGCGGATTCATCAGGAACGCGCCGTCGGCGGCGCCGCTTGCGACCGCGTCGAGGGCGGCGGCGGTGTCGATGGTGTACTCGATATTTCCGCCCTTGCGGATTTCCGCCGCCTTGAGTGAAAAAATCCGGTCGAAGATCATCGTGTGCAGCAGCGTGACGTCGAGTTCGCGGACTTCGGGCGGCGCCTCGGGAATCGCGGCGTCAACGGCGGCGCGGCCGTCAATTCGCAGCAGGTATTGCGCGCGATGACCCTTGAGCGCGATCGCGAGCGAGCCGCGTCCGGCGGCGTGAAGGCGAGCGCGCAGCGTATCGCGGTCGGCGATTTCTTCGACGACAAAGGCTTTGCGCGCCTCGGCCGCGAACGCGGAAATTGCCTGCGGCCGCAAGCGATGGACGACGCGGTGCGTCGGCAGAATCACCAGGCCCGGGTCCTCGCACGCGACCATCGTCATCATCGTGTAGTCGAAGCCCTGCGGAACCGGCGGAATCCCGGCCGCGCGGCGGATGCGCTGGTAATTGAGCGCGGTTTCGTAGCGATGGTGCCCGTCCGCGATCAGCACGCGCGGCGTGGCGAGGGCAGCCTGAATTGCCGCGACTTCCGCGGGTTCATCGATCACTCGAAGCTCGTTGCGAATCGAGAGATCGTCGGTCAGCTCGATGAGCGGCGCGCGCGCTGCAACCGCCGCGCGCAAGCGATCGAGCTCGGGATGCTGCCCCGAGTAGAGGCCGAAGATCGAGCTGGTGTTGGTGCGAATAGCGGTCAGGAGTTTCAGCCGATCCTCCTTGGCGGCGGGAAAAGTTCTTTCATGCGGGAGGATTCTGCCCGCGGCAAACGGTTCGAGCCGGATTCGAGCGATAAGTCCCGAGCGGACGAGGTTGCGGCCTTCGATCGTGAAGCGTTGCGTGTAATGAAAGATCGCGGGACGCTCCAGCCGCCGAAGAACTCCGGCGCCAAGCCATTCGCGCATGGTCGCGGCCGCGGCGCCATAGCGATCGGCGTCGCGGCCGAATTCGAGCCGCACGATATTGTATTGGCTGCGGTCGTACAGCTCACTCTGCCGCGCCGCGCCGATCAAATCGTAAGGAGGGGCGACGACGGTCGCGGGTTCGCCGGCGATGGCGCGGTTGTACAGCAGCGCCCGAAACGGTTCGATACGCTGGCCGGTCATCTCGATTCGCTGCACTGTCATTCCAATACCTCGCCGGAAAGCGCGGCGGCGAGCTGAATCTCGCTGATAGCGCCGGCGCGGATGAGCCGCCAGGAGTCGTTCTCGACGGCGACGACAGTGCTGGGGGAAGCGGCGTCGAGCGTGCCGCCTTCAAGAAACACTTTAACTTTATCGCCGAGCGAGGCGCGCGCCTGATCCAGGGTTCGCGCCGGAGGCTCCCCGGCCCGGTTGGCGCTGGTCGCCGTGAGCGGGTGCCCTAATCCCGCCGCCAGGGCACGGGCCACAGGATGCGATGAAACGCGAACTCCGATACCGCCGCCGCTTCCGACAATTTCCGCCGGCAGGCCCGCGCGGGCAGGCAGCACGAGGGTCAGCGCGCCCGGCCAGAACATATCCGCAAGTCTCCGCGCGACGGGAGAGACTTCACGCGCGAGCGCCAGCGCCGAATCCGTATCGGCGGCGATCAGCGCGACAGTCTTTCCGGCTTCGCGCCCCTTGGCGGCGAACAGGCGCTCAAGCGCGACCGCGGAAAACGGGTCGGCGCCGAGTCCATAGAATGTCTCGGTCGGATAGACGACCAGCTCGGCGGCGCGCAGCGCCGCGACGGCGTCCTCGAGGCCGGGAAGATACGGGTGCGCGGCGCGGTCAGCACGGCTGGCGGACGACTTGCCGGATGCGCCGGCGGATTTTCTGGCAGACAAGAACTTAAAGTGCTCCTTCGGATTTTCTTTCAGGCCGATGCGCGGCGCCGGGCAAGCCCGCGATGCGCGATGTCGCGGCGCAGATGCTTCCCCTCGAATTCTATCAGGTCGGCGGCTTGATACGCTGCCGCGACCGCGGTCTCGAGTTCCGGCGCCATCGCGGTGACCGCCAGCACGCGGCCTCCGTCGGTGACGAGCTGGCCGTCCTTGAGGGCGGTTCCGGCGTGGAAGACTTTGACCCGAATCTTTTTCATCGCCCATGCGACCTTGAGGTCCGACGGCGCGCCGCCTTCGACCTTCTCAAGCCCGGTGATCGCAATTCCCTTGCGATAGTCGCCCGGATAACCGCCCGAAGCGAGAACCACGGTGACGGCGGAGCGCGGCGACAGCCGGACCTCGGCGGCGCCAATACGGCCCTCGGCGGCGGCGTGCAGAGTCTCGGCCAGGTCGCCGTCGAAGCGCATCATCAGCGCTTCGGTTTCCGGATCGCCGAAGCGCGCATTGAATTCGATCACGTTTATCGCGTCCGCAGCGACCATCAGCCCCGCGAAGAGCAGGCCGGTGTATGGCATTGCGCGCGCGGCCATCTCGCGCAGGACCGGGCGCACGACTTCGCGCATCACGCGCTCTTCGAAGCTCGCGTCGAATTGTGGGAGCGGTGAGTACGCGCCCATTCCGCCGGTGTTCGGACCGCGGTCGCCGTCGAAGGCCGCCTTGTGATCCTGGAACACGCCGAACGCGATCGCGTGTTCGCCGTGGCACAGCGCGAAGAACGAAACTTCCTCGCCGGTGAGAAACTCCTCGACGATGATCCGGTTTCCCGCCGCGCCGAATCTCGCTTTCGTCATCGCCGCGTCAACCGCGGCCAACGCGGAATCCCGGTCCGGGCAAATCGTGACGCCTTTGCCCAGCGCGAGCCCGTCGGCCTTGACGACGACCGGGCGGTCGAGACCGCGAACGTACTCGCGCGCGGCGCCGGCGTCATCGAAGGCGCGATAGGCGGCGGTGCGGACGCCGGCCGCGGCCATCACCGACTTCGCGAACGACTTGCTGGTCTCGAGCTGCGCGGCGGCGCGGGTTGGCCCGAAGATCGTAAGGCCCGCGCGCTGGAACTCATCGACGATTCCGGCAGCGAGCGGATCCTCGGGCCCGACGATCGTCAGGTCGATTTTTCTTTCGCGGACGAATTCAATCAGTCCAGCAACGTTGCCGGGAGCGATCGCAACTGGCTCGGCGAGCTGATTGATTCCCGGATTTCCCGGCGCGCAGTAAAGCCCCCATACCGACTGGCTCTGATGCAGCCGCCAGCACAGCGCGTGCTCGCGCGCACCTTTTCCGATGACCAGAACTTTCATCCCACGCGCCGCCTAATGACGGAAATGGCGCACCCCCGTGAAGACCATCGCGAGGCCGTACTTGTCGGCCGCGGCGATAACGTCTTTGTCGCGGATCGAGCCGCCCGGTTGCGCAATCGCCGTTGCGCCCGCCTCCGCCGCCAGTGTAGGACCGTCGGCCATCGGGAAGAGCGCTTCAGAGACCAGCACCGAGCCTTCGAGCGATACCTTGAGGCGCGCGGCTTTCTCGCGCGCGGCATAGACCGGATCGATGCGTGAAGTTGCACCGCCGCCGACCGCGAGCGTGCGATCTTCGGCGACGAATGCAATCGCGTTGGACTTGATGTGCTTGCAGACCTTGATGCCGAATTCGAGTGCGCGCAGCTCGGCGTCCGTGGGCGCGCGCCGCGTGACGACTTTGCCTTTGCGCGGATCTTCGATTGAAAGATCCGGCGACTGCACCAGCAAACCGCCGACGACTTTCTTGAGGTCGAATTCGCCGCGTGGGACCGCGTCGGGATGAAAGCGAATCAGACGGCGATTTTTGTTCTTCTTCAAAAACGCGAGAACTTCGGCCGGAAAGTCGGGGCCGATAAGAACCTCGGTGAAGAGTTCATCGACGGCGCGAGCGAACTCCATATCCCACGGCCGATTCGAAATGATTATCCCGCCGAATGGCGAATCGGGATCGGTCGCGAAAGCCTTGTCCCATGCCGCCTTGAGCGAGGATCCAATGCCTACTCCGCACGGTGTGTTGTGCTTGAGAATCGCGACGACGGCCCGCGTCTCGTCCTGTAATTCGAGCATCAGGTTGGCCGCCGAGCTGATATCGAAGACGTTATTGAACGATAACTCCTTTCCGTGGAGCTGCTCGGCGACTTTGAGGAAGTTGCCGTACAGCGCGCCTTCCTGATGAGGATTCTCGCCGTAGCGAAGTTTCTGCTCGCGCTCCAGGGTCAGGCTGAAGGTCTCGCCGAGCGCGGAGGGCTCGCCTTCGCCCGAGTTGGCGCCGAGCCAGTTGGTGATCGCCGAGTCATAGGCGGCCACGCGAGCGAAAGCCTTGCGCGCAAGGCGCCATCGCGTTGCGAGGCTTAGCGCGCCCGCGTTCTTTTCCATCTCGTCCGCGATCGCGGCGTAGTCGGCGGGGTCAACGACGATTGCGACGTCGGGATAATTCTTGGCCGCGGCGCGGACCAGAGTAGGACCGCCGATATCGATATTCTCGATCGCGTCGTCGCGCGTGACGCCCGGCTTAGCGACGGTCTGCTCGAACGGATAAAAGTTTACGACCACCAGATCGATCGGTTCGATTCCGTGATCCTTCATTTGCTTTAGATGGCTTTGCTCTGAGCGCCGGCCGAGAATTCCGCCGTGAATTTTCGGATGCAGCGTCTTGACCCGCCCGTCGAGCATCTCGGGAAATCCGGTGAACTCTTCGACTGCCTTGACTCGCACGCCCGCCGCTTCGAGCGCGGCCCTGGTGCCTCCCGTCGAGACCATCTCGACGCCGTGGCGCGCCAATGCGCGTGCGAAGTCGGGCAATCCGCCCTTGTCGGATACGCCGAGCAGTGCGCGCCGTATGAATATCTTGTCGGTGTTCATTTCGCCTCAGCCCTTTCGATGCCGCCGCTTAAGACTGCTAGCCGCGGCAGACTCGCGGCACGCGCTTGCCGACGGTGCAAAGCATTTCATAGGAGATCGTCTGCGCCAGGCGCGCGACATCGTTGACGCTGATTGTCGCCTCGCCGCTTTGAGCTTCGCGGCTCTGGCCCCACAATATCACTTCGTCCCCGACCGCGGCGCCGGGCACGTCGGTCAGATCGATCGTCGTCAGGTCCATCGAGACCGCGCCAACCACCGGTGCGCGCGCGCCGCGCACCAGCACCTCGCCACCGTGCTGAAGTCCGCGCCGGTATCCGTCGGCGTATCCGACGGGTAGCACGCCGATTATGCTTTCGCGCGGGGTGACGAAAGTGTGTCCATAGCCGACGCCGCTTCCGGCCGGTACGCGTTTGGTCTGCATCAGCCGCGTTTTGAAGGTCATGACGGGGCGCAGCTCGACGCGTTCGCGGACCGCCGCGACCGGAGGCAGGCCGTAGATCGCAAGGCCGGGGCGGACCAGGTTGAAATGGGAATCGTCGCGCAGGACCAGCGCGGCGGAATTCGCGACATGGGCGATCGGCGCGAAGCCGGCGGCACGCAGCGTTTCGAGCGCGGCGCGGAACACGCGCAGTTGCCGGTCGGTGATTGGACTCGAAGGATCTCCGGCGTTCGCGAGGAGGGTGCACACGCCTTCGAGATTCAGCGACGGCGCCGCCCGCATCGCATCAATAAGCGCGCCCAAGTCGGACGGCAACACGCCGAGCCGGCTCGCGCCCGTGTCGACCTTCACATGAATCGGAAAACGCTCGCGCGCGCCGGCGGAAATAGCAGCGGCCTGAAGCGGAGCAACCAGGGCCGGATCGAATACAAACGGCGTCAGCTCGAGCGCGACAATCTCGCGCGCCTGGGCGGCGAAAAAACCGGCCTGGAGAAAAATTCGCGCGGTGACTCCGGCGCGGCGCAGCTCGCGCGCCTCGTCGATTGTCGCGACCCCGAAATTCACGCATCCTTCGGCGCCGAGCGTGCGCGCAACGGTCACCGCCCCGTGTCCATAGCCGTCCGCCTTGACCACCACCATCAATTCGCCGTGCGCGGCCACCGCGCGCAGCGCGTGGTAGTTTGCACGCAGCGCGCCGAGATCGATCTCGGCGATAGTGGGGCGCTGTTCCTCGAGGTTCATCGCAATCGACTCATCAATTCAATGAAAAACGCCCGAGCCGCAAAAATGGCCCGGACGCATCACGCTTGATTCCATGCTCCTGGCGCCGCGGTGCGGACCGGAGCGTCGGGAGATTTCACGTCCGCAATGAAAGCGCAATCAGATAACCATCCGCCGAACTGACAGTCAATGAAACTTGTACGGAGGCTGTGGATTCAACTCCTCGAAGCGCACGCCGGGCAGGCTTGCGGGGATGGTTTTTCTCCGCGGTGCGCGGTGCTATAACAATCCCAGGCTGGGGGCGCGCTTGCACGCGCTGAGAGCTCTCCAAGGAGAGGACCCCTTGAACCTGATCCGGGTAATACCGGCGTAGGGAAGCCCGCGATGACCGAACGATCGCAGTTCGGCCGAAAGCCGCTTCCCCGGGCGCCCGGAGGGCGGCTTTCTTCGATGCCCGACGCGATAATAACAATCACGCTGAATGGCGAGCCCAGCAGTATCGAAGGCGACGCGCATCTGAGCGCGCTGCTCGAGAAGCGCAAGATGCGCCCGCAACGAATCGCGGTCGAAATCAATCGCCAGGTTGTGCCCAAGTCGGATTACGCCGCGACGATTCTGCACGCGGGCGATGAGGTCGAAATAATCAATTTCGTCGGAGGCGGATGAACGGATCGCGATCATCCGGCCTGCGGCACTCGAGGTGAAGACCGTGGATACTCCATTGGAACTTGGCGGCAGAAAATTCAAATCTCGCCTGATCGTCGGAACGGGCAAGTACAAGGACTTCGACGAAACCCGCCGCGCTGTCGAGGAAAGCGGCGCCGAGATCGTGACTGTCGCGGTGCGCCGGGTGAATATCACCGACCGGAAATCTGAAAACCTGCTCGACTACCTTGACCCCAAGCGCTACCAGATTCTGCCCAACACCGCCGGATGCTATACCGCTGAGGAAGCGGTGCGCACCTGCCGGCTCGCACGCGAGGTCGGAGTCGGCGAAATGGTGAAACTCGAGGTTATTGGCGACCAGAAGACGCTGTTTCCCGATGTGCCTGCGACAATCGAAGCGGCGAAAATTCTGGTCAAGGAAGGCTTCAAGGTCCTGCCTTATGTCACCGACGATCCGGTTACCTGTCTGCGCCTGGCGGAAATCGGATGCGCGGCGGTGATGCCGCTGGCGGCGCCGATCGGCTCGGGGCTCGGCATCCGAAATCCATACAACCTTGCGATCATTATCGAGCAGGCGAAAATTCCGGTGATCGTCGATGCGGGTGTGGGCACAGCGTCCGACGCGGCCTATGCGATGGAGCTCGGATGCGACGCAATCCTGATGAATACGGCGATCGCGGGCGCGAAGGATCCAATCGCGATGGCGCGTGCGATGAAGCTCGCCGTCGAGGCCGGGCGGCTTGCCTATTCGGCCGGGCGGATCGAACGCAGGCTGTACGCGACCGCGTCGAGCCCAATCACCGGGATGATTCAGTGAGACCGTGCGGCGCGCCGGATTTCGCTTCTACCTGATAACTGATCGCCGTGCGGTGCGAGCTGGCACGTTGACCGAGGCGTGCGCGGCGGCGCTCTGTGCGGCTGCGCCCGGAACCGTCGCGTTGCAGGTGCGCGAGAAAGGCTTGCCCGCGCGCGACCTCTACCGGCTCGCGCTCGAATTGCGCGAGATCTGCTCACGATACGGCGCGCCGATGATCGTAAACGATCGGGTGGATATTGCGCTCGCCGCGCGCGCCGACGGTGTGCATCTGCCATTCAACTCGATCGGAGTCGCGATGGCGCGCCGGCTGGCCGGCTCCGACCTGCTGATTGGCGCATCGACTCATTCGCCGCCCGATGTCGCGTCGGCCGCCCGCGAGGGAGCGGACTTCGTGGTGTTCGGTCCGATTTTCGATCCGATCTCGAAAAGCGCCTACAGACCCGCGTGGGGACTCGATGGATTGGCCGCCGCGTGCCGCGCCGGCGCCATACCGGTCTATGCGCTGGGCGGAATAACGCCCGCGCGCGCGCGGGACCTGATGAGCAATTCAGATCTCGGAGCGCGTCCGGCAGGCGTGGCGGGAATTGGATCGATTCTCGGCGCCGAGTCTCCGGGCGAGGCGATGCGCGCGATGATCGCGGCGCTCACTTCTTCCACGGCTGCGTGACCGTGCGCACCGCGGCCATCAGATCGCTCGTGCGCGGCAGAATCCGGTAATACGGCGACGTGAAAATCCATCGAACTGTCCCGGCGCTATCGATCACGAAGAAGGCCGGAATGGCGCTGTCGGGCTGGCCGTCGCGATGGCGCTGCACCAGGCCCATCGGCGCAAGGATCGTCTCCTGCGCGTCGCTCAGCAGCGGAACATCGGTGTTCAGATAGCGCGCGAGCATCCTCGAGCGGTCCACGGGATCGGCGCTGATCGCGATTACGTTTGCGCCCGCTCGGTGAAGCTCGGGCGCAAGCACGGTCAACTCCGCCAACTCGTGACGTGCAAACGGGCAGAAGTCGCCGCGATAGACGAAAACCAGCGTCGCGCGGTTACCCGGCCGCGTCGGGACGTGAACGAACGCGCCGGTTTGATCGGCGAGCGAAAACTCCGGAAATCGCTCGCCGACGGCGAGCGTCAAGTGATAGGGCGGGTTAAGCGATCCGCGCAGGATATAACTTGCGAACCTTCCGCCCCCGACTCCGATCACGACGCAGGCGAAAAACGCGAGCAGCGCAAAGCCGAGCTTTGCGTGCGGCGACCAAAGCCCGAGCGCGGTGCGAACCGCCGCCAGCGCCAGCAGCATCGCAAGCGCGAGCACGCCGAAGGCCGGCCACGGAATCCGATCATGAATACCCATCGCGGGCGACGACCAGAAGCTCAGCAGCACGAATTCGTAAAGTCCGAAACCCGATGCGGTGAGCACGATCGCGGCGACGGCGCGCAGCGGCTGAAACGGTGGGGTGACCCAATCGTACGCGTCGTCTGGAGTCTGCCCGGGGATCTTGTTGGGAGGCGCTTCGCGCGGGTCGGTTTCGCCGCCGCTTGCGGGGCCGCCATTCATTGATTGAGGACCATTTCCTTGAGTTGCGCGACGGTGACGAAGTCGATTCCCCGGTCTTTCCATTGCGCGCGGACCCGATCGGCGTCTGGTCCGATATCCGCAATCGCGTCGCTGACGACGTGGAGTTTGGGTCCGAGGTCGAGCAGTCCATCCACCGCGTGCGCGACGCAAACCTCGGTGAAGACGCCGTAGATGACGATGTCGGTGAACGGCTTGAGCAGCATCCGCAGAATCGTTCTCGCGTGCACGTTGCCGATGAACACGTCGAACTCCTGCTTCTCGAATACCACTTCGCCCTTGTGGTCCAGCGCGGTCTGAACTTCCTCGCTCGAGAGCGGATGGTTGGGGATATAGAGCGGATCGAGCGGCGCGGTCGCGTCGATCTTGTGCTGGCCGTCGGTGCCGTCCATGCAATGGTCGTCGTACTCGCCGCCGTTGCGCTTGAGCTCGCGGTCGCCGGGGAAATGGCGATCGACCGAGCATACGATGCGAATCTTGTTTGTACGCGCGAGCTGGGTCAATTCGGCGAGCGCGGGAATGATCTTTTCGCTGCCGGGAACATAGAGTTTGCCCCCGGGCAGAATGAAATCGCGCTGCGTATCGACGTCATAAAAGATGGTGGATTCAGGTTTCATCGTGGGTAGGCCGCCGCGCGCCCGCCGCTTTGCAAACGCGCATGATCCAGTTTATCGGCAGCGGGCGCGGGATTGTAGCAGTCCAATCGCGGCTCAAAAGTGTTCGGGTTCATGCCGGCGGCGGCTGTCGCGTTCGAGCTGCACGGTCATGTGATGGATATTGAAATTAGCGCGCAGCAGCTCCGACATCTGATGCAGCACGCGATCCTGATCGATATCGGCGCGCACCACGCAATGCGCGGCCAGCGCGACCTGATGCGAGGTCAGGCACCATACGTGCAAATCATGAACTTCCTCGGCGCCCTCGACGGCCAGCAGGTCGTCGCGCACGCGCTGCAAATCGATATGCGCGGGCACCGACTCCATCAAGATGTCCACGCCCTCGCGCACCAGCCCCCACGAGCTGTAGAGCACCAGCGCGCCGATCAGGATGCTGACGGCAGGGTCGGCCTGCCAGGTACCGGTGAAGTAAACCAGCGCGCCCGCGATAAGCACGCCGAGCGAACCGATCAGGTCCGAGATGACGTGGACGAAAACCGCCCGCACCGCCATCCCGCGCCCGCCGTCGCCAGCTCCGGACGCGCCCGAGGTGATCCATGCGGCGAGCGAGTTCACAAAGATTCCGATCACCGCCACGATCATCACGCCGAATCCATGCACATGCACGGGATGGCGCAGGCGCTCGAACGCCTCGATCCAGATGAACGCGACCAGCAGCCACAAAAACAAGCCGTTGAGCAGCGCGCCGAGAATTTCCGCGCGCAGGTAGCCGAAGGTCTTGCCCTCGGTTGCGGGCCGCGACGAGATCCACAGGGTGAGCAGGCTCAGGGAAATCGCCGCGATATCGGTCAGCATGTGGATCGCGTCGGAGAGCAGGGCAAGACTGTTAGTGAGCCATCCCGCGGCAAGCTCGGTCGCGAAATAGCCGGCCGCGAGCGCCAGCACTAAGTAGAGCCGGCGGCGATCGGCCGTACCTCCCGCGTTATGGGCGGTTAGTATGTGATGATTTGAAGCTTCCACGCGGTTAATCTCGCATCCGAGGCGCGCGGTGCGGGGTCTCACTCATAGCGAATCAGCGAGAAACTTTTCTCGGGCGCCAGCCGCGCGACGCCGCCCAGCGCCACCAGCTCGACGATAAATGCGCATCCGATGACGACTCCGCCGACCTTGCGCACCAGCTTGATCGCGGCCTCGGCGGTGCCTCCCGTGGCCAGCAGATCGTCGGCGATTAGCACGCGCGCACCCGGGGCGATCGCGTCGCTATGCATTTGCAGCGAGGCGCTGCCGTACTCGAGGTCATATGATTCATCTACAGTCGAGGCCGGCAGCTTGCCGGGTTTGCGCGCGATCGCGAGTCCGACGCCAAGCCGGTAAGCGACCGGGGCGCCGATAATGAAGCCGCGCGATTCGATTCCCAAAACCGTATCGACCTGCCCGAGGTACGGCTCGGCCAGCCCGTCAACCACGGCCGCGAATCCGCGCGGGTCACTGATGAGCGGGGTGATATCGCGGAACAGGATTCCGCTCTTGGGGAAGTCGGGGATGTCGCGAATCAGTCTTTTGATTTCGTCTGAGTTCATTTCCACTTCGCTTGCTAAAATTGGGCTTTGACCCGGCATGAGCCGGGTGGACCAGACACGATACTAGGCGACGGGCGGAAAATCCATTTTGACGGAATCGGCTCGCGCGGAAGTTCCGGCGCGCTACATCCCGCCGCCGGCGGCGTAGCTGATCCCGGGCGCTGCGGGAGGCTCGGGCAAATAGGCCAGCGGATTGCGCGCGATGTTGTCGTGACGGACTTCAAAGTGCAGATTGGCGCCGGTGGTGCGGCCGCTGGTGCCGATATCTCCGATTGTCTGCCCGCGCGTTACGTGTTCGCCCTCGCGCACGAAATTTCGCTCATCGTGGCCGTACACGGTCGCGTACTGATCGTCGTGCTGGATGATAATCGTGTTGCCGTAGCCGTTAAGCCGCCCGGTAAAGACCACCACGCCGCTGTCGGCGGCGTGCACGGGTGTTCCGACGGGAGCCGCGATATCGACCCCGTCATGCATCGCGCCGTTGCGGATTCCAAAACCTGACGACACGATGCCTTCGGCAACCGGCCATGCGAACTGGCGCGACTCGCGCATCCCGCGGTACGGGAACGCGCTCGAGCGTTCGTGCACAGCGCCGCTGAGTGCGGCGACCGGGTACGATCCTGGAATCGTGAGCGTCTGCCCGACGCGCAGGTCGCGCGGATCGGAGAGTCCATTGACCGTCATCAGGCGTCCGACACTGACCCCGAACCTGGTCGCGATATGATAAACGGTGTCGCCCGGCTGGACGGTGTACGAACGCCCGGCGCGCGCCGCTGTGGAGGGTATCGCGCTGCCCGCACCGCCGCCGCATCCCGCCAGAGCGGCACACAGCGCGAGTGCCGCGATCGTCGCCACCGCTCGCATCCGTAGTGCCGTACCGTCGCGCCTCGCCGCCATCCCGACCATCACCACAGCCATCGTCCCGCTTGCCCTGAGAATCTGCGCGCCACGTGTGTCCGCGCGCGCGAACGCTGACCACCAGCTACAGGCCGTTACTCATCTTTGAAGCCGTACTTGCCGGTCATCTTCACGTATCGGCATTCGCCGAAATATTCTTCCTGCCAATGGCCGCTCTTGCGGCTGATTCGCACCAGGCTCTGCAATTCGTCTTCGCCGATTGGCGCGACCAGACGCCCGGCCGGAGTAAGCTGCCCGAGCAGCGGCATCGGGATGCCCGGCATCGCCGCGCTGACCACGATCACGTCAAACGGAGCAGGCTCTTCCCATCCTTCGGAGCCGTCACCGAGCTTCAGATAAACATTCGAGACGCCGAGCGCGGCCAGAATAACGTGCGCGCGATCGTGCAGATGCGCCAGGCATTCGACCGACCACACTTCGCGCGCGAGCGAAGCCAGCACCGCGGCCTGATAGCCCGAGCCGGTTCCGACTTCGAGCACGCGCTCGCGGCCGCTGAGCGCGGCGACCTGCGCGGTCAGCGCGACCATGTAGGGTTGTGAGATGGTTTGCGACTCGCCGATAGGAAGGGGGCCGTCGTCGTACGCGTGTTCCACATACTCGGGCGGCAGGAAGCGATGGCGCTCGATCGAGCGCATCGCGGCGAGCACGCGGCGGTCGCTAATTCCGCGCGCGACGAGCTGCTCGGCAACCATCCGCTCGCGCGCCTGCTCCAAATAATCAGCCATCGCAATTGAATTATACCCGCGCCGCGCGCGCCGAGTAAGCCGGGCGCAGTGGCGCGGCATGGAAACTTCGCGACCGATATGTTAGGCGGAATTGACGGGAGTCGACGCGTTGAAAGCGTGCCTGTGACTGCGATGCCAATGGAGCAGAACCACGATGCCTGACGGCGCGAACCAGTGGCGCGAAGAGACCGTGCGCGTGGACGACACGGGATTGATTGTGGTCACCGCGGGCGCGGGCCGGCCGCTGCTGGTCCTGCACGACGAGTTGGGCAATCCCGGAGCTCTGAAATGGAATCGCGCGATAGCCGCGCGGCGCACGATCATTACGCCGCTACATCCGGGTTTCGGGCGGACGCCACGCGCTGATTGGATTTGCTCGATTCGCGATCTCGCGGCTTTTTATGCGCGCTATCTGAACGAGAACCATCCGGCGCCGATTGACGTGATCGGCTTTTCGCTCGGCGGATGGATCGCGGCAGAGATGGCGGCGTGCAATCCCGGCCAGTTCCGCAAGATGATCCTCGTCGCGCCGGCGGGAATTCGCCCGCCGCAGGGCGAGATTCTGGATTTCTTCCAGATGATGGCGCCGCAGCAGGTGCTCGCCAGCGTACGCGACCCGGCGGGCACGCCCGAGTTCGCTGAGCTTTACGGCGGTCCGATGGCGCCGGCGCAGTTCGAGTCGTTCGAGGACGCGCGAGCGCAGACGGCGCGGCTCGCGTGGACGCCCTTTATGCATAATCCCGCTCTGCCGCATCTGCTCGGAGTCGCCGCCGGATTGCCGACGCTCGTCATGTGGGGCAGGCAGGACGGCGTGGTGCCGCCAAGCGCGGCGGAGCGCTGGCGCGCGGCGATTTCAGGCGCGCGCGTCGTCATGTTCGACGCCTGCGGTCATCGTCCCGAAATTGAAAGGTCCGCGGACTTTATCCGCGAGACTGAAGCGTTCCTCGGCGACTAGCGCGCGGCGCCAAACGGAGGTGTGACGATGCACATAATGTATTTCACCGAGCGTCCGTACCGAGCGGTCTCCAACGACGAAGTGATCAAGAACGGATTCTTCGGAATTCCCAATAAACACTTCGATCCCGCCAAGGGCGCGGTTCTGCTCAACGAATATCTCGACGAAAAAATTCTTGCCGAAGAGCTTGGCTTCGATGGCGTGATGCTGAACGAGCATCACGACACCGCTTTTTGCATGGGCTCGGTGATGAATGTCGAGGCGTCGATTCTGGCGCGAATCACCAAGCGCGTGCGAATTATCCTGTTGGGGAATCCGCTGCCGGTCGTCGGCAATCCGCTCAGGATGGCCGAAGAGCTTGCGATGATTGACATGATCTCGCATGGGCGGCTGGTCACCGGATGGGTTCGCGGTGCGGGCAGCGAGCAGTTCGCGACCAACGCCAATCCTGGCTACAACCGCGAATATTTCAATGAGGCGCACGATCTGGTCGTGCAGGCGTGGACGCGGCCCGGCCCGTGGCGCTATGAGGGCAAGCATTTCCACTTCCGATTCGTCGATCCGTGGGCGCTGCCGCTGCAGAAGCCGCACCCTCCGATCTGGATTCCCGGCCTCCTGAGCCCCGAGACCGTGGTCTGGTGCGCGCAGCATCGCTACCCGTACATCGCACTTGCGACCTTCCTCGAACCGACCGTCGAGTTGTGGAACATCTATCGCGACGCCGCGGCCAAAGAAGGCTACCAGGTGGGCCCGGAAAACTTTGGCTATCTGCAAAAGGTGTTCGTCGCCGAAACCGACGAGAAGGCGCGCGAGCTGGCGAAGTGGGACATGTTCGGCGGCGCGGGAATCGGCTACAGCCTGTTCGGAAAGCCGCAGTGGATGTTCCCGCCCGGCTACAATAGCAAGGACGCGACCCGGCGCGTGGCGCGCCAGTTCTCGGATCCGGCCGCCGCCAAGGGCAGTCCGTTCGCGGGCGGCAACGGCCCGGCGTCCGATAAAAAAGATTCGACCGCCGAAGAGCGAATCGCGCAGTCGCAGATCGACGTGCGCGCGGGTGCGTGGAGCGACGACCATGTCGATATCGAGGCGACGCGCAAGCAAATCCTCGACGCGTTCCCGCAGGTCGAGCGCGCGATGCAGGTGATCTGCGGCACGCCGAAAACGGTGATTCCCAAAATCCGCAAAGTGCTCGAGGTGCTGCGCCCCGGCATCTTCGGTTTCTGGCAAAACGACGGCCCAATCTCGAGCGAGGCGCGCACCCAGAACATCCGGATGATCGCTGAAGAAGTCATGCCCGCGACGCGCGAGATTGCAAAGGAACTCGGCCTCGTCTCGCCCTTCGAGGTCAAGCCCGGCTCGCGCAAGCTGCCCGCCTCGGGAATCCCCGAGTCGGTAGGCTCGCTCGCGCCGCTCGGGTCGTAGGTGGCTGCGCGGTTAGTTTTCCGATTGATGCACGGACAGGCTCGCGGCGTTGAGACCGGCGGTGATGTGATCGCACGTCGCGGGGTTCTCGGTGTGGCTCTCGACGCATTCGCGGTAGTCGCGATCAGCACCTGCCGGTCGGTCGGCGGTTGATTTCGAAGCTGAGCTGGGCGATACCGCCGGTTGCGAGTTGGAGGAAATATTGAAGACTGTTGCGACGCGCGCAGCGGTGCGGAATTCGGGTCCGGGGCGTACCCGCGATCCGTTTAATAGTTGGTGAAGCCGCGCGCGCTGAGCGTTGGAGGCAGATGCCGCGCAACGAAGGGCCCGTACACGATCGCGATTAAAACGAGTGCCGCGAAAACCCAATAGTGGAACTGGTCGAGGCGACATTGCCAGCCGTCTTCGGAAGGGGTCTGCACGGTCTCGGTGAAAGGAATGTCGGCGATTTGGACCGTGCCGCGGCTCAGAATCGTCGCAACCAGCACGAAGAAGAACAGGATCACGCTTGCGAACATGATAGTGCCGCCCGCAGCGGCCAGCAGACCGGGTATCCGCCACGACGGCAGAGAGTACGTGGCGATCGATAGTGCCGTGCGCCGCGGCATTCCTTCCAGCCCACCCCACATCATTCCGCGTGCGAATATCAGTACTCCGACGAAATATGAGACCGCCTGCACCAGCGCGAGCCTCCGCGACCATAGCCGCTTCTGCGCGAGGTAGGGCACCAGCCAGTAGGCGATCCCCATGTACGAAAGCCCGACTGCGGTGCCGAGCGTGAGGTGAAAATGCCCTGGAATGAAGGTCGTGTTGTGAATCTCAAGGTTCATGTTGTAGCTGGCGTTCATCAGGCCGGAAATCCCGCCGAGCAGAAAGGCGCACATCGCCAGTACCTGAGCGCACACGGACGGATCGGACCATCGGATGCGGAAAAACCAGCCCACCAGGCCCTTGCCGCCGTTCCAGTGTCCCGCGATTTCAAGCGCGTACATCACCGCGAAGGCGGTCATCAGACTTGGAAAAAAAATCCCGAAGGTAAGAAATGCGACCGCGAACTTGAGTCCGGGTGAGATTCCGGGGTCGGCAAACTGGTGATGAATTCCAACTGGAACCAGCAAGATGAACATCACGAACGCCACCCGCGTCAGCGTGTCGCTGAAAAGCGCGCCGCCGGCTTGCTTGGGAATCATACCGTACCAGGACACGTAAACTGGAAGGAGCCAGAAGTATACTATCGGGTGACCCGTGAACCAAAACAACGTACGGCTCAGCATCGGATCCGACCCCGGCAGCAGTCCCAGCGACCATGGTAGCAGCAGGACCACCACTTCGATTGCTATCCCCGCCGAGGCGATGTCCCACATCACGTATGTGGCTATTGACATGAATGCGAGCAGGGGGATGCGCTCGCCGGGATGCTCGCGGCGCCATCCGCGCAGCGCCACCAACAACACCGCCGAGGTGAGCCAGGTGCTGACGACCACCAGCGCGAGACCGAGATAGAACGTCCAGTGCGCCTCGAGCGGTGGATAAAAGGTGTACAGCACGGAGGCCTTTCCGATAGCCATCGCATAGCCGGCGAGCAGTGTGCCGATTACGAGAGTCCAGAATGAAGCGCGCAGCAGAAAGCCGTTGAGCGGGCGTCCCAGGCCGCGGGCGGTCGTCAGCGCCATAAATCCGTTTGCAAACGCGGATGTCAACACCAGCGCATTCAGGACGCCGTGGATAGTAAGTCCCTGATAGTAAGTTCGGATTCCGGGATAGTATTTGAAGATGTTGATGTGTGCGTAGTCGAGCGCCTGACCAAGTCCGAACAAGACGCCTACCGCAAGCATCGCGAAGCCAAAGTAGATGTTCCAGCGAATCAGCGCTCGCTGGTCGTCGGGCAGCGGGAAGCAGGACGGGTCTGACACGATTGGCGTCATTTCACCACCACATCCGCGTGCATTGTCTGATGCAGTTCCCCGCAATACTCATGGCAAAGCAGCAAGTATTTGCCGGGCCTTCGGAAACGATACGAGAACTCCGACACCTCGCCCGGAATCAGCATCATGTTGATTCGCGTACCGGGCACGAAGAACCCGTGGATCACGTCGGCTGAAGTTGCGATGAAGGTGACCTGCGCGCCAGACGGGACCTCGATCTCATCGGGGACGAACTGCCAGGCATAGGCTACGACTACGACCTCGTACCGTCCCGGTGCGACCTCGCGGACTCCCGGATGATCGAAGGGGGGAGTCTTGCGCAGGATTAGGCGCAAACGCTGGTCGGCCGAGTAGTGAATCATTCCGTGCGGCGACGGAAGAGCTATATGCATCGCAAAAGCGCTGTACGCCAACGCACCCAGGAACAGCATCAGGACGAGCGCCGCGGCGAGGAGGAATCTCTCTTCGTAGCGCTCCATGTAGTCACCTCGAAATGAGCCCGGCAAGCATCGCGGCCCACATCAGCGCCAGAAGCGCAAAGTAGGCAGTCATAAGGAATGACGTTCCCCGTGGAGGCGGGATTGGCCGAGGCGGTGAGCTCTCCTCTCGACCAACCGATGTGCCGGATTCAGGCATACACGGCCTGGCTTGCAGGGCGCCCTCAAAGCGCCTGCGAATGGTCACGCTCTACAATGCGTCATGCTGTTAGCATACGCCTGTGCTCATTTCAATCTGAAAATCGCGTAAAGAACTTTGCGATCAACTTGATGCAGTCACCTTGTGATTGATTTTCAAGCGAGGTTGAGCGATACCGTCGTTTCACTTCGGGAGGACTTGCCGATGAGGATAGGAAAGCGCGCAGGCGTGCGGAACGCGGATGCGAATCGAGTCAGCGGCGGCCGGTTTTGGTCGTATGCCGCCATGACGCTGGTTTTCGCGCTGGCGGGGTGCGGCCACAATCCGGCAATAGGTAAGTGGAATATCGGCAAACGCGAGAAAGAGGTCGTGGCTTCGGATATCGATGAGCTGACTTCGAATATCCGCACCTCGACCGGAGCGACGACGATCGAATTCCGCAAGGACTCGATCGTTATCAGCGGCGGCGCTGCCGACCAGGTCGAGACCGGAATCGATTACAGCGTCCATGAACTCGAAGGTGGCGCCACCGACGTGCGAATCCTGCAGCCGCGCAAGGGCGATACCAGTGCGGATATCGACGTGTTGCACATCGCGGCCGGCGGCAATACCGCGCAGCTCGAATCGCGCACCGAGATGGTGGACCTCACGCGCGTGCCGCAATGATCCAGCGCGCTCAGGATTAGATGTTCCGCTTCGCGGGTCTCAGTGCGGGGTCCAATGCACCGAGGCGCGGAACAGGCCGTCCACGATTCCGATCTGGTAGGCAAGCACGAGGCCGAAACCAAAACTCAGCAGACCCGAGCCGATCGCGACCACGCGATGGGTTCGCGCGGTACGCTGCGCCGCGAATGCGTAGGGCAATCCAATTGCGGTGGTGATCAGCACCATCCCGAGCATCGTGCCGAGTCCAAATATGATCAGATAGGTGACGGCCCATCGCGGGTCTGGAATTGCGCCCAATACCAGGAGCGCGATTGCCGCGCTGCCCGCGAGTCCATGGACCAGTCCGACTCCAAACGCGCGAAATAACGGACGGCGCACCGCGAACGCAGTAGCCGCCGCCAGATGGTCATGCCCGGAAAGAGAGAATCCATCGCTGTGAACGTGGGGATGAGCGTGCGCGTGCTCGCCGTGGCGATGCACATGCGAATGCACGATCAGCTTGGCGTCGCGTTTCAGGAACGCCGCGCGAATTCGCGTGCTGAGCGGCGCCAAAATCTGCAAAGCGGCCGACACTCCGAGCAAGATCAGCACGATCGCGACCGCAAACTCCATCGCGAGTCCGAGCCGGGCCGGGATGCTGATTTTTAGCAGAATTATAGCGGCGCCGACCGCCAACACGGTCAGCGTGTGTCCTAATCCCCACACCAGGCCGATCGTCGAAGCCGCCGCGATCCGGCGCTCGCCGGCGACGATCGTGGTGACGGCGACGACGTGGTCGGGGTCGGTCGCGTGGCGCATGCCAAGCGCAAGGCCGAGCAGCGCGATTCCAAGCGGAGCGGTGTTTGAAAAATCCATCTGGTTGCAGGTCTCGCTGACGACTGTGCTGGACGACATCCATTAGCACAGGGATGTGGACCGGAAAATCTCGCGTGTCCTCGTCGATTTGGGGGAAGCGGGCCTCGCACGCACTCCCTTTTGTCGCGGCGTTATGGTTAGAAGATGAAAAGAATTTGGGCGGAATCGATTGAGGGGCCACGCCATGAGTCGAAATCAGATTGCGAATGCGCGCTCGGGCGGCATCTCCTATCAGCGCCTGCTCGATACCGATACTCGCGCGATTCCCGACGTGCTGCGACGCAAAAATCCAATCGAGCATGGCGCGTCGGAAGTCCCGATCGAGCGCTACCTGTCCCGCGAGTTCTTCAATCTCGAGGTCGAGCGCCTGTGGAAGCGCGTCTGGCAGATGGCGTGCCGCGAAGAAGAAATCGCGGAGATAGGAGACCACGTCATCTATGAGATCGCCGGGATGTCCTTCATCGTGGTGCGCAGCGCGCCCTCGAAGATCAAAGCCTACTACAACGCCTGCCTGCATCGGGGCAGGATGCTGCGTGAATCGGGCGGGAGCCGCGCCAGCGAATTTCGCTGCCCGTTCCACGGCTTCGCCTGGAATATCGACGGCTCGCTCCGGCACGTGCCCTGCCAATGGGACTTTCCGCGTCTGAAGCCAGAGCAGTGGAATCTGCCCGAGGTCAAAGTCGGACGGTGGGGTGGGTTTGTTTTCATCAACATGGATCCGACATGCGAACCGTTCGAACAATTTCTCGGCGCAGAATTGACCGAGCAGTTCCAGCGCTGGCCGCTGGATCGACGTTTCAAGCAGGCGCACGTCGGAAAGATTCTCCGCTGCAACTGGAAAGTCGCGCAGGAGGCATTCATGGAGGCGTTCCATGTAGTGGCAACGCATCCGCAGCTTCTGGCCGGAATCGGAGACGCAAACTCGCAATACGATGTGTGGGGGAACTTCAGCCGCGCGATCACCGCCAACGGCACCCCCAGCCCGCATCTCCAATGGAAACCGACTGAGCAGGCGATGTTCGACGCGATGGTCGATCGGCGCCTCGGTGAGCCGCCGATAGTTGAGATCGGCGAAGGGATGACCGCCCGGCAGGTTGCGGCGATCGGCGGCCGTGCGGCACTCGCATCCGCGCTCGGCGAAAGCGTCGAGCAACTGTCCGACGCCGAGATCGTTGACAGCTTTTACTACACGGTCTTTCCGAACTTTCATCCGTGGGGCGCTTACAACAGAATTACCTATCGCTTTCGCCCCTATGGGACGGAAGTCGATCAATCGATTATGGAGTGCATGTACCTGGCGCCATACAAGGAAGGTGAAAAGCCGCCCCCGGCATCAGTTCACATGCTCGGTCCCGACGACGATTGGTGCGAGGCGCCTGAGCTTGGGTTCCTCGCGCGGGTATTCAATCAGGACACGTTCAACCTCGCCAAGGTGCAGGAGGGGCTGAAGACCGCGAAAAGGAAAACGGTTACGCTAGCCGATTATCAGGAAACCAAGATTCGCCATTTCCATTACCTACTCGAACAGTGGCTGAGTATTCCGCACGGCGTGCAACGATAAGTCATTCAATTGCCAGGGTCGTGCTACCGCTGGCGAGAGTCATCTTTGCGAATCTCCCACTCGGCTTCGATACAGTCCTGATCCGCGTGGCCGTCCTGGCGGCCTTGTCGCTCATATAATTCGTAGGCCCGCTGGGCATATGCGCCCCCGTCGTTAGGTCTTCTGCTCGGCTTCCGCGCGGATAGCCGCGGCGATATCGGCGCTGACCTTCGCGATCGCGCGGCTGTGCGCGGCTGCGAGCGCGTCGAAGCCTTGTCCTTGCACGGCCTCGCGCGAGATGGTGCGACCGGATCGAGTTTCTCCGTCCGAAGTCCTGCGCACGGTCCAGACTGCCGCGACTGTCGCCGCCTGGCCGGGAACAGATTCGAAGCGCAGGACGTCGATAGTCACTCGGTACTGAGGATTGAAGTTAGCCAGTTGTGCCGTGGCCACGTTCGGCGTGCCGAGCAGCACGACGAGGTCGCCGGCGACGGCGCGTGCGATAGCGTCGTTCAGCGGCGCAACCCAGCGATTGAACTCGTCGAGCTCTACCCGGTTCGGCGCGGTGGTGACTACAAACTCTGGCTGGTCGACCGCGGCGGGGATGGCAACCGGTCCGACCATTACGGTGACGGCGGTGGCGGGAGCGCCATCGGCGATCGCGGTGGAATCGAGCGCGTAGAACCGGGACGGCGCCGTGGTGCCACATCCGGTTACTGCGACAACGAGCAACAAAATCGAGATCAAATGCGCGATACGGCTTCCCATCACTTCGCCTCCCCTTTCTTTCCCCTGACGAGCGCCTCGGGATGGCGCGCCAGATAGTCGGCCAGCACTCGTACGGCGCGCGCCGCGCGGCTCACCTCCTGTAGGGTGTTGTTCAGCTTCTGGGCCTGCGTGGAATCCGGTGCGACCAGATGATTGGCGTTGCCCACGAGATTGTTGGTGCTATCAATCGCGCCGCGCGCGCTTACCAGCGTCAGATTAAGATTAGCGAGAGCCTTGTTAAGGTTGTCGCCGATCTCCCGCAGCGGCATCTGGTCGACTTTCTTGATGATGTTCTCGACCGTGGCCTCGGTCGCTTCGAGCTGGCCGGGAATAGTTGGCAACTGCGGTGGTTGCTGCGACCAGTCCACCGTAGCCGGGGACGCACCGGGGAAAAAGTCGAGCGACACGTATGCGGCGCCGGTCAAGAGGTTCCCGGTCCGCAGCTGCGCGCGGACCCCGTGGGAGACCATGCTGTCGATCAATTTTCTGCGCATCGTCTCGAGAAAACTTGGGGAAGGGGCGCCAACGATCCTGACCCCAAGTCTGGTGGGATCCAAACGGATAGTCACCGGCACCAGGAACGCGAGAGTCTTAACGTCAATTTGCGCGCGGACATCGGCGACCTCGCCTACGGGGATGCCGCGGAACTCGACCGGCGCGCCGGGCGCTAGCCCCCGCACGGAGTCCTTGAAAATGAGCTGATAGGTCTGCGGATTGCGCGGCGGCGGGTTGAAAGCCTGAGACCGGTTTGCATAGAGGGTGAAGACGGTATTCTCCTCGGCCGGCGGCATGACCGGATCACTTGCGGCCGTCTCGAACGCGATACCGCCGATCAGGATCGACAACACCGACTGGGTCTGTACCGTGAGTCCGGTCGCCGACAGCGACAAGTCAACTCCGCTCGCGTGCCAAAAGCGGGTCTCCCGGTTGACGTACTGGTCGTACGGCGTCCGCACGTACACCTTGACCGTCAGGTTCTTGCCGTCCTTGTCGAGCTCGTAGGACGCGACCTGGCCGACCTGCAGCCGCCGGAAATATATTGGCGTGCCGGCATCCAGCGAACCGAGGTCCGGTGTTTTCAAGATGAAAAATCGGCCGGGAAACTCGCCAGTTACCACCGGCGGCGTTTCGAGCGCCACAAACTCGCTCCTGCTCTCCTTGGAAGAGCCAATCTCCACGCCGATGTAAGCCCCGGAGATCAGAGTGCCCAGCCCGGTCACGTTGGCGCCCGATATCCGCGGCCGCACTACCCAGAACTTGGTGTCATCGACCAGAAAGCCTTGCGTCTCGGGAGCCATCTGCACGGAGGTAATCACGCGCTGGTGGTCGTCCGACAGCCGGATAGCGGTGACGGTGCCGATATCGACGCCGTTGTATTGAATCTTGGTTTTGCCGGCTTCGAGCCCTTCCGCGGATCGGAAAACAATCGTGATCTTCGGCCCCTCGCTCATGACCCGCGTTACTGCCACCCATGCGCCGACGATCGCCGCCACAATCGGGATGAACCAAACCAGCGAAAGCCGCGTGCGCTTTCGGGCGAGAACTCTGGACTCGGGGACTGGTGGGTCGCGATCAGGCATAGGTAACCTCTTTGGAACTCCCATCTTTGGGACTTGCGGAATCCCAAATCAGCCGCGGATCGAACGACTCGACCGCGAGCATCGTCAGCACCACCACTGCGGCGAAGAAGATCAAGCCGGGACCCGGCTCGACCGACATCAGCGGCTGAAGCTGGATCAACGCGGCGGTGAATGTATCGACAAACACGTCCACCATCGACCACCGTCCGATGAACTCAACCATTCGGTAGAGCCGGACCCGCTGCTCGTTGTTCGCTTCCGAGCCCCGCTGCGCGGTGATGAGCAGGTACGCGAGCGCCAGAATCTTTGCGGACGGGATGATGATGCTCGCGACGAGCACGATGATCGACAGCGGCCACCCGGTCGGCGACCAAAGCAGCACCACGCCTTGCAGAATGGTGTCGGACTCGGCGCCGGCAGCCGTGGTCGTCGTCAACACGGGCAGAACGTTTGCCGGGATGTAGCAGATCGCCGCGGCGATCACGTATGCCCACGTGCGCTGGAAGCTGGCGCGTTTGCGGAAGGCAAGTTCCTCGCCGCAGCGCGGGCAACGCCCTTCGACCGCGCCGGGCGCCGGACGTGAGAGCAGGCCGCAGCCTTCGCAGCTCTGCAGCCCCTGTTGCATCGCGGTTGTGGCGCGCGGACTCACGAAGTCTCCTCGATGATCCGATCACCGGCAGTGTCGTGCCGAGCGCTGTCCGCTGCCCACTGGATCCGGTCCCACACCTCTCGGGAGTCGAAGCTTGCCTGCATCCCGGCCAGAATGAAGACCAGTACCCAGAGCACGAAAAGCGCCGTTCCCGGAATCACCGTTGCGTAATCCGCAATCTTGACCAAGGCGACCAGCACGCCAACCATCATGACCTCGATCATGCTCCAGATGCGGGTGGTCGGATGATAGCGCAGAATAATTCCGATCCATCTTGGCGCGCGTTCGCGCCTCCCGCCGAGCACGACCGCCAGCATCAGGCCGATCTGCAGCGCCGGCGCAACGATAGCGGTGAAGAGCACCAGCGCCGCGACGATTCGCTGGCCGTCTTGCCATAGATGCTCGGCGCCTCCGAATACAGTCGTGGAGGCCTCGCGCCCGACAATGGTGAGGCCGAGCATGGGGACGGAGTTTGCAACCACGTAAAGCACCGCAGCCGCGAGCGTCAGCGCAAGCGTTCGGTTGAGCGAGTCCTCACGGCGGCGCCATAGCTCCTTGTTGCATCGTGGGCAGCGCGCTGACGCGCCCACCTCGATGTCCGGCAGGCGCTGCAGCAGATCGCAGTGCAGGCAGGCGATGAGCGAGGTATCGGCAACCGGCTGGTTGTATGCTTCGCTATGCATCAAGCCATCACGCTGCACAAAGGCGAAGGTCGACGATTCCTCGTCGTCGTTCGGACATGGCATCGTCGATTGATCGTTCCGGATAAATCGCATGCGCAAGTCGGGCGCACCGCGCGTGCGGGTTGCGCGTGAATGTGGGAAATTCGCACCGATGCGACACTCGCGATCCTCCAGGAAGCCGCTGCGACGCCGTTCAGAATAGCTGTCTCCCGGATCATCAGTTGCGAAGCGTCCGCATCATTAACCAGCATGAAATTCTACATTGCGCGATCGGCGTTCAACCATTGTACCAAGGTACAATGGCCCGGCCCAGAAAAATGGATGAATCTGCCGACACGTTCTGGATCACCTGCGCGGGACCAAGCTTCCGGTCAATGCGGCCTGCTGAAGCTTGACTCGATCGTGATATCAGCCGTGCAGGTGCTCGTTTAACTCTTTCAGCATGCGACGAATTTCTGGATTTCCGGGCTCGAGTTTTTCCAGGCGCTCCGCATAGGTCAGCGCGTCGGCGGGATCGCCAGACTGTTCCAGGAAATTCACCAGCGCGGCGAGTGAGTCACGGTCATAGGGGTGCACCTTAACCGAGCTCCGAAGCGTCTCGATCGCGGCCTTAGTCTGGCCGGCGTCATTTAGAGCGACCGCATAAACGTAAACATAGCGCGCATTGCCCGGCTCGCCGCGCGCCGCCGCCCCCAGCAGGTCAAGGCCTTCCGCGCCGCGCTTCTGCCGCACCATCAGCAGTCCGAGTGCGAATTTTAGCGATGCGTCGCCTGGCGAATGACTGATGGCGTGGTTGAGGACGCGGTTACCTTCTTCATCCCGGTTCTGCGCACGATAGAGGTCGGCAAGATTGACCGCCGCCGGAGCAAAACTTGGCTCGAGCGACAATGCGGTTTTGAGTTCCGCCTCCGCTCTATCCAAGCGATGCTCTCTGGCGTACAGCAATCCCAGGTTCAGATGCGCCTCGGGTCGGTCCGCGTTCAATTCCTGCGCGCGGATGTACTCATCGGTGGCTCGACCGAAAGCAGCGGCAATTTCCGGAGATAAGCTCTCCGCCGGCAACCCAGCAAGCACTTCCGCCGCTTCGATCCGCACGGCGCGAACTGGATCGCCGAGCAGCGGCGCCAGTGCGGTTACGCTGGCGCCCGGATCGGCGTTGGAAAGCGCGCGCGCGACCGCGCGCCTCACCAGCGCGGAATCGTCGACGACTCCGGCGCGAACCGCCGGGTCGGTAGGAGGCGGAGCGTATGCTGCCAGCATCGAAAGTGCGCTAGCCCGAGCGATCGCCGGCTGCTCAGCGTTTCCGGCCAATCGTTCAAGCGACTGCTGCGCGCCGGGCGCGCCTGCGGCCCCGGCATCCAATGTCTCAGTGAAACGCTGAAAGCCCCGAGGCGCGTGCCCGTACCATTTTTTCACCGCAGCCAGCGCCCAATCGGCCGATTTCTTCGTGTGACAGTTGGTGCATGCGTTCGGAGTGCCGAGCTTCAGCGACAAGTCGGGCCGCGGAATGCGGATACTGTGATCCCGGCGCGGATCGACGACCATGTAGGTGCGGGTCGGCATGTGGCATGCGACGCATTGCGCGCCCGCCGATCCGGTTTTGTGGAAATGATGTTTCGGCGAGTCATACTTCTGCGCGAAATGGCACTGGAGGCAGACCCCGTTGCCCTCTGCACGAAGCTTGAGACTGTGCGGTTCGTGACAATCGCTACACGTCACGCCGGCATGGTACATCCTGCTCTGGATGAACGATCCGTATTCGTAGTCCTCTTCCTTTATTTGCCCATCCGGGTAGTAGAGATCTTCATCGAGCAAGGCAACGCGATAGTCATCGCCCACTGGCTGGCCGTGCACGTAGGCTTCGTGAATCTGGCCGCGCCGCGCGTGGCATCGTGCGCACAATTGAATTTCCCGCTCCGATTGACGCGGCGAGCTTCGACGCGCGTTGCCGGTTGCGCGATCGATCGGCCATGCGATGCCGTTGCGTTCGTCAAGCGCGATCGTCAAGCCCTTGTCGGCAAAGGTCTTCCAATCGCCCTGCTTCTTCGCCCACGCCACGTGATTGGAGCCGGGACCGTGGCAAGCCTCACACGCGACATCGATCTCCGAGTACGAAGTGGAAAAGCTGCGAGTGGCAGCATCGTAGTTCTTGCGCAAATTGGTCGAATGACAATCCGCACACATGTAGTTCCAGTTCTGATCGATTCCAGTCCAATGCCGCGAGTCCCGATAGGTGATCGTTTCACCGGGATAAAGTGCGAACCATCGCTGACCGCCGCTCGCGCGCGGGCGGCTATCCCAGGCGATGCCGAGTGCCTGCAATCGTCCGCCGGGCATCGCGATGAGATATTGCTGCAGCGGATAGACACCGAACGTGTGCTTGATTTCGTAATCATGAAGCGCCCCATCGGGACCATCGGTGCGCACCATGAACTTCGCGCCACGACGAAAGAAAGTCGAGGTGATCCCGTGGTTGCTGAAGCTCGTTTGCGTGAAGTCGCCCATGACCGTGGAATTTGCGGCCGCCTGCATGGAAAGTCGATGATGCGAGCCGTGCCAGAGCGCATTCTCATGCTCGTGACACGATGCGCATTCGGCGGCGCCGACGAATTTCGCGTCCACCATCAGCGGTGGGGTCAACGAAACTGCGGGAAGCGAGGGCCCACGCATCCGTCGCGTCAGCAACGCAACGGCTACGACGCTTGCGACCGCCGTGAACAGGAGCGGCCAAGCGAGATTCCAGAGCTTGCGATGGGACTTTGGCTGCGCGTTGGGCTGTTGCGCTCGCGCCGCGTTCCGTCCCGCTCCAATGGAGTTGGCCTGCTTGTTCCGGGGCTTATTCTTCCGAGTCAACGGTCAACTCTTGCGGCTCTGTCGAGGCGCGCCTTCATCGGGATCAAATTAGGCGGGAGCAATGGCAGAGAACCGCCCCCTGATGCAAATCATCAAATCGGCTTTACTTCGGCATTAATTCTGCTCGTGACATTATCCGTCTATGCCACGCTCGATCTGAATCGACCGCAAAGCGGTGTCCGTCGAGACCATCGGCCAACTTGCCGGACGTGTAAACGAGCGGATGATTGGTCGTTGCGCTGATATTCGGGTTCAAGCCCGACGGCAAGCCAATGCGACTTTGGAACGGAGCGGAGAATCTACCCATCGCCGCGAAAGTCAGGAAGAGAGAGCACAAAATAGGGCGCAATCGTAGGATGCGGCTCGCACCACGGCCAACCGTGACACCATCAGATCATCGAACTTACGATATTCTCTGTTGGTCGGGGTGGCCGGATTTGAACCGGCGACCACACGCACCCCAAGCGTGTGCGCTACCAGGCTGCGCCACACCCCGACCGTGACAGACTCTCGCGCCCGCGCGGGAACGCGGGCGGCACATCCGAGACACTATATTTTCCGCCGCAAAGACTCCACACGCCGCGGCGCGATGTGGTTGCGCGGCGGGCCGCGGTCTTACGGCTTTTTCTTTGCCGCCGCGCGCGGACGCCATTGCACATAAGAGCGCAGGTCCACCTGAAACGTCCACGAGCTTTTCGGCTGATTGATCAGGTGAATGATCTCGGCGCAAATCCGCGCCGGCGCCACGAAGTGCGACGGATCCGTATCGGGCATCGCCTCGCGCACTCGCGCGCTGTCCACCGCCCCATCGACGTCGAGCGCCGCGGCATGCACTCCGCGATGCATGAATTCGTAGGCCACCGATTCGGCGATTGCGCGCTGCGCGACCTTGGACGCCGTGTAGGCCGAATACTGCCCCGGACCGCCGCGCGTCTCGGAGCCGAGCACGAAGATGATCGTGCCCGCGCCGCGCTCGGCCATCTTGCCGACCACGGCCTGGGTGCAGAAGAACGGGCCGTAGGTGTTGACCTTGAGCTGGAAATCGAAATCCTCTTCGGTGATTTCGATCAGCGGCTTCTTCAGGTACGCGCCCGCGTTATTGATCAGCACCGAGATTGGACCGAGCTCGCGCTCGACCGCTGCGACCGAGGCGAGCACCTGCTCGCGCTTGGCGACGTCGGTCGGAGTGACGATCGCCTTGCCTCCGGCCGCGCGGATCAAATCCGCGGTTTCCTCGAGTTGTGATTTGGTGCGCGCGATCAGTCCGCACGCATAGCCCTCGCGCGCAAGACTGAGAGCGATATCGCGGCCGATTCCGCGGCCCGCGCCAGTGATAAGAGCGACTTTTGCTTCCGGCATAGACGGCAATCTTATCCAGACTGCGCGCGCCTGCAAACCCGCCCCCCACCTCCTGCCCGCGCGCACGTCCTTCGCGCGTCGCCCGCCTTGGCGACACCCATCGCGAGTGGTAGCCTTCTGTCGTCGAGCGCCGCGTGGCCCTGCGCGCGGCTCGGGACGCCGATGGCTGATTATCGAAAATCCGCCCGAAGGTCCGAACGAAAATCGCTCCAATCGATCGCGGCCGCTGTGTGCGCGATCGCGCTCTTCGGACTCGGCGCCCCACAGTTTGCGCGCGCCGAGGATCCCGCCCCGGACGATTGGGAGCCCGCCGAGCAAGTGCTCGAGATTCCGCAGGCCTGTATCCCCGACGGCGTCGTGATGACCTGCGATTCGCCGCCTCCGGCAAGTGCGTCTGGAACCTCCGTCATGATCGATGTTCCCGACGGCGCCGACCCGGCGGCCGACCCGAGTGCACAGCCGACCGCGGCCGATTCGGCCAATATCGATGAGGCCTCGAGCGACCCGAGCCTCGGCAACCTGCAGGACTACGAAAATCAGGGAATCGTTGAAGCACCGATCGCGCCGATCTACACGGCTGGCGCCGAGACGGTCGGGCCGATCGGCTCGTCAACCTATTTTGTGCCCGCGGCGCCTATCGTTCTGCGTCCGATTCCTCCGCTCGCGATCGCGCGGCCATTCGGGCCGGGTCCGTGGATGATCCCGCCGCGCTACAATTCGCACCCGGCCGGGATGCGGTTTCGCGGGGGCATCCGGCCGTTTCGCGTCCGCTGAAGCCAGGCGCTATTATCCTCGCACGCGGCAAGCGTCCGCGAGACGGAGCGTCGCTTCATGCTCATCACCGTTGATGTAGGAAACAGCCACACGGTTATCGGGATCTACGAGGGCGAACGTCTGACTCATCACTGGCGGATCCAGACCGTCCCCGAACGCACTACCGACGAACATGGCGCGCTTTTGAACACGCTCCTTCTGGGCGCGGGAATCGAGCCCGGCTTCAAGCCAGAGGGCGTCGCGATCGCTTGCGTGGTGCCCCCGCTCAATCAGGCGATGGAGCAGTTATCGGAGCGCTACTTCCGCTGCGCGCCGCTGATGGTCGGGCCGGGAATCAAAACCGGGATGCCTATTCTCTACGAGAATCCCAAAGAGGTCGGCGCCGATCGGATTGTTAACGCCGTAGCCGCCTTCGACAAATGCGCCTGCGCCTGTATCGTCGTCGATTTCGGCACCGCGACCACCTTCGATTACGTGACCGGCCGCGGCGAGTACGCCGGCGGCGCAATCGCGCCGGGGCTGGGCGTCTCGATGGACGCGCTGATCGAGCGCGCGGCCAAGCTCTACCGCGTCGAACTGGTCCGTCCGCGCGAGGCGGTGGGCCGCACCACGATTAGCTCGATCCAGTCGGGCCTGATTTTTGGCTACACCGCGCTGGTTGACGGACTGGTGCAGCGAATCCGCAAGGAGCGCGGCGAGAAGACCCGGGTGCTGGCGACTGGCGGCCTTGCGGACTTGATTGCGGCCGAAAGCGAGACCATAGAGGAAGTGGATGAGTTCCTGACGCTCAAGGGGCTCCGGCTGATTTTCGAACGCAATCGCAGGTAGCGCGTCGAGCGAGTTTGGGAAAGAGTTTTGGAGGAGTTTCGATGGATAAGCCCGCGCGGATCGTTACCGATTCGATGATCGGAATGAAGCTGCCGGACTACGCGCGCCATTCGCCGCGCGTTGCAACCGTGCTCGGCCATAACCCGGGCCCGTTTACCGGTCCAGGAACAAATACCTATATCGTCGGCGCGAGCCGCCGCCCGATTCTGCTCGATACCGGGCAGGGCGTGCCCATCTGGGCCGACCTTCTGGTCGAGGCGATGAAAGAACTTGCGCACGCGCGCGAGATGGATCGAATCGTCGTCACCCATGCGCATCCCGATCACGACGGCGGCGTCGCCCAGGCCCGGGAGCGCTTCGGCGATATCCCGATGCTCAAGATGCCGTGGCCGGGCCACGACAAGGTATCAGCGGATTCGATTACCGTGATTGGCGCCGATTCCATCGTCGAGGCCGAAGGCGTGACGCTGCGCGCGATTCATACTCCCGGCCACGCGCCCGACCATCTGTGCTACTATCTGGTCGAAGAACGCGCCCTGTTCACCGGCGATGTTGTCCTGGGGGCTGGCACCACCGTCATTCCCGACGACACCGGGGACTTGGGGCAGTATATGGATTCGCTGCGCCGACTGCTCGAACTCGATCTCGAAACGATTTATCCCGCGCACGGCCCGGTCATCCGTAATCCGAAGGAAAAGATTCGCGAGTATATTGCGCATCGTGAATTGCGCGACTGTCAAATCCTGGACGCCCTGGCCGAGGGCCCGCTCGAGGTGATGACGATCGTAAAGAAGATTTACACCGACGTGCCGGAATATTTGCATCCGGCCGCGGCCCGTTCGGTTCGCTCTCATCTAAAAAAACTCGGTAGCGAAGGCCGGGTGACGGAGCATGAAGAGCGCTGGAGTCTTAACTAGGCACTATCGCGCCGCGATATTCGGCGCCGCGTGCGCGATCACGCTGGTGTCCGCCGCGATTGGCGCGAGCGTATCCTCCGCCGCGGACGCATCAGCGGCGGCGTGGGCCGGCGCGGCCGCGTCGCCCGCCGCTCCGGTTGCCGCGGACCCGCCGATCGCCGAAGTGCCGGCGCCGGCCGCCGCAATCACCCCCGCCGCGGACGCGTCGTCCGCCGCCGCGGGCGTTTCGAGTTATGTCGCTGACAGGAGCGCGACTCGCGAGCTGGCTCCGCCCGCATCTTTGTCCACGGCGCTTTCGCCGCTCGACGAGGACGCGGCGGCTCCGCCTTCGCCTGATCCCGACGACACTCCTATCGGCACTATTCCGCCCAATCTGCTCAAGACGCTTCCCGAGGCGGACGCCGCTCCTCCCTCGACGGTCGAGATCGCGCCCGCGGTGACGCCGCCGCAGGCGCCGCAGGAAGCGCCTGCACCCGCAGCGGTCGAGGAGCAGGACTCGCCCAGCTTTGTCGCCAATCCCGAAATTCGCGACTACGAGCAGCATCAAGCGGATATGCCGGCGCCCGGAATGATCGGTGCGGGTTCGATGCAGAGCTACTTGTCTGAAGACGCGATCAGCTCGCCGATCGGAATTCAATTGCGCGAGGCGCGGCGCACGTTAAAGTCGGGCGAAGAGGCCGACGGTCTGCTGGTCACCAAGGTCGTCAAGGGCAGTCCCGCCGCGGCGGCTGGATTGCACGCCTACGCGCGCGGAATTCACAACGCGTTGACCGGCGCGATGATCGTCGCGGGGCTCGTGTTCCCGCCCGCGATCCTTGGCGTTCCGCTGCTCGACTACACGCAAGTCGGCGAGAGCTACGACATGATCATCGGCGTCGATGGCACGCGCGTTACCGACTTCCTTGAGTTTCAGGATCGGATGCGAGATCTCAAGCCGGGCGAAATCGTGTACTTGAGCGTGGTGCGCGACGGCCGCCGGGTCCAGGTTCAGGTCGATGTTCCCGCGGGTACCACGCTCGCGACCTGGTAGATCGCACCTCTTTACCGCACGCCAATCTTCGTACTAAGTAGATCGTCTGCCCGTCGAGGATAGGTTTCCCGGCGAGGCGAATTTGCGATGCGCCGGACGGAGGTGCCGCCGGCTTTTTAATCCCGCCCGCAAGGGCGCAAAGCTCCGCCCCAAGGGGTGGACGACCAGTCCTCCGCCAAAAAGGGGCGGACGACAAAGATACGCAGCTTGGGCTCGCGCCTGGATCCGCGCAACGGACCGGGACTCCATCGGGACTTAAGCGTTACTCGGGAGCGATTCCGGAACGACCGGATCGCGTCCCTCGAGAGTTCGCTCCCATGCGGGGTTGCCGGAATGCGGCGGCCCCGTCTGCGTTTCTGGGAGCATCGGATGGACCAGGAAAAAGTTCGCGTTCCCGATCTTGCGCGAATGAAATCGGCGCGGCGGCCGATCGCGATGCTGACCGCGTACGATTACCCGTTCGCGCGCATCTTCGATCTTGCCGGGGTTGACGTCCTGCTCGTCGGCGACAGCCTGGCGATGGCGGTGCGGGGGGAAGACAGCACCCTGGCCGTGACGATCGACGAGATCATCTACCACACCCGCGCCGTCGCGCGCGCACGCAAGCGCGCGCTGCTGGTCGCCGACATGCCGTTTCTCTCCTACCAGGTCACACCCGAAGACGCGCTGCGCAACGCGGGCCGGCTCATCAAGGAAGGCGCGGCAGAGGCGGTCAAGCTCGAAGGTGGTGTCGCGATCGCCGAGACCGTGCGGCGCCTGACCGCTGTGGATATTCCGGTGATGGGCCACGTCGGGCTGACTCCCCAATCGGTCCATCGGATGGGCGGGCATCGCGTGCAGGGCCGCAAGAGCGGCGGCGCGCCCGGATGCCGCGAGCGGCTGATCGAAGACGCGCTCGCGATCGAGGCGGCAGGCGCGTTCGCAGTCGTAGTCGAGGGCGTGCCGGCGTCGCTCGGCCGGGAAATCGCTGCGCGCGTTCGCATTCCCGCAATCGGAATCGGCGCGGGGCCGGACCTCGACGGACAGGTGCTCGTGATGCACGACATGCTCGGGCTCGGCGAGAGCTTCATCCCGCGTTTCGCAAAGCCATTCGCGACGCTGTGGAAGGACGCATCCGCCGCCGCCGAAAGTTA
>DATLTX010000008.1:0-2393 GCA_035533435.1 Binataceae bacterium (SeqCode)
ATGCGGGCGCGTCCACCAGCATGGATATGCTGAGCGAGGGCGCGCCACGGACGCTCGAAATCCTTGCGCCGTGCCTGCATCTGGTCGATTGGTTCATGCCCAACGCCGAGCAGGCCTGCCGTTTGACGGGCGCGAAGACCCCCGATGAAGCGGCGCGAATCCTGTTCGAACGCGGAGCGCGCGGCGTGATCCTGACGATGGGCGCCGGGGGCAGCCTGCTCGTGTCGCCGCGCGAAACGATTCATCTACCGGCGCACGAAATACCCGCGATTGATACCTCCGGATGCGGCGACGCCTACTGCGCCGGATTCATCCGCGCGATGCTGCTGGGATGGACTCCGCGCGAGTCCATGCGCCTGGCCAACGCCGCCGCCGCACTTGTCGCGCAGGGATTAGGCTCGGACGCCGGAATCGTCGATCTGGAGCAGACGCTGCGCTTCATGCGCGACACTCCTTTGCGCGCGCTCGAATAATCGCCCTTCCCGGCGCACGGCGGCTTGACAGGCGGGCGCGCGGCACGATATTGATAATCATTCTCAATCTCAGCCGAGGCCCCACCGTGCGCCAAACTATTTTCATCGCAACCTTTGCCGCTCTGATACTGGCCGCGTCCGCGGCTGTGGCCGCCGGCGATAGTCCGGCTCCGCCTGAGATCCTGTTCAAGGAAAATCACTTCACTCCGCAGACGGTAACGGTTGCGGCCGAGCATCCGATGGTCCTGAAGGTCACCAACGCCAGCAATGAAACGATCGAGTTCGAAAGCTTCAAGCTCAACCGCGAAGTCGCGATGACCCCCGGGCAGACCATCACGGTGCGTCTGCCGGCGCTGGCTCCCGGGAGCTACGACTTTTACGACGATTTCCATCAGGACGTCCCCGAAGGGGCGATCATCGCCAAGTGACGCCGCGCGTGTCCCAATTTCGAGATGGATTCCACTGATGCGGCACGTGATGCGATGGCTCGCGGGCGGCGCGATTTTGCTTGCGCTCGCAGCGGCACAACTCGCGCCCGCGCGACGGAGCGATCCGCCGGAATCAGCACCGCTCGCCGCCCCGTCCCCGGTCCTGAAAATCCTCACGCGGTCGTGCGGCGATTGCCATTCGAACGATACGCGATGGCCGTGGTACACGAGCGTCGCGCCGGTCTCGTTGCTGGCGATTCGCGATGTCGAGGGCGGCCGGCGCCAGATCAACTTCTCCGAATGGAGCGCCTACAACGCCGCCGCGCGCCGCCACAAGCTCCAGTGGATGCATCGCGCGCTTGGGAGCGAAACGATGCCGCCGTGGGAATATCAACTCGCCCATCCGGGCTCTCATCTGAGCGCGGCCGACCGCGCCACACTCTCTCGCTGGATAGACGCGGAACTGCTCAGCGCCGCTTCGGGCAAATAGTAATTATGCAGTCAGTAGTTCGACTAGTTATCACTGGCGTGATCGGCGCAATATGCATTCTTGGGATCGCGCAAATAGCCTGTGCGCAGGTCGATCCCTGGGAGTTCGAGGTATATCCCTACGCGACCGAGGGCCGCGGCGTCGCCGAGCTGGAGACTGACAACGCAATCGTCCCCAACGGCCACAGCCAGGGCGGCAGCGGCACGGCGTCGGGAACCTTTGCCAGCCAGGGGATGTGGTACAACCAGTACGAATTGACATATGGGCTCACCGACCGAATCGAGGCGGCGGCGTATCTCAACCTCGCGAAGCCCAGCGGTGCGAACTATCAATATGCGGGCTCGAAGTTCCGCTTGCGCGGACGGCTCTTCGATCCTGAAGTGCTGCCGGTTGACCTCGGATGGTACGCCGAGCTCGAATGGCATCAGACGCCGCAATTCGACGACAATCAGCTCGAGCTCGAGCTGCGTCCGATAATCGAAAAGGACATCGGACGATTTTCATTCATAGTAAATGCGCAGTTCGAGAAGCCCATCTTCGCGGGGCCGAATCGCAATCGCGGCTTCGAGTTCGGTTATGCGAACGCGATATATTACCGATGGCGGCGCTACATATCGCCCGGCGTTGAATTATACGGCGCCACCGGAAACATAGACGACAACGACCCGCTGCACCACCAGCAGCATTACATATTTCCCGTGGTCTGGGGCGAGCTACCGCGCGGAATCGAGTACAATCTCGGACCCGGCATCGGACTGACCGGCGGCTCCGACCACGTGATAGTAAAGTTCAATCTCGAACTCGAACGCTTCGTCGGCGCCCTGTTCGGCCCGTCGTCGGATTCGGGATGGTTCTTCTGAGCTAGCGCGCGATGAGCGGGACGAGACTGACTATCAGCTCGATGAGGATCAGCACGCCGATTGCGACTTCGAGCAGGACCAGGCGCCGGTCCCGCGCGACTCCGAGCACCAGCTCGAGCGCTTCCTGCACGCTGCGCAGTTT
>DATLTX010000009.1:0-8372 GCA_035533435.1 Binataceae bacterium (SeqCode)
TGCCGCGCGTCGGACAGCGGCTCGTTCCATCCCGGCAGTTCTTCAAAGATCGGCTTTGCCGTCTCTATCGAATGCCGCCCCAGAGGCACGGTGTCGTAGCGCTTGCCCTTGTACGTGTACCCGACGCAGATTTTTATCGGATCGATTCCGGTCAGTACGTCGAGCTTGGTAACCGCCAGACCCCACAGACCGTTGACCCGCGCCGAGAGACGACCGAGCACGGCGTCGTACCATCCGATGCGTCGCGGCCTGCCGGTGGCGCTGCCGAATTCGCCGCCTTCCTCGCGCAGCGAGTCGGCCAGGTAGCCGGAAATCTCGGTCGGAAAGGGTCCGGCACCGACGCGCGTGGTGTAGCCCTTGCTGATGCCAAGGACGGCGTCGAGCGCGCCGGGACCGAGCCCGGTACCCGCGAACGCGCCGCTCGCGACGCAGTTGGATGAGGTCACGAAGGGATAGGTGCCGTGATCGATATCCAGCATCGTGCCGTGCGCGCCTTCGAACAGGACGCGCTTGCCGGCCGCGATCGCGGCGGCCAGGTACTCGCCGGTGTCGCACAGGTAGGGAAGGATTCGGCGGCGCTCGCGCTTCATCACGTCGAGGATCTGCGCGCCGTTTAGAGGCTTGGCCTTGAGCACCGCTTTCAAATAGGCGTTTTTCTCGCTGACGTTGCGGCGCAAGCGGTCCGCGAAGAGCTTGAAGTTGAGCAGGTCGTCGAAGCGCAGCCCGACGCGCGCCATCTTGTCTTCATAAGTGGGGCCGATGCCGAAGCCGGTGGTGCCGATCGCGCGTTTGCCGGCGCGAGTCTCGCGGGCGCGATCGATCGCGCGATGATAGGGCATCACCATGTGCGCTTCGAAGCTGAGCTTCAAGTTTTTGGTGTCGAAGCCGCGGCGCTTTTTGAGATCGTCAATCTCGGCGAGGAGTGCGATCGGATCGACGACCGCACCGTTGCCGATCACGCAGATCTTGCCCGGATGCAGCGCGCCGGCGGGGACCAGGCGCAGGATATATTTCTCGCCATCGACGACGATCGTGTGCGCCGCGTTATTGCCGCCCTGGAAACGGACGACGATATCGGCGTCGTGGGCGAGCAAATCGATAATCTTGCCCTTGCCCTCGTCGCCCCATTGCGTACCGACGACAGCTACTGTGTTCATCGAATTCCCCCGCGCGCGCAGGCACGCGCCGCGCGCATCCTCAGATGACGCGCCCGTTCGCGATTGTCCGTTCCTTCACAGCTTAAGCAGCGTCGCCGACGTGATGGCTGAAACCGTCTTGAGCTTTTCAAGCACGGCGGCCGGCACCGCGCAGTCAACTTCGATCAGGCTGAGCGCGGTTCCTCCGACGCGGTCGCGGCCCAGCTCAAGTCCGGCGATATTGATCCCCGATTCGCCGAGCAGCGTGCCGACCGCGCCGACCACTCCCGGAACGTCACGGTTATGGAGCATCAGGAAGTAGCCCTCGGGGACCGCCTCGACGCGGTAGCCGTCGATTCGCGTCAGGCGCATCGCGCGATTACCGAGCACCGCTCCCGAGACGTCATGCTCGCCCGCGGCGGTGCGCACCGTAACCGACAGCGTGTTGTGATAATCGGTGACTTCGCGCGAGCGGGACTCCGCGATACGGATGCCGCGCTCGGATGCGATATAGGGGGCGTTGACGGCGTTGAGTTGCTCATCGAGGAATCCGCTCATCAGGCCTTTCAAGACTGCGGCGGTGATCGCGTCGGGTTTGAGATTTGCGGCCTCGCCGCCGAACGATACGGTGACGCTGGTGGGCGCTCCAGCGATCAACTGGGCGACCAGGCGCCCGAGCTTTTCGCCGAGCGTAAGATGAGGCCCGAGAATCTCGAGCTCTTTGGGCGTGACCGCCGGTATATTAACCGCGTTGCGAATCGTGCCGTCGATCAGGAAGTCCGCCACCTGCTGCGCGATATCGACGGAGACCTGGACCTGCGCTTCGTCGGTGGCGGCGCCCAGATGGGGCGTCGCGATCACGGCGTCTAGCTTGAGCAGCGGATGGTCGGGCGGGGGCGGCTCCTCGACGAACACGTCGAGTGCGGCGCCTGCGACTTTGCCGGAGACGATCGCGTCGGCAAGGGCCTTTTCGTCGATAATTCCGCCGCGCGCGCAATTGATCACGCGCACGCCCTTTTTCATTTTCGCGAACGCCGCCGCATTGACAAGGCCGCGCGTGTCGTCAGTCAAAGGCGTGTGCACGGTGATAAAATCGGCGCGCGTGAACAGCTCCGAGAGGCTCACCAGTTCGATGCCAAGGCGGGCGGCGGCTTCGGCGGTGAGAATCGGGTCGTAGCCGATGACCTTCATCTTGAGGCCGCTGGCGCGGTCGGCGACGATCCGCCCGATATTGCCCAGGCCAACAACGCCCAGCGTCTTGTTGCAAATCTCGGCGCCGGTGAACTTGTTGCGTTCCCATTTGCCCGCGTGCAGAGAAGCGTTGGCGGCGGGAATGTGCCGCGCCATCGCCATCATCATCGAGATCGCGTGCTCGGCGGTGGTGACGCTGTTGCCGAGCGGGCTGTTCATTACGACGATTCCGCGCCGCGTCGCGGGCGGAATATCGACGTTATCGACGCCGACTCCCGCTCGTCCGATTACGCGCAGGCGCGTGGCGCGCTCGATTATTTCCTTGGTGACTTTGGTGCCGCTGCGGATCAGCAGGGCGTCGTAGTCGGCAATAATCGCGGCCAGCTCGGCGGATTTCAGCCCCGTCTTGATGTCGAATTTGAGTTGAGGATAGCGCTTGAGAACCTCGATTCCCTGAGGAGCCAGCGTATCGCTAAGCAGAACGCGGAAGCTGTCCGCCATGTTTTTTTCAAATGCTCCGTGCGATTCGTGATTGGACCGCGGCGACGCCCGCGCCGGTCCGGAATTCGTAGCCCAGGTTGGCGAGGCCCGCTTCGAGCGCGCTGACGGCGATCAGCATATCGAACGGCGTCAGGTTCCCCATATGCCCGATTCGGACGAGCTTGCCCTTCATCTGGTCCTGTCCGCCCTGCACCGCGACGCCCAGCACGTCGCGCATGTATTTCACCAGCTTGCCGCTGTCGAAGCCGTCGGGAACGATAAGTCCGGTGACGCCGGGAGCGGGATTTTCGGGCGCGATAAGTTTGAGCCCCAGCGCAAGCCCGGCTTCGCGTGTCGCCAGCGCCATCGCCGCGTGGCGCGCGAACACGCGCGGCAGAGTCTCGGCGTGCAGCAGCTCCATCGATTTGTTGAGCCCGAGGATCAATCCGACGGCGGGCGTGAACGCGGTGGTGTGCTCGTCGCGTTGCGCCTTCAATTCCTTGGGAAGGTCGAAATAGAATTTTGGCGTCTTGTTCTTTTTCGCCGCTTCGATTCCGCGCTCCGACAGCACCACGATTCCGAGACCCGGCGGCAGCATCAGCGCCTTCTGGCTGCCGGTGATGAACGCGTCAACTCCCCAATCGTCCATCTTCTGCTCGAACACGCCGACCGACGTGATTCCATCGACGATCAGCATCGCGCCGCGCCGGCGCGTGACCTCGCCGATCGCGCCAATCGGATGAATCGCGCAAGTCGAGGTCTCGCTGGCCTGCACCAGGACGGCCTTGGCGTCGGGATGCGCCTTTAGCGCGTCGTCGATCTGTTCGGGGCGCACGGCGCGGCCCCATTCGACTTTGATCTCGTGCGGGACCATCCCGAACGCGGCCAGGATTTTGCCCCATCGCTCGCCGAACTTGCCGCCATTGACAAAGATCGCATGGTCGCCCGGCGCCAGGAGGTTGATGATAGAGGCTTCCATCGCGCCGGTTCCCGATGACGACAGCAGGATCGGCTCCTGCGCGGTCCCGAACAGCGGCTTCAGGCGCTCGCGCGCCTGGTCGAGCGCGGCGCTGAACGCGGGCGTGCGATGATGAATGATTGGCTGAGCCATCTCGAGCAGCACTTCTGGCGGCACGGAGACGGGGCCGGGAGTGAACAGATATTTTTTTGTGGGTGTCAAAATAGCTTCTCGATGGGACGGCGCCACGAATATAGCGAGCGGGAATGAACCCAAGGTCTGGCAAAAAAAAGCCTGGTGTCCGCAGGCGCGGAACGCCAGACCCCGACTGCCAAACCCCAATTTCATGCCCGGGACATCCCGAGCCCCCGTCCTCACTATGTGGATATCGGAGCGTTCCCGGAGAGTCAAGTTTGCGCGCTGTGGATGCGCTATGTTTGCGCACAGGCGGCCGCGCGTTGAAAACCCGCGCCGCTGATGATTTAACGAATACTCCCGCGATGCCGATAGAAACAAATGCCGATAGAACATGAAACCCGCGACGGCGCGCTGGTCTGGATCCGCAACCCGATCACCGGCGTCGTTTCCTACGTCGTTGACGTGCGCGCGAAAAGCTTCGCGTTCACGCTCGGGCGAGAGGCCGGCAATTCCGCGCGCGGCGCGGCGCTCAGCGCGGAGCATATTCGCCGCGCGACCGAGAGTTGTCCGTTCTGTCCCGCCAATGAGGCATTGACGACCGCCGAGATTTTTCGCGTGACTCCGGCCGAGATGCCCGGATGGACCGGAGGCGCGTCGCGCGCCGCCGACGAGTGGGTGGTACGCGTGTTCCACAATCTCTTTCCGCGTATTCCGGCCGAGCTGACCGCGAGCCGCAACGAGTCGTATATCGTGGTCGAGGATCCGCGCCATTTCGTCGATAATCCGCGCACGTCCGGTGACCTGATTTTCACCGGCGCGCTCGGCGAGGAGCACTTCTTTCACCTGCTGCAAGCGGACGTGCGCGTGATGCGCCTTGCGCGCGAGAATCGCGCGGTGCGTGCGATCGTAATCCGCAAGAACCAGGGCCGCGAATCGGGCGCCTCGCAGCCGCATTTGCATCAGCAGATTCTCGGATCGCCGGAGCCGTTTCCGGCGGTCGCGGCCGAGGCGCACGCGTCGCGTGAGACGCCGGGATTGTTCGAGGAGATCATCAACCTGATGGACCGGCTCGGGCTGACGATCGAGAACCGGGGCAATATCGTCAGCTACGCGAGCCCGATCGGCGTATTTCCGCGCAGCTATGATGTCGTAATGCATCAATATCGCGACGCGCAGTTGCCGGATCTGTCGAGCGAAGAGTTGCGCGAGTTCGCCGGCGCGATTTACCGGATCCTTGCGCTGATGGGGCCCCTGCCGCTCGATTACGAAATTCATCAGGGCGAGGGGCTGCCGCTGCACGCGCATATCAACGCGCGGCTGTATCCTTACTCGAATGTCGCCGGAACACTGAACTTGCCGAACACGCTGCTCGCGAGCGCCGCCGCGATCAGAGAAGCGATCACGCGCGGGTGAAGTTTCGGAGATAGAGACTCGCGAGAGACCGGCGGCCATACAGGGCCGTCCCTGAAGAATTCATTCCGGTAGCGGCCGGCGGCTCGCCGGGGGAAGCCTACTCGGCCTTCCAGGCGGGCTTGCGCTTCTCCAGGAACGCGCGGACGCCTTCCTTCGCGTCTTTGCTCACACGGACTTCGCGCGCAAGGCGCAGGAGATCGTCGTGCCATGCGTCGAAGGTGTCGGCCATGCAGCGGCGCACCGTCGCCTTCATCGCACGCAAAGCAAGCGGAGCATTGTCGGCGATTTTTTCGGCCAGCGCGGTCGTGACTTCGGCGAGCTTGGCGTCGGGCACCACTTCATGGACCATCGCCATATGCCGTCCGCGTTCGGCGTCGATGAGTTCGGCGGTGTAGAGAATCCATGCGGTGTTCGCGGAGCCGCAGATTTCGATCAGCTTGCGCGTGAAATCGTACGGCACCATCAGGCCCACTCGCCCGAGCGTCATGCCGAGCTTGGCGTTTGCGCTCGCGACGCGCAGATCGCAATGCAGCGCCAGCTCGAGTCCGCCGGCCAGGGCCGCGCCGTGTACTGCCGCGATCGTTGGGACCGGAAAGCGCTCGAGGCGGCCGAATACATACTCGAGCGATGTTGGATTGTGGCCGCCCTCGGCTTCGTCAACTTCTCGAAGGTCGATTCCCGCGCAAAAGCTCGCGCCCTCGCCGCGCAAGAGCAGCGCGCGAATTTCCTTGTCGTTCTCGAATTGGGCGAGCGCCTGATTCAGCGCTTCGATCAGCGGCTGATTGAGCGCGTTGCGCTTTTCCGGACGATTTAGAGTCAGCACCGCGTAGTTCGCGTGGCGGGTTACCTTCAATACCTGCTCGGCCATTTCGATCGCTCCTGCTTGTGCGCATCGCGCGGATTATTGCCGCGGCTCAGACGAAGCATCGCATGCGACCTGCGCGTCTTCAAGTTCCCGGAGAGTAGTTGCGAATCGGGCAGGGCGATCAGGATGCGGAGGACCAGACGGCCGGAAGGATCAGCACGTTTGGCGCAAGGGGTCTTGAAGATGGAGCGGGAATCTCGACAAGCATCGGCCGTCCGACCGGATTCGTGCGCGGACCGCGCATCCGGCCGAAGCGTCCGAATCGTGGCACGAGAGTATCCGGCGCGGTGACGATCGAGCCGGGCCCTAGGTGCATCACATAGTTACTTCCCGGGCGATCGAACGAGAACTGTTGCGCCGATGCGACTATTGGTGCTGCAAACATCGCGATTGCCAGGGCGGCAACACCGATCAGCGGGCGCATCAATTTGTGCATGCCAGCTCCCACGCCTTTTAGACGTATATACCAGCAAAGTGATTCAGAAAATTCTCCTCGCTCTGATAAGGAAGAGGTCGGGTGAGGGTCCTCGTTCAGCGCGGCGCGCAGGGACGCGCTATTTAGAACAAAGCTCGCGCACAGAATTCAAGGCGCGCGGCAAACTGATGCCGCGCGCGGATCGGACCCTCACCTAACCTCTCCCGGAAGTCGGGAGAGGGACCAGAGGGGATCGGACAGAATTGCTCACGTTACGATGCTCAGCATCCGGTCCTTGATGAAGATGAACTTGCGCGGAGCGTTGCCGCCAAGATGTTTCGCTACTGCTTCGCTTTGTAGCGCCATAGCCTTGACCTCGTCTTCAACCGCTCCCGCGGCGACCTGCAGGCGTTCGCGCACTTTGCCGTTGACCTGCACCACGATGGTGACGGTCTCCGCGCGCGCCAACGCGGCGTCGAATGCCGGCCAGCGCTCGCGATGGACAGAGTTCTGATGTCCCAGGGCGCGCCATAGCTCTTCGCCGACATACGGCGCCATCGGGGCCAGCATCAGGACGAAGGACTCGACGACGAATCGATTCAGGTTTTCCGGTTCGAGTTTGGCGACGTAGTTGAGATGCTCCATCATCGCCGCCAGTCCGGTGTTGAAGCGCATCTGCTCGAGATGCTCGGTGGCGATACGCAAGGTCTTGTGCGCGCGATGAATTGTCTCGTCAGACACAGCGCCTTCGGGACATCCGGCTTCGACGTAACGCCGCACCCATGACCACACGCGGACGATGAATCGCTCGGTTCCGGCGACACCGCTTTCGTTCCACTTCGTGTCCTCGTCGAACGGCCCCATGAACAGCTCCCAGAGCCGCAACGCGTCGGCGCCGTATTTTTCGATCATCGAGTCTGGAGTGACGACGTTGCCCTTGGACTTTGACATCCGTTGTCCGTCGGCCGCCCACACCACGCCTTGATTGCGCAGCTTGGGAAAAGGTTCCTGGAACGAGATCAGCTCCGCGTCGAACATCACCTTGGTCCACATCCGCGCGTAGAGCAGATGCATGACGGCGTGCTCGGCGCCGCCGACGTAGAGATCGACCGGCAGCCAGTAATCGACCGCAGCGCGATCGAACGGAGCGCGATCCTCATGCGGAGACGCGAAACGCAGAAAATACCACGACGAGCACGCGAAGCCGTCGAGTGTATCGGTCTCGCGCTCGGCCGGTCCGCCGCATTTCGGACAGGTCGTGTTGACGAATTCGGGAACGTTGGCGAGAGGAGAGCGGCCGGTGCCCGACGGCTGATAATCCTTCATCGGCGGCAGGCGTACGGGCAGTTGATCCTCGGGCACCGGAACAATTCCGCATTCAGCCTTGCAATAGACGATCGGAATCGGGCATCCCCAGTAGCGCTGCCGCGAGATGAGCCAATCGCGCATCCTGTAGCTGACGGTGGGCTTGCCGATTCCATGGTGCTCGGCGTAATCGCAAATGGCGCGAAGCGCGGCGGCGGTGGTCTTTCCGTCAAGGAAGCCTGAGTTGATCGCGACCCCATGTTCCGTGAAAGCGCGGTCGGCGGGCGGTGCGGAGCCGTCGGCGGGTGCGGTGACGCGCGGAATCTCGAGGCCGTACTTGCGGGCGAACTCGAAATCACGCTGGTCTTCGCCGGGCGCGGCCATGATCGCGCCAGTGCCGTAGCCCATCAGGACGTAGTCGGCGATCCAGATCGGAATATCTTTTTTCGTGAAAACATTGTGCGCGTATGC
>DATLTX010000010.1:0-2194 GCA_035533435.1 Binataceae bacterium (SeqCode)
ACATTCTCGCGGAAATACTCACTTGGCATCTTCGATAGCGTACCCGCCGGTAGCCAGTAGCGATGCCGGTTGTACGCATGATCCATCCTGTACATATAGTGCGGAACCCATCCCGCGTCCGCTTCGACGCAGACCACTTTCAGCTTCGGATGGCGCTCGAAGACGCCGCTCAGGATGAAGGTGCCGATAATATCCTGGCATCCGCGGATGATCGCGAGAAAGCCGTTGAGGCGCGGTCCGCGCGCCTCGAACATGCTGTCGTTCCTGCTGGTCAGAATATGGAAACTCAGCGGCATATCGAGGTCCACGGCCGCGCGATAGAAATCGTCGTAAGCGGGACTGTCGTAGTCTTCGACGGCGGGATTCCCAGGCATCATCACGCCCTTGAAGCCTTGCTCCTTCATCTTGCGCAGGTCCGCGATACCCTCGGCCGGCGAGCGCATCGCGGTCTGCCCGATCCCGATCAGGCGGTCCGGATGATGCCCGCAATACTCCGCCATCCAGAGGTTGTACGCGTCGAAGCAGGCCTTCTTGTAATCGACGTCCGCATGATTGCACAGCAGCATCCCGACCGTGGGGTAGATGATCTCGGCTGAGACGCCGTCGCGATCCTGGTCGCCGAGGCGCGCTTCCGGATCCCATCCGCCGCGATGCATTTCCTCGAACTTGACGCCGCCGACCGCGAGGTCCTTCGCGCTCTTTCCGGCCGCGGCGAGGAGGCCCATCGGAATCGAACGCTCCATATCCTTGACCACGAACACGTCGCCCATTTTTTCATCGCGAACGACATGCGGGGCGGTGTCCCGGTATTTTTTGTCGATCCGGTCAATGTAAGTGTTGGGCGGCTCGGTGATATGCGAATCGGCGGAAATGATTGGCTTTTGCATCATACGGTTCCTCGAATAGTTCCGCGCGCGATGCGGCTGCGTCTGGTCATCCTTATATCGAATCGCTGACGCGGCGTACAACGAACGGCGCGCGCTCTCGCGTCGGAGGCCAGCGCATGGCAAAATGATTCGCTCGACGATGCAGGAATCAATCAAATACGCGTTCGATCGTACCGCCGAAACTTACGATCGGGCGCGGCGCAAGCTCGTGCCCTGTTTCGACGAGTTCTATCGCGCCGCGATCGACACGATTCCGTTTGCGCGCGAGCGCGAAATCACCGTGCTCGATCTGGGCGCCGGCACCGGACTGCTCTCGGCGTTTGTCGCTTTCTCGTATCCGCGCGCGCGAATCGTGATGGTCGATATCTCGGACGAGATGCTGGCGCAGGCGCGCGACCGCTTCGCGGCCGGCGGCGCGCGCTTCAGCTTCGAGGTTGCGGACTATGGTCTCGGCCGAATCACGGGGCGCTACGACGCGATCGTCTCGGCGCTGTCGATTCATCATCTTGCCGACCAGCAGAAGCGCGCCGTCTATGCGCAGGCGTACGCGGCGCTTAACGATGGCGGCATCCTGATCAACGCCGACCAGGTGCGCGGCGAGACTCCGGCGCTCGAGCGGCGCAATCATGAGATGTGGATTCGCCGCGCGCGCGAAATTGGCGCCGCGGAGCCGGACCTCAAAACCGCGCTCGAACGGATGAAGTTCGACCGCACCGCGACGGTATCCGAACAACTTGGATGGCTCAGCGAGATCGGCTTTCGTGAAGTCGGCGTCGCCTACCGCAACCTGATCTTCGCGGTTTACTCGGGCGTCAAGTAGTTCCCGCGTTCCGGCTTTCGCGTCCTGCGCGCGCGGGGAAATGCGGCTAATCTCCCTCGAACAATCGATCGCCGCGATACAGCCGTTCGGCAATCTGAAAGGTCTGCCCCTGCGCGCGGACCGTTGGCGCGTGCGCGGCCATATAGCGTCCCGTCGCGAGCAGCACGACGGATCCCGCGTCGCGGCCGAGGATCGAGTATTGGCGTACGGCAGCTTCGAAGTCTTGAATCGTGTGAAAGTCGCGATCCTCGCGCAGCATCGCGCGGCCCATCGCGGCGACGAGCGCATGATCGTCGGCGGGCGCCGCGAAATATTCGGCGACGAGTGCTCCAACCTGGTTGACCTGCTGCTGGAGATTCAGCAACGCGGGTAATGCTTCGATCACTTCGGCGGACGGCCGAGCCTTGCCGCTGGCGCGCGGAATCCGCGCGGCCGGGATGTTCAAGAAACGGTTGAGATAAACGCTCATCGCGGCGTCGAATACTCC
>DATLTX010000011.1:0-12099 GCA_035533435.1 Binataceae bacterium (SeqCode)
CGGAAGCTTGTGGCCTTCGCGATCGATGAAGAACGCCTCGTCGATCGAGGCGGGATCGTACGCGACCGTGCCGCCGCCGAGCCCGCGGAAATAGAAATCCGAATAAAAGACTTCGCGGCGATACTCGCCGTCGGTAATCGACTCGAGGCCCACCGCTTCCTCGAATGCGATCGCATCGCGAATCGCCGCGTCTTCAGCCGCGCGCAGCTCGGCGGCGGAAATCTTCGCCGATGCGCGCGCGGCCCGCGCCGCCAGCAGCGCGGGCGGCCGGAGCAGGCTTCCGACATGATCGGCGCGAAACGGAGGATTATGCGGCGCTGCGGTAGCCATCGGAGCGTCTCCTTGTTCAGCTCGATTTATTCAGCTTTATCACTCCGCGCGATCGCGGCGAACGGCGCGTCTCACACGTCGAAGAACACGGTCTCGTTGCCGCCCTGCAAAACAATATCGAAACGCAGAACGCGCGCAGTCGCAGCGCCCGTGTCGTGTGCGAGCAGAGTCGTGCGGCGCGCGGGCGCAACTTTGTTCAGTACGGGATCGGCGGCATTGGCGGCGGATTCGTCGGGAAAGTATATTCGCGTCATCAGATGATGCAGCAGCCCGCGCGCGAATACGCATACATTGATATGCGGAGCCTGCAGCGCGCCGCCTTCGCCCGCAACCGCACCCGGCTTGATCGTGAAGAACCTGAACTCGCCGAGTTGATTGGTGCCCGCGCGGCCGAAGCCATGGAAGTTCGGGTCGAGCAGCTTCTCCTGCGTGTCTTCGCGATGGTCGTAACGGCCCTCGGCGTTGGCCTGCCAGATTTCGATCATCGCGTCGGGGACCGGAGCGCCGTCGCCGTCGAGCACGCGTCCTTCGAGCACTATGCGCTCGCCGCGAGTGCCGTCGCGCACCAGCCGCTCGGCGCCCTCGCGGACCAGCGCGGGCGCGAAGAATGGTCCGATGGTTTGCGAGGGAGTCAGCCGCGTGCTCATCTCAATCCTGCGCCGGCGTGGCGTCGCGGCCGCGGAGCACTATATTGAATTGGTATCCAAGTGCGTATTCGGCAACGGTGGTATCGAAATCGAAGCGGGCAATCAGGCGTTCGCGAGCGGCGGCGTCGGCGATACTGTTGAAAATCGGATCGAAGGGGAGCAGAGGATCGCCGGGGAAATACATTTGAGTGACTAGCCGCGCGGCGAACCCCGCTCCCAACAGGCTGAAATGAATATGCCGCGGACGCCACGCATTGGGATGATTTCGCCACGGATAGGCGCCGGGCTTGATCGTGACGAAGCGATACGCGCCGTCCGCGCCGGAAAGGATTCGGGCCGCACCCGAAAAATGCGGATCGAGAGGAGCGTCATGCTGATCGATTGGATGCGCGTAGCGGCCCGCCGCGTTGGCCTGCCATAGCTCTATCAGCATCTGAGGTATGGCGCGGCCGTCGTCATCGAGGATCCGGCCGGCCACGATAATCCTTTCGCCCTGCGCCGCGCCGCCGGCGAAGTGGGTCAGATCGGCGTCCGCCGCGCCGAACGTCCGTGAGACCGCTGCGGGGTTGAAGCGCGGACCGGTAATCTCGGAGAGCGTGTGGGCAATCTTGATTGCGGGATTTCGCGGCGCGCGCCTGGCCGTGCTCGCGTACGCGGGCGAGTCGTTTTCAGGATGCACGCCCGGCTCGGGACGGCGATAGCCCGCGGTCATCTTGCGCCTCGCTTGGCCGCGCCGCGCTTCGGTGTCGCGCGCCTTCGCGGGGCCGGCTCGAGCTCCGCGAAGGCCGCCTTGGCGATCCTGAACGCGGCGTTGGCCGCCGGCACGCCCGCGTAAACCGCCACATGCATCAGGGCTTCTTTGACTTCTGCGCGCGTCGCGCCGGTGTTGCGCGTGGCGCGAACGTGCAGGCGCAACTCTTCCTCGCGGCCGAGCGTGGCCAGAATCGCGATCGTCAGCAGGCTGCGGGTCTTGTGCGCGAGGCCGGGCCGAGTCCATGCAGCGCCCCAGGCATGGCGGGTTACGAACTCCTGCCAATCGCGATCGAAGGCGGTCGCGGCCTCGAGCGCGCGCTCGACGTGGGCGTGGCCGAGCACGCGCTTGCGGATCGCAAGGCCGGCCTGGTACGCGCGGTCCTTCATCGCCGTCTCCCCGGTTGATTGCCCATTGTCGTGCACTATCGCGGCGCGCGCCACGATGTCAACGCGCGCGAGGCGGACGCGGCGCGGGCCGCGACAAACCCGCTCTCGACGGGCCATTTTGGATCGGGCGCGACAGGAATAATATGAAGTTGGAGGCGGTTCGCAGTGATGCGCCCAACAAAAATGCGATGCGATTTTCGAGCCACGCCGGCATACTCACGATCGTCTGTTCGATAATCTTCATTCTCGCGGGATGCGCCGCGTATCAGCACTACGAGGCCTCGCGTCCGGCCGCGGCAATCGCGATGGAAACCGCGCTGACCCAGGCTGGCTTCACGCGGATGGAAGCCGACTATCCCGACCAGCTCGCGATCGTGCGCGGCTTGCCGAGCTACTCAATTCACAGCTATCCGACTCAGAACGGCACTGTCTATTGGTACTATGATCCCGGCAGTTGCGGATGCGTGCTGGTTGGCAACGAGGAGGCGTTCCGCAAGTACAATTGGCAACTCATCCAGGCGAACGACACCGCCGCTTATGTCGCGGACACTGAGGATTACGATGTCGTATCGCTGAACGCGCTCAACGAATCGATGTTTCCGCCGTCACTTTATCTGCTCGGAATGGGCCCGATCGGCGGAGGCTATATCGGCGAGCGCGGCGGTGGCGGCGACCATGATCATGGTGGCGGAGGCGGACATCTGGGCGGCGGAGGACATCTCGGTGGCGGCGGTCACGCGGGCGGAGGCGGAGGGCACTTCGGCGGCGGAGGATTTGGCGGCGGAGAAGGATTCGGCGGCCACGGCGGCGGCGGTCACGGCCGCTAGCGGAAAATCACGCGAGCCCCAGCCGCTCGAACTGATCCTTGGGCGCCTCGACCGCTTCCAGAGCGGCGCGCAGCGCATCGGCCGCATCTTTCTCCGCGCGTGAGCCGGCAAGATTATTTTCCTCGGCCGGATCGTCGAGCACGCGATACAGGCAATTCCCGCCGAACTTGCCCATCGCCCAGAACGGCAACATATCGCCCGCGCGAAACGGCTGGCGTATTACAGGAATCCGCGATCCCGGCATCCTGTCCAGCACCGCTCGATCATCGGGCGGCGGCAACGTAAGCCCCGGCATCCGAGTTACCGGCATCGTGGACCACCGGTTCGACCACAAGCTCAGCGGGGCGTTTGTGTCCGACGGCGCGCGCGCGTACTTCCGCACGCCGTCGATCAGATGCACCTCGCGGCCCCATACGCCAGCCAGCGCGAATTCGCGAATCGAGGTTTGCTCGCCGGTCACGAGCGGGATGATCGAACGTCCGTGCGTGCGATGCTGCATCGCGACACCGAAGAGGTCCGCGATCGTCGCCGCGATATCGACGTTGGTCGTGAGCGCGTCGATCGCGCCGGCGGGCGCGCCCGGCCATGCGATGAACATGGGAGTGTGACCGAGAGGGTCGTAAATCGGCACGGCGGGCTTGCCCCAGATATCTTTCTCGCCAAGGTAGTGGCCGTGATCGGTGCATACGATGACGGCGGTGTTGTCGTAATAACCGCCGCGCTCGATCGCCGCGAGCAGCTTTCCGACCCAGTTGTCGATCATCGTGAGCTTCGCGCCATACGACGCGCGCACCTGTCGCGCCTGCGCGGGGGTCAGGACGCCTTTTTCGATCGCGCCGCGCATATAAGGAGGCCAGATGAGATGCGGCCCGGTCCACGCGGAATCGTACATCGAGGCGTATGGCTCGGGCGTATCGAACGGCTCGTGGGGATCGAACTCGTCGATAAAGAGCATGAAGCGCGAGTCGGTGGGCGCTTCGCGTTCGAGCCATTCGCACGCCGCGCGCATCGTGCGCGGTCCGGGAAAATCCTCTTCGCCGCGAAAGTAGCCGCGCGAGTCGTCGTACGGCATATGTCCGCGGCCGAACGACGGCGCTCCCATCCACGAGGCGTCGGGCCGCGTGCGCCACGGATCGCTCTCATGGCCGCGCTGGTAATCCCACGCGGTAAAATCAGTGTGGTAATTTTCTCCGCCGGTCTCGAACAGATGCGGATGGTCCGAGACCAGCTTGGTCACGACACCGGCGGCGCGCAGCCACGCGGTGACGGGACGCTCCCAGATTTCAATCGAACCCCACGGCTTCCACAGAAAATCGAGCGCGCCGCACAAGATATCGTGACGCGCCGGCATGCACGGCAGCGAGCCCGAGTAGTGCCGATCGAAGCGAATCGCGCGGCGCGCGAACGCGTCGAGGTTCGGCGTCGCGAACTCGCGCCCGCCGTACGCGCCGAGCATGTGCCGGTTGAGACTGTCGAGCAATATAACGATCGCGTTCTTCGGACGCGGCGCAGTGTTCGAGAGCATAATCGAATAATCTAACAAAGCCGGAAGGCAGTTGCGCTATGGACTTGCACGGGCGCGCGCAGTCAAAATAATCAGCAGCGAAATGGCGAAGAGGATTAATACTGTGCCTCGCCTTCGACCAAGGCGAGGCGGTGCTCCGCGGCGCGGCGCGGCTCACGCGATGCTCGCGATGGGTGTGGCGATCGCGCTTGCGGGATGCGGCGTCGCGTCGGCGCCGATCGCGCATACCCCGCAGGTGGTGGCGACGCCACAGCCGGGTCAGTTGACGATCAGCGTGCAGGCGGCGCCCGCGGTCGGCGAGGTCCAGCCGGTGTTCGTGTCGGTCGCCAACGGCACCGACGATCCGCGCGCCGTGGTTCCCAGCCAGGTCTTCGCGCTCAATTCCGCCGGCGAACGGATCGCTCCGCTTCCTCCCGGCGAGGCGGCGCGCCAGGCCGGAGGCGCCAAGGAATTGGGCGGCGGGCTCGGCAGCGCAGCTCTCAGCGGCGCAGCCGGAGGCGCGGTCGGAGCGGGGCTCGGCGCGCTGGCCGGATCGGGATTTGGCGCGGCGGGCGCGGGCGCCCTGGTCGGCACCGCGATCGGCGCGGGCGAAGGGATGTTCCAGGGTGCTCAATCCGGCCAGACCAAAGCCGATCAGCAAGCCAATCAGCAACTCAAGGCCGTGGCGCTGCGGCAGCAGGACGTCAATCACAACTTCACCGTCAGCGGCTACGTATTCTTCCCGAAGGGCGCCTACCAGCAAGTCGAGATGCTGATAGTGGACAAAGAAACCGGCGACACCCAGACGGTGACGGAGCCGTGGCATTGATTTGTTTTGCGCGCGAGCGCAATCGCAGCGTTTCAGAGGGGCCCGAGTCATCTGGGGAAAAATTTCATACTGCAATCAGTTCGAGATTCTTCGATTCCGCACGATCGACAGCGCGAAGAGAAATTGTGGAATCAAACGTCGCGAACCGCGCTTGCTTCGCCACCGCGAGCGCAAGCAGGTAAACATCGGTGAGCTGGCGATACCCCAGGACGTGAGCCCATACGAACCCGCCCTTTTCCCGGATACTGACTGAGTCATTCCAGAAGACGTGCTGACGATCGGAGCAGAACGTTCCGAGGCGCGCAGCGGCGTCCTGTACCGTCGTGCGGGAACCGGGGTAAGCCGGGTTCGACAACACACGCGCGAAAGCATTCTCCGTCAGCGGGCAGGTCGCCCATCCAGATCTGCGGTTCTTGCCAAACCATCGGTGAGCCGCCTCGTGATGAACATGCGACGGGTCGAACAGTGCGATAAGCACGTTCACATCCAGAAGCGCGACCATCGCGCTGCTATGCCTCGTCGCGGAGCCGATTAACTAGCGCGGGCGTCACGAGTAAGCCCTTTTTTCGACCCGGCAGGAGCGGGACACCATTGCGCATGCGAGCAGGCTGATCGCGGGGTGCGAGCGCGCTACGGGCCAAGTCGGAAATTATGCGCCCTGCGGTAGTGGAGCGCCGGGCCGCAAGCTCCTTGGCGGTTTCGAGTACATCCTGGTCGATATCTAGCGTGGTCCGCATCTTGAGATCGTCACGCATCAAACATCAGGTGTCAATCGATTGCCAACCCCCGTTGAAGCCCGGCTTCGCGGAAACCGAAGAGGATCGGCGGCATAGCGATGAACGCCGGCGAAATCGGAAGTTTTGAATTCGCGGAGAATCTACCGCTCGGTCGCGATAGGAATCATTTCGCCCTCGATCGAAACGTACCGGCTCCGAACGTGATCGATCCGGCGCCGTCGAAGAATTGGCCGGGTCTGCACGGCTCCACGGATGCGATTTTTGTTCCCGGCGCGAAGGCGCTCACGCAATAGCAAGCCGCCGCTACAGCATCGAGGAGATCACCACGATCGCGCCGGAGGCGGGGCCCTTCGCGGTCGGGTCGGCCAGCACCATCTTCGCGCCGACGAACTTCATGCAGTTCGGGTCGGCCAGGTTGCCGGCGAACGGCCGCGCAACTCCCTTGTACACGCGGTAGATCGAGCCATCGGCGGCGCCGCCGCTGTCGGCGGGCTTGCCCGCGTCCGAGATCATGAACGTGTCGCCATATGAGCCCCAGTTGGCTGGCGAGTTGCCGAAGCCGGTCGGGTTGATGAATCCAACCAGGTATGGATCGCTGTTCATCTTGCCATCGGGATCGATGACCGAGATGCGCCCGATCTTCGATGCGCCGGTCATCCGCGGGCGCATCCCAACCAGCATCTTGCCGGGAGCTTTGGGGTCGCTCGAGGGCGCAAATGCGATCGCGCTCAGATCGAATGCGAGCGGCTTGTCGAAGGTGCCGAACGCGCTCGCCTTGCCGGAAGAATCGATCGCATAGATCGTCGAATCACCCGATACGGCGGCGAAGAGTTTGCCCGCGTACGCGCCACTGGGCGGCGCGAACTCGAGGTCGCGGCAGGCGGTGGCTTTGTTGGTTCCCACGTCGGGCAGCTTGGCAAACGTGCTGACCGCGCCCGACTTGTCGATTCGATCGACCTCGCACGGAGCCTTGACGCCGTCGGGTGCGTTGAGCACGAAAACTTGTCCCGCGTATGCGCCAAATCCCCCGGGCGCCACGGCCAGACCGGCGGGATGCTTGACCTTGCTTTTGTCGGCGAGCGCCTTGGTCGCGCCGGACATCGTGACCGAGTAAACTCCGCCGGCCGCGTCGGAAACCATCAGACCGCCGCCCACGGGTTGGAGATAAAGCGGCTGCTTGATCTCGGGGGTTTTGAGCTGCGATCCGTCGTATGGAATCTCGACGTCAACGCCCTTGGCCGCAATCGCGGCGCCGGCGAAAATCGAAACAGCGGCGGCAAGTGCGAACGTCGCCGCGGCGCCAGCGATGAATAACAGGTTAGCGGTCTTTCTTGTCGATGAGTTCATCTAACGCCTCGTTCACGAAATATCTGCGGCTCGGATCGAGATTGTCGAGCTCGGCGCCACGGCGCGAAGTCCAGTCCGCGATCGCGATAATCGCGGCCTCGCCGAGCGTCATTATTTCCAGCGCTTCGGCCACCCGCACAAGAGCCTGGACCAATTCGTCGGGCAGATCGATCTCGATCCGATTTTGCCGGTTTTGAGCCATCGCCCTTCCATATAGTCTTTGTACACCGGCATCGTCAAAATGAAATCGGTCATGGTGGCAGACGCAAAATTTCCGGTCAGGTACGCGGGCACTATTGTCGAGTACCTTGACGAGGGACGCTTTCGCGCGGGCCTGGCGCTGCGCGAGCAGGAGCGCCATGTCGCCGTGCTCGACGCCGACGGACGCGAGCGCATGATCCCCCGCGACCTCGTGATGATCGCGCATCCCGAGCGCCGCCCCGCGCGCGAGACGGCGGCAAGCGCGATCGCCGCGCTCCAGGCCGAGCGCGCGGCCCTCGGCGCCGAGCTCGACCTCAACCTGCTCTGGGAAATCGTGCAGGAACAGGGGCATAGCTTCACCGCGCCCGAGCTGGCCGATCTGTTCTTCGGACGGCGCTCGTCGGTGGCCGACTCGGTGATGCTCGAGGCGCTGCTCGCCGACCGGCTGTACTTCACGCGCCGGCATATGGATTTCGTGCCGCGCGCCCGCGACCAGGTCGATCGGCTGCGCGTCCAGCAGGAACGCGTGCGCACCCGCAGCGACGATTATCGGCGCATCCAATCGACCCTGCGCGAGGTGCTGGCGGGGGCGGCGCGCCCGCCCGCGAACGAAGCCGCCGCGCTCGGCGAAGATCTAAACAAATACTTGAAGAATCCATTTGCGCGATCGCGCGAGCTGACCCAGATGCTGGCCGCGATCGCGCCCGAGGTCGATCCCGCCGAAGCCGCTTTCGAAATCCTTGAACGGCTTGGCGCGCCGCCCGCCGCGCCGCGCTTTGCGATGGTCGCCGGGTTGCGCGCCAAGTTCAGCGACGCCGCGCGCGCCGAAGCTCAGACCGCGGCTGCTCCGCCGCGTCCGCTTGCCGACAGCGGATACTGCATCACGATCGATGACGATGACACCGTCGAGGTTGACGACGCGCTTGCCTGCCAGCCGCTGCCCGGCGGGGCGCTGCGCGTGCGCGTGCATATTGCGCTGGTCGCCGACTTCGTCGCCAAGGGCGGCGCGATGGACGCCGAGGCGGCGGCGCGCGCAACCACGGTCTATCTGCCCGAGGCCACCATCCGGATGCTGCCCGATGCGGTCTCGTGCGCGGCGGCCAGCCTGATCGAGGGCAGCGAGCGCCCGGTCCTGACCACCGACGTGACGATCTCACCCGTGGGCGAGGTCTTAAGCGCGTCGATCTATCCTTCCCGGGTCGCCATCGCGCGCCGTCTCAACTATCAGCAAGCGGACCGGATTCTGGGCGGCGATCCCGCCGAAGATCCCGCGGCAGCAACGCTGGCGATGCTCTCCGACGCTGGCGCGCGCCTGCGCGAGCGGCGCCGCACGGCGGGTGCGATGCTGATGCATCGGCGCGAGGCCAAAGTGCGGGTGAGCGGAGACGAGATCGAGATTTTGCTGCTCGACTCGAATTCGCCGAGCCGGATGCTGGTTGCGGAGTTCATGGTGCTGAGCAATTTTGTTGCGGCGCGCTTTGCGGCCGAGAATCGGATTCCAATTATCTACCGCGTGCAACCCGACATGCGCGGCGACGCCGCGATGCAGCGGCCGCGGCTTTCGATGTATCCGGAGTTTCATGCCGGAATCGGACTCGACTATTACGCGCAGTTGAGTTCGCCGATCCGGCGCTATGCGGATCTGGTGCTGCAACGCCAATTGCTTGCCGCGTTATCCAATCCGGGCGCGCAGGCATACAGCGTCGATGAATTGCTGGCCGTGCTGGCCGGCGCCGAAACCGCGGAGGTATCGGGCAGGGAACTCGAACGCCGCGCCAAACGCTACTGGACGCTGCGCTACCTCGAGCGCTACGCCGCCGATACTCCCCTGCGCGCCGTTGCGACGCGCGAAGGCGCGGGCGCCGAGCTTGCCGACTTCGTCGTGCGCGGAACCCTGCGCGGCGCCCCCAACCTTGCCGACGACACGCCGATCATCGTGCAGGTCAGCCGCGTCGATCCGCTGCGCGGATGGCTGGCCTTCGACTACCTGCGCACCGCCGATTCTCGAACCGAAGGCACCGCCTAGCAGCGTTGAGACTATTTTCTCAATCCTCTGCCAGGCGGCGATCCCGGCAGTGCCCCTCTTTTCCCGAATCAAACAGCTATCGTCATGCGGCGCCGCGAAACGCGTCCTGCTCCATCCGCCATCGGTCAATCGATTCGATATTGAACCGCCAGTCGCTGCCGACCTTGAACGCCGGCAGTTTGCCGCGCTTGAGCTGACGGTAAATCGTGGACGGATGAACCTTCAGATAGTCCGAGAGTTCTTTCACCGTCAACACATGGCTGCTGTCATTCTTCATTTCTCGCCTGCCCTCCTTTGCTGTGCTTGCTCGTCGTTGCCGACTTGACTTTTAGTCAACGCAAGCGCCGTGCCGGAGGTTTCGCGACGCGATCGCCCAGCATTAAATGCAGCCTGTGCGCGATTCAGATCGCACTTACGTTCGTATTTTGCCGAAACGACGAGAAATTGGCAGTCCGAGGCTTACTGGAAGTGCATAAAACCTACTGTCCCATATTCGCAGCCGAAGCTGTCCCATTCTGAGTTCGAGCGGCTGATTGTCGCCCTCCTTGCCCCATTAATGGCCGCCGAGGACAACCTGTGGACAGACATAACCGCCGGTCTCACCCGCGCGGAAATCAGCCCCAAATCAGACCCGGCCGATCAAATCCCGACCAACCTCGCTCACCTGGCCCAGGATTCCCGCTTCGTCGGGCGCGCGCTGGAGCAGAATCAGGCGATGCACCCCGGCTTGTGCAAAGCGCTTCGCCGCATCGAGGTCCACCGCGCCGCGTGGAGTCACGCTGATTTCGAGCTCGGCGAAATTGCGGCCCGCTTTGGCGCAGGCTTCCTTGACGCCCGCGATGCATTTCTTTGCGCCCTCGAGGTCGAGTGCGAACCCGTACCATCCTTTGGCGAGCCGCGCGGCGCGGCTGAACGCCTGCGGGGTATGCCCGCCGAAGACGATCTCCGGATGCGGCTTCTGCACCGGACGCGGCATCGTGTTGACGCCCTTGAACTTCACCCAGCGTCCGCTGAACTCGGGCTTGGCCTGGGACCATAGCGCGATCATCGCGGCCAGATATTCCTCGCTGCGCGCGCCCTTGTGATCGAACGGAGCGCCAATCGCGTCGAACTCAGGCTTCAGGTAACCGACCCCGATTCCGAAGATCAGCCGGCCATTGGAGAGCACGTCGGTGGTCGCAAGCTCCTTGGCCAGGACCACGGGATTACGCTGCGGCAGAATGATTATCCCGGTGCCGAGGCGAATCCGCTCGGTGTGCGCGGCGACATAGGCGAGTGCGATCGCCGGATCAAGCATCGGATAGTCCGGCGCGACCGGCGAAGGCGGCACTTGCGGATCGGGAACGATCACATGCTCTCCGGTCCACAGGCTTTCAAAGCCCGCTTGTTCGGCCGCGCGCGCGACGGCCGCCGCGGTTTTGGGGGAAGCGCAAACGCCATTGTTGATTCCAAATAGTCCGAACTTCATGAATCCAGAATTAACATGCCGCGCGGCCCGGCGAAAAGCGCAAACTGCATGCGCGGCCCGCGCGTACCGCCCAAGCGCCTGTGCGGGAATCATTCGCGCTCAATTGACCGTGCGTATCCTGGTTCAGCATAATCTCGCCAGTGCCGCTTTATCCGCGGCGCGAGGGTGGGAGGTGGAAGCGCGGCGCGATGCGATGTCCCCAGTGCGGAAACGATTGCCTGCAAGGCGCGCAGTTCTGCTCGCGCTGCGGCACGCGGATGTTCGCGCCCAAGCCGGCGGCGGTGCGCGAATACATGCTCGCGAAAATCCGCCCCTCGATGTGGCGATACGCGAACCGGATGGTCGTCGGCGGCGTAATAATCGCGGGCGGCGCGCTCGTGCTGGGGAAGACCCTCGAGAACCAGCCGAATTTGTGGCCCGTCGGATTTGTGCTGATGGGCGTGGGCGTGCTGTCGATCGTCAACGCGATGATCGCGCGGCGGCGCCAGAGCTGGACCGTTACCTCCGATCGAATCGTCGAGCAGCATGGGATTATCGCGACCTCGCGGCGCGAGATGGAACTTGCCGATATCCGCTCGGTCGAAGTGTCCAAGCGCGTGATGCAGCGGATGCTGAATCTTGGCGACGTGACGATCGCGTCGGCGGCGAGCGCCGATTTTGCGATCCATCTGCGCGACATCAACGACCCCGACGGCGTCGCCGACACTGTCCGCAAGGCGCGCCTCAAAAGGCTCGCTTAGCGCCATGTCCAAGCGCCCCGACCTGCGTTACGAGCGTCGTCTGTGGCTGAGCGGCTTCACCGAAGTGGCCGGCGTCGATGAAGCCGGAGTCGGTCCGATGGCGGGCCCGGTTGTCGCCGCCGCCGCGATCTTCGCGCCCGAGGCGTTTATCAAGGGCGTTCACGACTCCAAGCAGCTCACGCCCGAAAAACGCGAAGCACTCTACGAGCCGATTCTCGCCGGCGCCGTCGCGGTGGGCGTGGGAATTGCCGAGGTTGAAGAGATCGACCGCCTCAATATCTTTTGGGCCACGATGCGCGCGAG
>DATLTX010000012.1:0-9858 GCA_035533435.1 Binataceae bacterium (SeqCode)
CACCGCGATCGCGACTACGGTACCCTGCGCGATCAATGCGAGCGAAAGCCATCTGCGAAATCGCGACGGTCCCGCACCGACCGCGGCGGTCGCAAACCAGAGATAAGGGACAAGGAAAAATCGTGGGCTGATTTGTGAAAAGCTCGCGACGACTAAGGCCGCCGCAACTCCCGCCAGAGGAAGGCATTTTCTGTTCTTCGCCCGAAAAGCCGGAACAACACTCAGCGTGCCCAGCCCCAGCACGACAGTGATATCGTGGATACTCAGGGGGACGGTGACGGTTATCGGCAGTAGCAGCAAGGAGCCGGAAGTGGGATTTCCGCCGGCTCGACGAAGCCACGCGGCGAAAACAATCACGTAATTCTGGCCGTCGGATTTGAACCGCTCAAGAAGCGGCGAAAGCGGGTCGTGATAGAAGAGTAGATTGCGCGCCCACACCGGGCCCGGAAGCACGAGAATCGCTATTGACGCAATCAGCAGTGCGAGTTTCAGGCGCCCGGAGCGATAAGCCGCGACGAGGCCGACGGACAGGGCAATTGAGCCCGTAAGAATGAACGAATACTTGCACCCCATCGCGTATGCAACGCATCCGAAGCCCAACGCCATTCCGAGCCTGTCCAGCGATTCCCATCGATCCGCGAATATGACCATCGCAATAGCCATCGCGGCATCGCCAATCATCTGCGGCTTCTGAGTTGGTACATATCCAGCGACAAGCGGAACAGCCGCTACCAGAAGGATGGCAAACACGAGATCGCCGCGGGTTCGCGCGAATGCCATCACGGCGAAGACAGCCACTATCAGCCCGGCCCATTGCACCATCGCGCCGACGCTGTCACTGCCCATCGCCGCACCGACAAGATTTGGCATTTCACCCAACCCTATCAGTCGAGCGTGTAACCAGTCCGAGCGAGGATAAGTTCCGCAGTGGCGCAACCAGTCCATCGGTACCGCCAGGTGGTAGTGGAGCGAGTCCGGATCGGTAGCGGGCCCCAGCGCCGCCATCAGCAACCCGCCAACGATGACCACGGCCAGTACAGTCACGATCCTCAATTGCGGGGTTCGGCAATACATGAGCATCAATAATCGGTCCGCGGTCCGCAGCACGTGACGGATCAGGCGTATCGCGCCGACGATTCCAGCTCCACAAACTAACGCCCCAAGTATCCGAACGATGATGAGTAGGTGGAGGCTTCCAATTGTGACGAGGCCGTTAGTCAGCGAACAAATCGCGCCAAGTGTAATTAGGTATGAAGCAGCGTACTCATATGGCTTCATGGCGCGGACTCGGCACAGTAAACGGGCGAGCTGGAAGCCAAGCTCCATCACCCCCATGACGAACAGCAACGCTACAGCCGCAGGCCAGGGTGCTGGTGCGATGAATTGGTCTTCCAGGGACATCGACGGTAGCTCGCTTCCGTGAGTTGCGGCTCTCAACTTATACTCGCGCGCGGACGCGCTAGCGATAATAGCGCACTCATTGTTTTCAGGTGAGCGCGGCGTAGCCGAACCGCGAGTCATCGGATGCACCGGCGGTTGCGCCGCCAAGGTGGCCGAACATTCTGGAAGCCGTGAGAGAGGTGGACCTCATCGATTCAAGGGCAAGCTAATCGACAGTAGAATGATATCTTGATGACAAGTTACCAAAAACGCTCGTTCCTGAAGCTGTCAGTCAGTATTGACGTAAATGCGCTGCTCTCGGAATACCGCTCAATCCCGGTGCTGGCATGGGCGCCCAGTCATTGGGATGTTCATTGCTCGACGAACTTTCTTCTGTTGAGAGGTGGTCAAAGTGGCACGGAATACGATTTTGCCGCCCACGCTGTGACCGATAGCCGCCTGTTGACCGCGATGCCGTATATCTCGTGGCTATTGGGCGATGAAAGCCCGTTCGGCGTGGCAACGTACGCGTTTATTTTCCGAATGAAACCGACGGGCGTTGCCCGTCCCCATATCGATGACGCGCCGGAGTGGAAAGAGAGATTTCGCATTCACATTCCGATAACGACCAACGATGGTGCGTTTCTGCTCTCCGAACGTCGCGCGAAACACCTTCGCGTCGGAGAAGCGTGGACCTTCGACAACCAAAGCCTGCACGCAGCCGTGAACGGCGACAGCGTGCGGACGCACTTGATCCTTGATGTCCAGCCTAACCCGAAGCTGGACGGACTTCTCGCGGCGGCACAGTGGGACGCCGGGAGTCTGGACCCGGCGCGATGGGAACAGACCTTGTTCCCTCAGGCGTGGCCGGTGCTTGCTCCTGCGTCTTTCATCGCTTTGTCGCCGTCGGAAAAGTTGGACCTTGGGTTGACTCCGGAGGGTTTCGCGTCGCGGATCTCAAGGCCACGCTGGATCGCGCGAGTCAGGGGAACTCCAGTCCGGGAAGGTGACGTAGTTTATTCGGTGGACGAAGTAGAAGAGTGCCCCATGGCGCGCACCGCGTTGGGTTACATTCGACTCTGCCACAAGCCTGGGGAAACAGTCGAGTTAGGTTTGATACGAGGTGAGCAGCGGTTGACGCGGAGCCTGAGACTCTACAGGAGCCTGCCGCCCCGTGTTCTCGAAATGTGGTTCAGGCTTCAATCCTCGTCTCAGTCACTCCGGTCGGTCTCGAAGTGACATAGTATTTGTTCTTGTCGGGCTAACGTGAAAACGCGAAGCAAGTGATGTTGATACGCGGATAACCTGTGCAGTATCGCTATTTACCCCGCATCTGCGATCGCGTGTCGATTCAACTAAAGCACTCAATTCAATGAACGACCGATTCTGGAAGAGCCGCGTGATCCGGTTTCTAGCATGGCGCAATTGGCGTCCAGCGAGAATGATACCTTTGTACCCCGAATACTTGCAGGCAGCATTTGGCTTCGACGAAGAATCGATCGTCAAGAAGAATGCAGGCATCGTACTGAACAATACGATGGCGTCCTTCGAGCGTCTGGCTACGCTTTGGCAACAGGTTCGATATCTCGATCGGTACGGGATTCCGGGTTCGCTTGTGGAATGCGGAGTCTGGAGAGGCGGCTGCGTCGGACTTATGGCGCTTGCCCATCTGCACACTTACAAAAAACCGTTTCGCGAAATTCACCTGTTCGACAGCTTTCAAGGGCTGCCACAGCCGGATCGCAAAGTTGACGGCGCCGATGCGGTAGAAATGGCAGACGGCAAAGCTGACGGCGCATGTGTACCCATCGGTGATTGCGTGGCGTCAGCCGAGGACAGCCGGCAATTATTGATCGATAAAATCGGGTACCCGAGTGAACTCGTAAAGTTTCATGCAGGTTGGTTCCAGGAGACCCTGCCGAATGTCAGCGCGTCGATGGGACCGATCGCGCTTTTGCGCCTTGACGGTGATTGGTATCGCTCGACGAAGCTTTGCTTGAATTGTTTGTACGGAAAAGTCTCGCCATTCGGCGTTGTTGTCACCGACGACTACGGCCACTTCGAAGGCTGCCGAAAGGCGATCGATGAGTTCATCGGCGGTTTAGGCAGACCGGTCCTGTTGAATCACATCGACTATACCGGACGGTTTTGGATCAAGAACTGAGCCGGCGGCCTCGAATAGAGACCGCCGCTTTGGGCGAAAGACGTGGCAGGTTCTGCGCCCGGAGAGCGTTCGCACTCTCGCGGCTGGGAGTAACCCAGATCACGACGCCCTCGGCCGCTGCCTTCCGGCCAACCTGCTGATCTGCTCTGATGAATCCTCTCCCGACCCGTGGCATACTCTTGCGACCGTCGGGTAATGCGGACTCTGGGAGAAAGATCGATGAATCGAGCGCGCAAGCCGGTGCATATCGAGCCGAAAGGCTGGGGCCGCGAAGTATGGATCGCCAACAACGACCGCTATTGCGGCAAGATCCTGGAAATCAAAAAGGGCAAGCGTTGCTCGCTCCACTTCCACAAGATCAAGACCGAATCGTTTTACCTGCGCGCTGGCCGGCTCAAAATCCGCGTCAAGGAGTCCGCGGAGTCGGACACGCTCGAGGAATTTGTTCTCGAAGCGGGCGAGTGCATGGACGTGCCGATCGGCCTCGTGCATCAGATGGAAGCGCTCGAGGACGCCGAACTGTACGAATTCTCGACCCAGCACTTCGACAGCGATTCGCATCGCCTGGTGCGCGGTGACTGACGCGGCGCGGATGCTTTCGGCATCCGGCCTGTTTCACGTTATGGAGCCAGCATGGCGAAAGTCGCACTGATCACCGGCGTAACCGGACAGGACGGTTCCTATCTGGCCGAGTTGCTGCTCACCAAGGGCTACCAGGTGCACGGAATCGTGCGGCGCACTTCGAGCTTCGCGACCGGCCGTATCGACCATCTGCGCAAGGGCTTCACGCCCGGCTCCGACGGATTGCAATTGCACTACGGCGATCTGGGCGACGGCACCGGGCTCAGGCGGATCATCGAACAGGTTCGCCCCGACGAGGTTTATAATCTTGCCGCACAATCGCACGTGCGCATCTCGTTCGATCAGCCCGAGTACACCGCCGACGTGGTGGGAGTGGGCACGCTGCGCTTGCTCGAGGCGCTGCGCGATCACAACCATCGTCACGGCCGCGCGGCGCGGCTTTATCAGGCGGGCTCGTCCGAGATGTTCGGCAAGGTCGCGGAAATTCCGCAGCGCGAGACCACTGCGTTTCATCCGCGCAGTCCCTACGCGTGCGCCAAGGTGTACGCGCACGAGCAGACCGTGAACTATCGAGAGGCTTACGGGCTGTTCGCGTGCAACGGGATTCTGTTCAACCACGAATCGCCGCGCCGGGGCGAGAACTTTGTGACCCGCAAAATCACGCGCAGCGCCGGACGGATCAAGCTCGGCATGCAGGACAAGCTCGCGCTCGGCAACCTCGAGGCGAAGCGCGACTGGGGTTTTGCCGGCGACTATGTCGAAGCGATGTGGATGATGCTCCAGCAGGAGCTTCCCGACGATTACGTGATCGCCACCGGTGAGACTCATCCGGTGCAGGAATTTCTCGAGCTCGCCTTCGATCGCCTGGGCCTCGATTGGAAAAAGCACGTCGAGATCGATCCGCGTTTTTTCCGCCCCTCGGAAGTTGACATCCTGATTGGCGATGCCTCCAAAGCGCGCCGCGTGCTCGGATGGGCTCCGCGTGTGAGCTTTACGCAACTGACGGCGATGATGGTCGATGCGGATCTCGAACTCGCGCGGCGCGAGCTCAAGTCAAACGGGGCATAGCCACTTCACGCGCGAGGTAGTTAGCGGTGGCGCGCGATGACGCGCGTCGCGCAGCGAAGACGCTTCGACCCGCGCGTGCGCACCAGTCGCACTTGACCGACTGACCGACCCGCGGTTAGTCGGTCAAATCAAAGATAAAAGATTGCCCACCCCGGCTCCGCACGCATACGATCAAATGATCAGAGGACTGCGCATCAAGTTCCGAGGAGCCACTATGGGTTATAGCCGCCCGCTTGTACGAATCGTCACGAACCCGCGCCGGGCCAACGGCCGGCATTCCGTCTCGCTCTCAGACGCGATCGTGCAAATTCGAACCATCGAACCAATTCAATTCATCGACCTTACCGACATCATCAACACTCATCTGTCCGAACACGGTAGCGACAGCGGACACGTAACTGTTTTTTCCCGTCACACCACCGCCGCAATCAAAATCAACGAAGCCGAAGAGCTGTTGATCGAAGATTTCAAGACGATGCTCGCGCGGCTGTGCCCGGCTGACCCGCGCTATAACCACAACGACATGGCGCGCCGCAAGCCGCCAATCGCGCCTGACGAACGTCCCAACGCGCACTCGCATCTGATGCATCTGCTGCTCTCGACCAGCGAGCAGATTCCCGTGATCGACGGGCGGCTCGCGCTTGGAACATGGCAGCGCGTGTTCATGGTCGAGCTGGACGGTCCGCGCGACCGCGAAGTGATGATTCGATGCGCCAGCTACGAGGCGCAGAGCGAAGTCCGCGGAAAATCGGCGCCGATCGAGCTGCACGCGCGCAACGGCAACGGCAGTTCGATCAATGCCGCGGCACGCAGCAGTGCGCCGGCGAAATAATCTTCCGGCAAATTACGGATTCAATAAGCGCGCGGTCGGCAGCTTGTCGCCCGCGCGCTTTTCATTTTCCACAGATTCACGAAGGCGCGGAGGCGAACTCGGCTTCAAGCCGCTCGGCGTCATCGGGCGACAGATTGAAGTACCTGCACTCGGGATGATGGAAAACGATCGAGCTCACCGAGCTTTCGGGATCCATCATGAAGCCTTCCGTCAGCCGCACGCCGATATCGTAGCGCTCGGTCTCGAGCAGCGTGAAAAGCAGCGCCTGATCCTCGAGCCGCGGACACGCGGGATAGCCGAATGAGTAACGCTTGCCGTGATAGCGCGACCCAAAGAGATCCTTCATCGAAAGCCCGGGCGGATCTCCAAATCCCCACATCGCGCGAATCTTCTGATGCAGCAGCTCGGCGAAGGCTTCAGCGCCTTCGAGCGCCAGGATTTGCAGAATATGCGAGCGCAGATAGTCGCCTCGATTCTTCCAATCGTCGGCCAGCGCGCGCACGCCGTCGCCTATCGTCACGATGAACAAGCACAGGTAATCGGGACGTCCGCTCTTCGCGTCGGCAACATAGTCGGCCAGCGACAGATACGGCGGCGCGCTCTGGCGGCCAAACCGCAGGCGCCCGACTTCGCTCTTGCCGTCTGGCGTCAGGAAGCTGACCGTGCGCTCGCCGTCGGACTGGACGCGGAAAAAGCGGAAGATCGCGTTGGCGCCGATATCGCCGCGCTCGAGGATTCGATCCTGCACTTCCTCGATCGCGGCCTTGAGCTCGAGCGCCTTGGGATTTCCTTCGGCGAGAGCGCGTTGGGCGTCGCGCAATCCCAGATGCTTGGTGTACAGCATCGCGGGATTGATGTACGGAAAAATCTCCGCCAGGTCGTAGCGGCGCAGCACGTGAGTCTTGAGGTCGGGTGGCGCGGGAATTTCGATGTCGCGCCGCACCGAGGATTTCGCGGCCGCACCCGCCGGCGCCGCGCTCGCGGCCTTGGGCGCCGCCGCGATCATCTTCGCCGAATCCTCTTCGAGCCGCAGCCGCAGCGACTCGCGCCGCTCGTAATCCATGATCTGATTGGCCAGCGCCAGCCCCGACATCGCGTCGTTCGCGTACACGACCAATCCGGGATATTCCGGCGCGATTTTGATCCGCGTGAAGCGGTTCGACAGCGCCGCGCCTCCGACCAGAATCGGGCAATCGATTTCCGCCGTCTTCAGATCCTGCGCCGTGATGACCATCATCTGCGCCGACTTGACCAGCAGACCCGACAGCCCGATCGCGTCGGGCTGATGCTGGCGGAAGGCCTTGATCAGATCCTCGGGCGGAACCTTGATGCCGAGATTGATGACGCGGTAGCCGTTGTTCGAGAGAATTATCTCGACCAGGTTCTTGCCGATATCGTGAACGTCGCCCTTGACCGTCGCCAGGATAATTTTGCCGCGATTCGAGCTCTCGGCCTTCTCCATGTGCGGCTCGAGATGCGCGACCGCCGCTTTCATTGCCTCGGCCGATTGCAGGACTTCGGCGACGATCATCTGGTTGGCGTTGAACAGCCGCCCGACTTCGTCCATCCCCTTCATCAGCGGACCGTTGATGATCTCGAGCGGGCCCATCGTCGCCAGCAGCTCGTCCAGGTCCTCGGTCAGCCCTTCTTTCGAGCCTTCCAAAATGTATCGCGGCAGCCGCTCCATGAGCGGAAGGTCCTTGCGGTTCTCTTTTTCGACGCCGCTCTTGCGCTCGCGGAAATGCGCGGCATACGCGGCGATCGGATCTTCACCGCGCCACCAGATCAGATCATCGGCGAGCTTTTTCTCGTCGTCAGGAATTGACGGGTAGCGCGGCAGCTTCTCCGTGTTCACCATCGCGAGGTCGAGCCCCGCCTCGATACAGTGATGGAGCATCACCGCGTTGAGCACTTCGCGCCCCGCTGGCGGAAGCCCGAACGACACGTTCGAGATGCCGAGGATCGTCTTCGCGCGCGGTAGCGCGGTCTTGATGAGCTTGATGCCTTCGATCAGTTCGACGCCGGCGCGGATATAGTTCTGGTCGCCGGTCCCGATCGGAAACGTCAGCGGGTCGAAGATGATGTCTTCGGCCTCGATGCCGTATTTTTCGGTGAGCAGCTTGTAAGAGCGCTGGGCGATTGCGAGTTTGCGCTCGCGCGTTATCGCCTGCGCCTGCTGCTTGTCTTCGTCGATCGTGCCGACGACTATCGCGGCGCCGTAGGTTTTGGCCAGCCGGATCACCGCCTGAAAGCGCTCGGAGTGCTCGCCGTCCTCGAGGTTGATCGAGTTGATCAGCGACTTGCCCGGGGTGCGCTTGAGCGCCTCCTCGACCACGTGCCAGTCGGTCGAGTCGATCATGATCGGCGCTTTGACTTTCTTTATTTCTATTTCAAGAAAGCGGACCACGTCGGGAATTTCCTCGCGATCCGGATCCTGCAGGTTGACGTCCACGATATGCGCGCCGCGGCGCACCTGCGCGCGCCCGATTTCGGCGGCTTCTTCGAATTTGTTATCCGCGATAAGCCGCTTGAACTTGCGGCTGCCGAGTACGTTGGTCCGCTCGCCGACGATCACCGGGCGCGTGTCCTGATCGATTATCAGCGACTCGATTCCGGAAACCGCGGTGCGCCTGACCGGCGCAATCGCACGCGGCTTCAAACCGGCGACTGCTTGCGCCAACAGCCGGATATGCTCGGCCGTTGTCCCGCAGCATCCGCCGACCAGATTCACCCATCCGTTATGTGCGAAGCGGCCAACCTTGGCGGCCAGCATCGCCGCAGTCTCGTTGTAATTTCCTTCCTCGTCGGGCAGGCCCGCATTCGGCACGCAGGCGACGTTGAAGCGCGCAACCTGCGCGAGCGTGCGCAGATGATCGGTCATGAAGTCCGGACCGGTCGCGCAGTTAAGCCCCATCCAAAGCAAATCGCGATGCGCCAGCGAAATGTAGAACGCCTCGATATCCTGTCCGCATAGAAGCGTGCCCATCGTCTCGACGGTTCCCGAGACTGCGATGCCGGGCGTGACCCCGGATTTCTCGATCGCGCGGTCGATTCCGACCAGCCCCGCCTTGACGTTGAGCGTGTCCTGCGCGGTCTCGAGCAGCAGAATATCGGCGCCGCCCTCGATAAGCCCGGCGGCCTGTTCGGCATATGCCTCGGCAAGTTGATCGAACGTGACTCCGCCGGTGACCGACAGGCTCTTGGTGGTTGGCCCCATCGAGCCCGCGATGAAGCGCGGCTTGTCGGGCGTGCTGAATTTTTCGGCCTGCTCGCGCGCGAGCGCGGCGGCAATCCGGTTGAGTTCAAAGGCGTCGGCTTCGAGTCCGTACTCGGCGAGCACGATTCGCGTCGAGCCGAAGCTCGCGGTTTCGATAATGTCGGCTCCGGCTTCGAGGAACCCGGCGTGCATCGCGCGGATCAGATCGGGCCGGGTGCGAACAACATTTTCGTTACATCCTTCGAGGCTTGGGCCGCCATAATCTTCGGCCGAGAGATTATGCCCCAGGATGAAGGTGCCGAAGGCGCCGTCGAGCACGAGGATTCGCTCGGCGAGCAAATCTTTCAGCAGCTTGATCCGGTTTGCATCTGTGGCCATTGTTAGAAACCCGCAGGTCAATCCAGGTGAAACTCAACCCTATCCCAGCCGTGATCTCCATTCAATTTGACCCGCCCGCGCGCCAATCGCGCGCCGGAGTTCCCGGAGTTCGATGATGGCGGCGGCAGGCAATCGCGCGCGGATCGTGGTCGTGACGGGAGGCGCGGGCTTTATCGGATCGCATCTGGCCGACGCGCTGGTCGATTGCGGATTTCGCGTCCGCGTCGTCGATAACTT
>DATLTX010000013.1:0-11442 GCA_035533435.1 Binataceae bacterium (SeqCode)
GCGCCCTGGTTGCTCGTCTTTCCCCACGTTCCGCACGCCGAGGTGCCCGGAAAGTTCGTCGAGTAGGTCAGTCCGACCAGGTACGCGTCGCCGGTCGAATCAACCGCGATACCGTTGCCCTGATCGCCGTCGCCATTGCCAGCGTCGGCGGAGGTGGTGTCGCCCGCGCCGCCGATATAGGTCGAATAGACAAGCGACGCGGCGCCGCTCTGCGTCGGGTCAAACTTGGCGACCCACGCGTTGGGGTTTGCGTTGGGCGGTGCGAAGCTGCCGGTCTTCTCGCCGTTGTTCGAGGTCTGGAACGCCCCGGCTGTCGTCGGGAAGTTACTCGAAAACGCGGTGCCGCCCGTGTAGGCGTCGCCGGCCGAGTCCACTGCGACATCGAGGCCGACGTCGGCTACCGTCAGGCTGCCAACCCCCGGAAGGTTCCCAAACTGACCCAAGTTGAGGGGTCCGACGCTGTCGCCCGACCCGCCGATATAGCTCGAATAGGGAATTTGCGGCACCACGATATCGGGCACAACTTCAGGATCGATCACGAGCGTCTGCGTGCGGTCGTAGCTGGCAAGATCGAAGCCGACTTCGCGCCGTGGAATTCCCGCCTGGATGATCCCGCCTTTGCCGACTGTGAATTTTCCCGCGACCGGCGTCTCGGTTCCGTCGGCGCCCTGCTGATAGACGCGCGGCTGGCGCATCACGAGGTTTCCCGCCGTGGTCACGATCTGCAAGTCGCCCGAAGCCAGCAGCGTCGTCTTTGCGGGTCCCTCGACCGCGAACTTGATCTTGCTGGTATCGGCGCCGGGCTTTGCGATCAGGTCATACTCGAGCTTGTCGGGGGTGCCGTAGAAAACGAGATCGATTCCCGGATAGACGCCGTTGTAGCGAACCTTGCCAAAGATCGGGATATCGCGATGCCATTGCTTCGCGTCGTTGCCGATCAGGTAATTGACTTTGCCCGGCAGCGGCTGCGCGCCCGCAACCGTAGCGTCGGGCCTCGCGCCGATAAGCCGGATGCGCAGATCCGACTCGAGGAGCTTTGGCGCGGGCTTGTTCTCGCGGCGCTTCTGGACTCCGCCCAGTTGCGCTTGTGCGATCACTCCGCGCTCGTTTCCGCCCAGGATCGAGAACACCGCGGCATCCTTGGTCAGGAACAGCGTGTAGTCGCCCGCGTGCGCGAGATACTTCACCGCGGCCGCGCTCTGCCCGTGATTATTTTCGAAGTAGAGCGGCATCCCGGCGATCTTCGCCGCCGCGTCGGCCTTGGAGATCTGCGGCATGCGCGACGCCGGCGTCGTCGAGGTTATCGAGGTCGTGCTGACGATCGCGGCGGCGCCGAGCATCAGCGCGGCGGCGATAACCACGATCGTGATCTTTCCGGATTTGGCTCTGCCGGTGCCTGAATCGAAGGCCATCGAAATCTCCTCCCCCGGGACAGCGGACAAGTTTATTTACGCACTGAACAGCTAACGGCGGCGTATCGCAGAAATCGCCCCTGTTAATGCGACAATCGCAGCCTAATTCAGCGTGTCATACCATGCACTTTCACCTGTCGCAAGGATGCACCGTCAATCTTCATGACTAATCTCTAAATTTGCATGATTCCGAAACCGTGCCGTCACAAATCCCAGTTTATCACTTGCCAGTTCCTGTCAGTCCTATCGATTGAGGAGAGTGTTGCGTGTTGTCCTCAATCGCGATCGAACCCCCGACGCGGCCGATCGCCTGCGGCGCGAAGCTCACGGCGATCGTGCATCGCGCGCCCGGCGCGAGCGCGCGCGGGCATTGATCATCGACCGTGAAAGCGGAAGGTGGAGGATCAACACTCTCGATCACGACTGCAACCGCATCCCGCGACTTCTTGTTCATCACGATCGCGTGCTTGACGCGCACGGCGCCGATCTTGACCTTGCCAAAGTTGAGCCGCCGCGGCTTGATCGTCAGCCGCTGTGCCACCGCTGTCGGCGTCGCCGTCGGAGTCATCGTGGCGGTCGCGGTCGCCGTGACGGTGGCTGTAGGAGCGGGCGTTGCAGTCAGGGTCGCGCTGGGAGTCGCGGATATGGTTGCGCTCGGCGTCGCGGATACCGTCGCGGTCGGCGTCGATGACGGCGACGGCGGCGGGCCCGGGTACATCAGGACGCGGTTGTTCAGCGTATCGGCGACATAGAGATCGTCCCCGGCATCGAGCGCGAGCGCGGTGGGCGCGTAAAGACTGTCGGCGCCGAGTCCGCCGATATCATCGGGCGCGACGCCGCCGTTGGCGCCGTTGGCGCCAAATCCGCTCTGCCCGAACACGGCGAGCGCGGTCGGCGATGACCCATAAGGCGGATTGAACTCGAGTACGCGATTGTTGTTTGCGTCGGCGACAAAAAGATCGCCGCGGCTGTCGAGCGCTACTGCCTCGGGCGCGTCGAGGGTCAAGCCCGAGGTACCGTTCAGGTTCGCGAGGTTCGAGGTGAAACTTCCGTCTTGTCCGAAAACCACCGAGGCCGACGGCGCCGCCGACGGCGACGGAAACGGCGCGGCAAACTCGAGCGCGCGATTGTTCCCGCGATCGGCGACGAAGAGATCGCCGCCGCTGTCGAGCGCCAGACCGCCGGGCGAGCATAGTGTGAGCGCGCTGATCCCGCCCAGATTGCATGCGGAGTTGGAAAAACTTCCGCCCTGTCCGAACACGCGAACCGCCGCCGGCGCCGCACCGAATGCCGGCGCGAATTCGAGCACCCGCGAATTCCCCGAATCCGCGATAAACAGATCGCCAGCGCGATCGAACGCGACCGCGGTCGGGTCGAAAAGCGTCGAAGCGCTGACCGTATTCGCGGTGCAACTGCTTCCCGCAAAGCTCCCGCAGGTGCCGAACACCGCGCTCGCCGGCACCGGATCGACGCATGGATACGAACTGCACGATGCGGCGGGATCGGTGAACTCGAGGACGCGGTTGTTGGCGGAATCGGCAACGAACAGATTGCCGCTCGAGTCGGTCGCCGCACCATCGGGAGCGTCGAGCGTCAGGTCACTTTCCGCGCCACCGGCATTGGCCTGTGATGAAATGAAATCGCCCTGCCCGATTACGATATCCGCCGCGCCGCTGGCCGGAGGCGATGGACTGATCCATCCAAGCACGCGATTATTGGCGGTGTCGGCCACGTAGATCGCCGTGCGCGCGCCGTCGATTCCGGCCGCGACGCCGTGCGCAGCGTCGATCCCGATGCCATCGACGCGATTAATAGCGCCGTGCGCAAAGTCGGGTTGACCGAGTTCGCGACTCGCGAGGGCCGTACCCAACGTGACTCCCTCGTTGTATTCGAGAACGCGATTGTTTCCGGTATCGACGGCGTAGAGATTCCCGCCCGCGTCGATCGCGAGACCGTCCGGATTAAGCACGCTCGAACTGCTCGGATTCGCGATACCTGGACCGATCGTGAAATTTGGCGTCTGGTTATTCGACTGCGCGACCGCACTTTCGTATAGGAATATCTGATCGCTCGAAGCAGACGAGAGATAGAAATTCCCCGCCGCATCGACCGCGACACCGGCGGGCTCGAACAGATAATCACCCGAAAATATAAGCGCCGCCGAAGTCGAATTGGTTTGGCTCGCGCCGTAGGGTCCGGTGTATTCGAGCGCGCGATTATTCCCGGTGTCGGCGACGAACAGATTCCCTGCGCCATCGGTTGCGATTCCGACGCCGCCGAACGGAGCGCCGCCAACCGCGAAGCACAGCGTCGCGACGGTCGGGCTCGCGAGACCCTGGTTGCACGCCGATCCGCCCTCGGCGCTCTGCCCAATCCAGAGATTGGCCGAAGTACCCGCCGGCTGACTTATCGGACCCGTCTGCCCCGCAAACGGCGCGAAGTAAACCGCCACGCGATTATCGCCCGCGTCGGCGACGAACAGATTTCCCGCAGCGTCGAGCGCGATTCCCTCGGGCTGGCATAGCGTCATCGCCGAGACCGCGCCGCCAGCGCATCCGGCGTTCGTCGAAAAGTTGCCGCCCTGGCCGAACACCGCGGACGCCGCCTCACCGGAGATCGTCGTGCCGGGGAAACCCGCGAACGGCGTGCTGAACACCATCACACGATTATTTCCGCTATCGCCAACGTACAGATTGCCCGCGCCATCCACCCCGACCCCCGCCGGAGCGTACAGCGTCGCGGCGCCGGGCGCGCCGCCCTGATTCGGCGCCGACGACAGGAAATCAGGCTGCCCGATCACGATATCCGCCGCCGCACCGTTGGCGTACGTGCTCGCGTCATACCATCCGAGCACGCGGTTGTTGCCGGTGTCGGCGACCCACACGTGATTTGGCGAAGCGGCGATGTCGATCGCGACGGCGCGCGGCGCCGCCATCGCGGACGCATTGACAAAGTTGGGGGCGTTTTTGAAAAAGTCGGCTTGGCCGAAGACCAGGCTCGAAATCCCCTGATCGGCCGCACTCGCGGCGAGCGCCGCGATCGCGCCTGCGGCGGTTATCGCCACGAAGGCAAACCAGGATTTGCGCCGGACAATAGTCCGCGCCCACTCCGGCATAGCGCCACCCCTTTTATTGCGCCGTCGGCCGTAAGGCGGCCGGTCGGCCCAAAGTCGCGATTGATACCACTTTATAGACAATCAGGAGTAAAAATAGAAGGGAAGAAGAACCACAGATTTCACCGATTGGCAGACTGATTTTTCAGGAGCATCTGCCTCTCCTGGCGCGCGCTGCTGAGGCTTGTGAGGCGGCGCGAAGCGGAGCGCCGCCGAATCTATGAAAATCCCTGCAATCTCTGGATTCTCTGCTTACGGCTTTGAACCTCTCGGCGGTGCGATGCTACAGTGCGCGTAATCAATTGCTTCGGCGCTCGAAAGGAGACCGCAAACATGGGCATCAAGGAGCGACTCGGAATCCTCGCCACGGTGACTGCCGCCGCGATGATGGGCGGCGCCGTCGGTGGATATCTAATGAACGCGGCGACGCTTAATGCCGCCGGCACGCCGAAGTTGGTTACGGCGCGCAAATTCGTCCTGGTCGACGAAGCAGGACGCACCCGCGGCAAATTGGAGGTCTCCGCAAAGGGCGTCGCGCAGATCTCCCTGTTCGACGATCATGATCACATCCGCGCCGGGCTGGGCGTGGCGCACGACGGCGCGCCCGGGCTTGCGATCTACAGCACGAACGGCCAGACGCGGATCGAGCTGGCGCTGTCGAATCACATTTCGCGTCTGCGTTTCTTCAATCCCGACGGTCGCACGATCGCCGGCTTTGGCGCGACCCCGAACGGCCAACCCGCGCTGGTGCTTGACGATAATCAAGGCCGCGAACGCGCCTCGATCGCGGTGGGAACCGACGGCGCGCCGACCCTCAGGATGGGCGACGCCAGCGGCACCCGGCTCGGGCTCGACGTGACTCCGCAGGGGCTGCCCGGATTGGCGCTGCTCGGCACCAACGGCGCCACGCGCGCGACTCTGACCCTCAACGCCGACGGCGCGGGCGCGCTGACCGTCTTCGATTCCAATGGCAACGCGGTGGGCGGCGGATTCTGAGCATCCATTTGCCGTGAGCGTACGGGCGGCCACCCAGGGCCGCCCGTAAATTTCGCAGAGCGACGCGCCGCGCGGCGCAATCGTATGTAGGATACCCTCTCCCTCCGGGAGAGGGTGGCGCGGCGCGCCGATTGCTCTTTATCTTGCAATCGGCGTGACGCGCGGGTGAGGGTGCTTAGTGCTACAGCCAGGATCGCATACGCCAGGATCACTTGATGAATGAGACTCGATTGAAACGTCACGCCGCCAAAGCCGCGCTGATCGTCGCGCTGGGCGTCGCGCTCGGCGGATGCGCCGCGTTGTCGCAATCCGAAAAGCCGACTCCGCAGCAACGCGCCCAGCAGCTCGAGCCGATGCTCGCGGCCGCGGGATTCGCGATGCTGCCCGCCGACACGCCGGAGCGTCAGAATCAGCTCTCGACGCTGCCGCCGCTGACGGTCTCCTACTACGTCGGGCGCAAGGGCAAAATGCACTACTGGATGGCGGATCCCGAGTTCTGCAAGTGCCTGTACCTGGGCACCGAGGAATCCTACCAGAAGTACGAACAGATGCGCCTGCAGGAAAAATGGCAGCACAAGGAGAACGAGGCCGCCCGCGAAAACCTCGAGGCCACCCAGGAAGAACAGATGGACCTGCAGACCGAGATGTTCAATCCCTACGGCGGAATGGGATGGGTCGGTCCCGGCTTCTATATGTATTAATCGCCAGACCCGCAATGCGCTTCGATAGATTTATCCAGCGATGCCGCGCCGAATGGCCCGAGTTCGGCGACTCGAGCCGTCTCGAAAAGTCGCGCCATCCCGCCACCCGCGATCTCTCCGGAGTCCTGACCCGCGTCTCCGGAATGGCGACCGAGAACAAGCTCAAGCTGCTCAACTGCGCGGTGGCCTCGCTCGACGCCGGCGAAGTCTATGTCGAAGTCGGATGCTACAAAGGTGCGAGCCTGGTCGGTGCGGCGGCGGGAAATCCTGAACCGAGGATTTACGCGTGCGACAACTTCTCGCAGTTCGACGGCGCCGCCGAAGCGCTCGGCACCGTGCTGGCGCAATTCACCCGTCCGGGACAGGTCGAGTTCCACGATCTTGATTTCCGCGAGTTCATGGCGCTCGCGCCGTGGCATCCGGCGAAAATCGGCGCCTACTTCTACGACGGCGGCCATTCGTTCGCGGACCAGTACGACGGAATCCGATACGCGCTCCCGCATCTCGCCGATGACTCGTTAATCATCATCGACGATACCAACAAGCGCGCCGCGCGTTCCGCCGACGCGCTAATCGCGCGCCAGGTTCCGGGCTTCGAGCTGATCCTGAATCTGCGCACCCCGAAGAATCATCATCCGACCTGGTGGAACGGCATCCAGGTGTATCGCTACCGTGCGCAGGGACCGATCGATTCCGCCGCGCTCGCCGGCGCGTCATTCACCGCGCGCAAACTAATCTACGACGACTTCTTTCTGAACCTGAAGCATCGCCGCCGCGCCCTGCGCGCGAAACTCAAACATTCGTTCAAGCATTGACCGCGGATTCCACGGATTTGTCAGTTAGATTCCAGATATCGTTCTGTATGTCTGTGAACTCCGCGTAATCCGCGGTTCCTCTTCTTCCTAGCTCGCCGTCCTTCTCTCGGCCGGACTCAACACCGCGTCGCCTGGCGCCGGCTCGGGCAAACCCAGCTTGTCGAGCACTGCCTTCTGCGCGACGCGCAGGCCGCGATCGGCCAGAGCAGCCACGATATCGGCGAACTCCTTGGCGTCCTGATCGTCCGGCAGCCCCAGCATCAGCTTCGGATACTGGCGCATCGGCCCCAGATTCAGATCGACGATCGGCCGCACCAGGTCGCGGCCCAGCGTCTCGCCGAGGCGGCGCGCGTCCGCCGCCAGGATATCGCGCCGCACCGCGTCGTGAACTTCCGCCGCCGCGCGTGACCCGCCGGCCGACGATACTTCCGTCGTCAACGTCTGTCCCAGCACCGCCTTCGACACCTGCGCGTCAAGGTACTCACAGAACGAGCGGTACAGCTCCGCGCTTCCGCCCTGCCGCGCCTCGGTGAATTCAATCACCATCGATTCCGGAATTATCGCCGCCGCGTCGGTGCCGATATTCGCAACCGCCGAGAGCAGCGTCTGCTTGTCGGTTTCGGTCGCGCCCGGCTGATACTTGCCGACTCGAAGTGGTTGTCCAAAGACCTCGGTAAACGTCACCCAGTCCTTGAGTATGTAGTTCTTGAACAGATAGGACCATCCCGCCGCGCGCGCCAGTCCCCCGCGAATTGGCAACCCCGCTTTCGCTTTCGAGAAGTGAGTAATGAACTTGAACGGCACCAGCGGAGCGGTCATCGGCTGAATTCCCTCGCGCAGACCGCCCGATAGACCGTTGCCCCCGAAGTGCGGTGTCGCCCCGCCGCCGCTCGGCCGGAGTTTTGGCGGCGCGTCAGTCATCGTCTGCTCTTTCAGCGTCCGTACCAGCAGTTGATCGCCGGATATCCAGTCGAACATGAACCAGCGCGGGTCGCGCCACTTGAGTTCGCGCGGAAACCATTCGCGCCCCGATCGATCCCAGAGAATCTCAGTCGCTGAAAAGCCCTTTCCGATCGCGTCGAGCATCTCGACAATCGCCGAATCGATCGGCAGCGCGCCGCCGAGCAGAATCTCGCGCACCATCGCCGCCGCGCGCTGGTCTTCGGCCGACGACGAAGCCGCGCGCACGATCAAATCCAGACCCGCGACGGCCTGCTTGCGCGTCCCGAGCACGGCGAGGTAGTGCAGGTCTTTCTCCTCCATCTCTTCGGCCAGTTCGAGATAGAGGAATGGATCGCCAAATTCCGCCTCGCGCAAAATCACCGCAAGCCGCTCCGGCGTCAGCCCCACCGACGGATGCATCACGGAGAAGATGTTGCGAATTCCCGCCATCGTCGGCGCCGCCTGCTCGGCGCGCAGCATGTCGGTCTCGACCTCGCGGCCGTACGCGTCGTAGAGCTTCATGATACCGCCTCCTCTTCTTTACGGTCCGATTCTCCGACCTTGAGGAACCAGCCGGCGCCGCACATATGGCATGGTTCGGGCAATCGCATCGTGGTGAGTACGAACTGATACCCGCACGCCTCGCATCGCCATTCCCAGTAAATACTCATTTGAGCCTCAGTTGATATGCACTCTGGAATGAATCAAAAAGCAATGATTGATTAGTGCTCACCACGCGCCGACGCCGAATCTGACCGGAGTGGCGCCTTTGACCGGCGTGTAGGCAATCTCTGCCGTCTCCATCCGCGACGCCGCGAACGCCAGCGCCGCCGCGACCGCCGAATCGCCGTGCCGCGGCATCCCGTCCGCGCCGCGGAACCTCGAGTCCCCAACCTTCGCGATTCCCTGCTCGAGCACGATCGCGCGATGGTCCGCGAGGATGTCGGCGTCGCGCGGAAGCTCGATTGCCCCGTCCTCGAAGGCGGCTTTGTAGCGCGGCATATTCTCGCGGTACCAGTCGGCCGAAAGCATCACCTGCGCAATCCGCGCGCCGTAGCGCTGCGCGGCGGTCTCGGCCAGGTACTGCCCGTTCCCGCGCGCATCCATCGCGCCGCCGATAAACCTCGGCAGACGATCGCCAATATGAAATAGAATTTGCTCTTGCTGGCGGAATGGAAGATTGCGCAGCTCGACCACCATCGCAGTCCGCCGCGTCAGGTCCCGCGCGATCTGCATCACCCAGATGACGGTAAGATCGGCCGAGCGCCCGAAATCCTCGCCAAAGCAGGTCGCGTATCCCCTGTCGAGGACTTCCAGAACGGGCGTGAGATGATCCTCGCACCACGCCGCGGCTTCGGCGCGCCGGATCTCCTCGGGCTTCGCGGCGAATTCGGCGGCGGCCGACCATCTGAGGACCGGAATTCCCTCGCGCATTTGTGCCTCGATCGCGAGCGCGCTCAGAAACGTCCCCGCCGACGCGCGCGGAACGCACATCAGCTCTTCGTCGGCGTTGTCAGCGTAAAGCTCGAAGATTTCGCGGCGCCATCCAGTTTCCCGCTCGACCGACCAGTCACGCTTCAACGTCTGGCAGATCTTGCGATACAACCCCTGCGTGAGCGCGTCGGCGAAGGTGACGCGATGCAGCGAATACGGCAGGCGTCCGGCGCGGATGTCGCAAACGAGCTGATTGAAGGCGTTGGTGGCGCCGTTGTGGGTCGAGATGATCCGCACCAACCCACCCCACATCGTAAACGCGAGCGCGGCTTTCAGAAGCCCGGCCAGATCGTCGTGAAATGCCGCCTCGTCGATTACTGCGCAACCCTGCTTGCCGCGCAGATTCGACGGACGCGACGACAGCGCGACGATTTTGTGACCCGACGCGAAGCGAATCCGGTAGGCAAGGATGTCGCGTGATTCGTCGCCGACCGCAATTTCCTCGATCGCGCGCGCCGCCTTGTCGAAGCGCCGCGCCCACATCGCCGCCGTCTCGACGAACTCGAGCGCCATGTCTTTGTTGTAGCCGATGTACCAGCCGTCCATCCCGCCGCGTCCCGCGATCGCCGCGCCGAGCGCGCGGTCGGCGGCTTCGGTCCAGGTAAGTCCCACGCGGCGCGATTTCTCGGCCACCTTCACCTGCGCGCAATCGGCGATCCATGCGCGCTGATACGGCAGCAGAATCGATAGCCCGTCTTTCATCGCAGTCTCCCGCGGTCTGCGTCATCGCCGGCGCGTTTTCGGGCGAAAGCAAACTCGACCCTCAAAATTCAGCGCGCTCTCGGAGCGCCCCAACTCGCCGCATCAGCTCGTAGAGGCGCTCGGCGTGCTCCTCGAGCGCCTGCGCTACGGCCTGCGCGATGTCGCGCTCGCCGGGCGCGGCAGCTCCCGGCGGAAGATTGACGGTGATCGATGGCGACGAGTTGATCGTTATTGGCGCGGACGCATCCGCACTCCGGCGCGCCCAGCGCACCGCCACCGGCTGCCCGGTTCTGTTCGAGGAATACTCGCGTTCGACGCGCGGCAATTGAGCGCTGCTCGAAGATGCCGCCACGCGCGAACGTTCGATCGCACGCCGGATTCGCGCAGGAATTGCCGCGCTCACGGCCGGCCCGCGGCGTGTATCGCGATACTCTGGAGTCCCCTCGCTGGCTTCACGAGCCATCGACATGCTCGGTGCGCGATGCGCTTGACCGGCGCCACGCGCGGCGCCGCCCCGCGCGACTATCGCGGCGAAACTGACGTGATGCGGTCGCGACAGCTCGCGCGGGTCCACCCCTTCGCGCGGCGCGCCGACCTTTCCCGTTGCGCGGGGGTGGAGGTTCGCATGCCACGCAAATTGCGCCACTGCGCCGAACGCGGCGCGCGCCGCACTCGGCATCGCGATCGCGCCCGAGAGCGCAACCCGCGGCGCGAAACCGCGCGGCGCGGAGCCTGGTTCTCGTTGCGCTGAGCGCGGGTTGCGAATTTCAGTAACGCTTCGCGTCACGGCTGCTGAAGATCCGGCGCTGCCGGGGGCAAGCAGCGCGGCGAGAGATCTCGTTCTTCGACCCGGGCGAGCGCCGTCGGCTTCTAGCTGGAGCCGCGCGCCAGCGGCGCTCATGACGGTTCGCGTGGATGCGGCCGGAACCAGAAGCGCTCGCAGCGCGCCCGCGAGAGCGCCGGACCGCGCGCGCAGCGCCAGACTCGGCGCAATCCGCGCGCTCGCACGCGCGGCGGCGCCCACGCGCTTCGTTACTGCGGCGAACGACACGAGCGGTCCGCTCATTATTGGGCGCGGCGCTATTCGATCGTCATTCATCGGGGCATCCTCTGCACGCCGCTATGCGCGCGCGCCCGCATCAGAGCTTGATCTCGAGCAATGCGCTGCGGATCTTTTCGGCCGCGTCGGGCGTAAGACCCGCTCCTCGCGCCTCTTCGACGCGCGCCGTGGCAGCATCGACGCCCGCGCCCACGCGCGAGAGCGCCTC
>DATLTX010000014.1:0-14946 GCA_035533435.1 Binataceae bacterium (SeqCode)
GGAACCGCAGTCGCTTCCCGTGCGCACTCCCCCGCCCGGCGCGATCGCCAAACGGATTGCCGAACGCTTCCGGAAAGACGCCGGAATCCCCGCACTTTCGGCCGCGCTCAAGCGCCCGCGCGCCGAGGACCCATCCGCCGAGCTGGAAGCCATCGTGCGCGAGTTTTATGCGAACGTGCGTCGAACCGCTTTTGTGACCACGATGCTCGAACGCTCGGCGCTCGACCTGCCCGAACTCGCAGAGCTCTTTTACGGCAGGATGCGCGGCGGCTTCGTCTCGCGGCTCGCCTGCCTTATCGAGTCGCGGATGGAGACGGGGCAGTTCCGGCGCGTGCGGCACCCGGCAGTCGCCGCACGGCTTATTATCGAGACCGTCACCTGGTTCGCCCGAAACCGCCGCGGCGATCCCGCCTCGCAAGACATCACCGATGAGGCCGCCGAGGAAACGACGGTTGAGCTTCTCGTGAACTCTCTCGTGGCGGCGCAAAGCCGCCCGCGGCTCCTGAGACCTGAGACACCAATGGCGTCGCCCGCGGCAAATCGAGCGATCCGTTATGGAAAACCCAGCAGGGAGCCGCAGCCGGGGTAGGCATCACGGGCGGTCAATTGGGTTAATGAACAGAACACCATTGTTGAAAGAGGATAGCTCGGCGGCGAGATCGGAGGCAGGGAAATCACCTTCAACAGTCAAGACGCGCCGCGGGCTGCGCGCCCTGCTGGCCGGTGGGTTGTGCGTGGTAGCCGCCGGCGTCGCATTGGCGTGGTGGGCGGCGAGGCAGCCGGTGGTGGTCCAGATGCAAGATGCGCCGGCGGGCGGCTTCTTCTATCCGGACCGGATCACCGTACCGGTCGGAACGACGGTGAAATGGATAAACGTCGGCGAACAACCACACGACGCGACTGACGACCTAATCAGCGCTCTGCGCGCCGGAGATGCCGCTTATCCGGCCGGAGCCAAGCCATTTGACTCCGGCATCCTGGCGCCGGGGGAGAGCTTCAGCTACGTCTTCGAGGTTCCCGGCACCTACAAATACGTCTGCCTGCCTCATGAATTCGGAGGAATGACGGGAGAAGTGATCGTAACGAAATAGTCCCGCCGGGCGAACTCGTGACCGCCGCGTGATCGCTTCAGGCGGCCGGGCGCGAATGCGGGCGGCCACGCTACCTCGCATAATCTGGCTTGTAAGAGCTTTCCGGAGAAAGGTTAAATGAATCGAAGAGCATTCTTGAGAGCGATCGGATCGGCGGCGCTGCTGCCGATTTTGCCGCGCCGCCTTTTGGCGGCGACTACGAATTTCCGTCGGCGCCGGCCGTCCGATTTCGCATGGCCGTCGAAAGCAGCGTGGAAGCAACTCGCCGACGCAGTCGGTGGAAATTTGATTCCCGTCAACTTTCCTCTTTCGATACTCAAGAGCGCTCCGGAAAGCGCGGACGCTAAGCGTCTCTTCGAGAATCTGCGAAACCCATATTACATTGGCGAGCAGCCGGGGCTCACGCAGACGCTGGGATGGGTCGATGCGTGGGCTACCAAGCCAAGTGCTTATGCGGTCGCGGCAAGAAATGCCCATGACATAGCGGCGGCCGTTAATTTTGCCCGCGAGAATGACTTGCGCCTGGTAGTCAAGGGCGGCGGTCACAGCTATCAGGGGACCTCCAACGCGCCTGATTCGCTTCTGATTTGGACCCGGCACATGAACGATATCGCGATGCATCCCGCATTCGTTCCGCAGGGATGCGAGCAAACGGTAAAGCCGCAACCGGCTGTTACTCTTGGTGCCGGAACAATCGACATTCAGGCATACGACGCGGTTACGACCAAGGGTGGGAGATACGTTCAGGGAGGCGGATGCCTGACGGTCGGCTTGGCGGGCCTGGTTCAAGGTGGCGGCTTTGGCAGTCTCTCAAAGCACTATGGTTCGGCTGCGGGAAACTTGCTCGAAGCCGAAGTAGTCACCGCCGACGGCCAAATTCGCATCGCGAATGCATGCACGAACCCCGATCTGTTCTGGGCGCTGAAAGGCGGCGGAGGCGGCAGCTTCGGCGTGGTGAGTAAGTTAACCCTGCGTACGCACGATCTTCCCGAGTTCTTCGGCGCCGCCAACTTCACCGTCAAAGCGGCGTCGGATGATGACTATCGGAGCCTGATCCGCGAGTTCGTGAGCTTCTACAAGGAACATCTCTTCAACGATCATTGGGGAGAGCAGGCCAGCTTGGGCCCCGACAATACTCTTGAAATCAAAATGGTCTCGCAGGGATTGGACACCGACCAGACGAAAAAGGTCTGGCAGCCGTTTCTGGACTGGGTCGCGCGTTCGCCCCATGCGTATTCGCTTGAAGGCCGGACGCCTTTCGTAACCATACCGGCGCGACACTTCTGGGACGTGCAATGGTGGAAAGAGCATTGGCCGGAAGTCGCTTTCCCTCGAAATGGCAATATCTTGCACGCACTGCTTGACGATATCCTCGTACACTTGCTCCCGCAGCCTCTTTTGGGCTTCGACAATCGCCCCGGCGCGCGACCCAATAGCGCATGGTGGAAGGGAAACACGGGAGAGGCCGGCTGGTTCATTTGGGGCTACGAGTCGCTGTGGATGCCCGAGTCGCTGCTCGATAATGACTCACAGCAGCGTCTCGCTGACGCGTTGTTTGCAAGCTCTCGGATTTCAGGTGTCAGTCTGCACTTCAATAAGGGACTCGCCGGAGCGCCACCCGACGCGATCGCCGGGGCCCGCGACACCGCGATGAATCCGGCAGTGCTGACCGCCTTCGCTCTGGTGATCGTCGCCGACGGTCAGAAACCCGCATATCCGGGCATCCCCGGCCATGAGCCGTCGATCGCGGAGGGCCGAAAAGCCGCGGAGCGCATCGATCAATGCGTGAATCAACTTCGCGCCGTCACTGGGGAAACTGGAGCGTACTGGAGCGAGAGCAATTACTTCGAGAAGGGATGGCAGCAAGCGTACTGGGGGAGCAACTACCCTCGCCTCGCTGAAATCAAGAAAAAGTACGATCCGGACGGGCTGTTCTTCGTCCATAATGGAGTTGGCTCGGAACAGTGGAGCGCCGACGGCTTCTCGAAGCTATGAGTTGTTGGGCGGTCTTGATGGCGCCCACGAATTCCCGGTCGCGTCCGGACCTGCTTCCCCTTCCCATGCGGGAAGGGGGTCAGGGGTTAGGTCGATCTGAAGTGCAAACCGCGCAAGCATCGCGGTTTCAACCCGGTTTGATGCCTGGCCGTCTTCCCTAACGATCGTTAGATTTTTTGCCAGATTTGTTCAAGGCTGAACTGTTCAGCCTTGTCGCCGCGCGCCCATGTGCAAAAATGATCGCGTGGAAGCAATCCACATAGCTCCCGCGATCCACTTCACCGACTTCTGTCAGGAGAGCTTCGCCAAGCCACAGCCGCTCCAGCGTGCTGCGTTCACGACGGGCGTCACCTCGAATGGCAGAGATCGCGAGGAATCTCGCCTCGTGCGCCCGCATGTTTTCTCGATCGATAGTGCAGAGCCCCCTTTGTCAGTGGTGGCGGACGGCCAGTCCGCCATCGGCGGGGCTAACGGGTCATCCGAAAGAGCGAGGTCCAGAAAGAACGCATCGAAGCCAACTTTTTTACAAAATCTCCAGCTTTTTCAAGAACTTTTGTTTTAAGCCACCAAAAAATTTACCAAACGAACCCACCGCTGACACTCGAAATCCAGAATTCACAGGCCCCACCTTGCCCAAATTCGTGGCAGTCGTCGGCACAACTGCACTCTCGCAGCGTTATGGTTTCTTGATAGGGTGCTCGAACACTGCGGAGGTTTGCGCCATGGCCGACACCAAATCCAATCTCGACTGGGATAAAGTCAAATCTTTTTCCAAAAAGGTCTCGATCGACATCGGCGCTGCGATGCTTGGCGCGATGAGCTATATCGGCGATCGGCTCGAGATTTTCAAAACTCTCGCCGACGCCGGCCCCGTCACCCCGGCGGAACTCGCCGCGAAAAGCGGGCTCAACGAACGCTACCTGCGCGAGTGGCTGGGCGCGATGACCGCGGCGCAATACGTGACCTACGATCCGGCGACCGGGCGCTACGCGATGCCGGCGGAGAATGCGATGGTGCTGGCGCGGGAAGATTCGCCGTTCTTCAGTGGCGGATTTATCCAGGGCATCATCGCCAACCTCTCCGTCACGCCCAAAGTCATGGAGGCATTCAAGACCGGCAAGGGCGTTGCCCAGAGCGACTACCCGCCCGAGACGTTCGAGTCGATGGAACGATCGTCGGCCGCGATGTACCGGCATCAACTCATCCGCAAATGGCTGCCGACGATGCCGCAGGTTGGCGCCGCGCTTACCGAGGGAGGCTCCGCGGCCGATGTCGGATGCGGCAGCGGACGAGCGGTGATCGCGCTTGCGCAGGCGTTTGGGGCCGCGAAGATCTTCGGCTTCGACGCGCATCAGGGCTCGCTCGAACGCGCGCGAAAGAACGCATCCGCGCTCGGACTCGGCGAGCGAATCTCTTTCGAGGTGCGCGACTGCACCAAGCTTCCGCCCGCCGCGTTCGATTTCATCTCGACCTTTGACGTGGTTCACGACTCGGTCGATCCGACAGGACTCCTGCGCTCGATTCGCGGCGCGCTCAAACCCGGCGGCACCTACCTGATGCTCGAGGTCAATGTGTCATCGCGCGTCGAGGACAATATCAATCCGATGGGGCGGTTGATGTACTCGATGTCCACGCTGTACTGCATGAGCGTGTCGCTCGGCGGCGGCGGCGCGGGAATCGGCGCCTGCATGGGCGAGGAAAAGGCGCGCGAACTCACTCGCGAGGCGGGCTTCACGCATTTCCGCCGCCTGCCGATCGAGGATCCTTTTTCGGCGCTCTACGAACTCCGCGCGTAGCCGGAAACCCCAAAGCAACCGCGGCGTCGCCGGCGCGCGGCGTTATCTCAGGCGATTGCGCAGCGCCGCGGCCAGCGCGGGTAGAACCGCGGCCCAATCGGCGACAATTCCGATATTCGCGCGCTCGAAAATCGCCGACTCGGCGTCGTTATTGATCGCGACCACGCATCCGGCGCGCTTTATTCCGACGGTGTGATTTGGAGCGCCGCGAACGCCGATCGCGAAGTAGAGCCGCGGATCGATCGACTTGCCCGTCAACCCCACCTGCAACTGCCGCGGCATCCACCCCGCGTCAGTCACGCGCCGCGTCGCGCACATCGCGGCGCGCAGCGTCCGCGCAAACGCGGTCGCGTGCGCCACACCTTCGGGACCGCCGATTCCGGTGCCAACGCCGACCACTACCTCGGCGCCCTCGAGCGGTTCGAGAGATTCGTCGAGCAGCGAGTGCGACGCGACCAGCCGGATGAAAGCGGCGGCGACTTCGGGCTTCACCGTTTCGACCGCGGCGCGCTTCTCCGCCTGCGGTTCCGCGAGCTCGAGCACGCCGGAGCGCACCGTCGCCATCTGCGGATAGGTCTTCGACAAAATCGGCGCGACGACGTTGCCGCCAAACGCGGGCTTGAGCGCGACCATCCGGTCGTCGGAATCGATCTCGATTCCAATCGCGTCTCCGGTCAGACCCAGGCCGAGCCGCGCCGCCAGCCGCGGTCCCCAGTCGCGTCCGCGCTCGCTCGCGGGCAGGAGCAAGCCCCACGGCGTGCGCGCGCGCACGAGCTGCGCGACAGCCTCGGCCAGCCGCGCCGGCGAGTACGCGTCGAGTTCGGGATGATCGAGCACCAGCACGCGGTCGGCGCCATAGCTCGCCGCGATCGCCGCGTGGCTGGCGAACGACGCCGGATAACCGAGCGCAACGACCGCACCGCCCAGGCGCGGCGCGAGCGCGTCAGCCTCGGACAGCAACTCGAGCGAGGCGCGGGTCACGTGACCCGCAAGATCGGTTTCGCACGCGACCCATAGGTCGCGTCCGCGGACGCCCGGACGGATGGCCGGCGATACGGCGCGGCGCCGATGCTGGCGGGGTTCGAGCGCGCCGCGCGCGTCGAGCGCATCAATCACGGCGGCCGCCGCGCGCTCCGGATCGGACGCGTCGATCATCTGGCATTCGGTTTTGGGCGGCGCCTGGACCCGCACCTCCTGCACCCAGGTCGGCGAGCCGGCGAACCCGAAGGCCGCTGGATCGCCGCTGAGCTCGCCCGCCCGAACGGTAAGGATCGGCTTTGACCTGGCCGCTTCCTGTGCTCCCGGTTTCATCTTGATCGGCTGCGCAACGCGCTCGGCGCAAGTCAGAACCGCCGGCATCCGCGCCTCGACCTCGTCATAGCCCTCGTCGCTCTCGCGCTCGGCGCGAATCACGCCGCCGGCGATTTCGACTTTGCGCACGCCGGTGATTTGCGCGGCGGCGATCAGTTCGGCAATCTCGGGACCGACCTGACCCGTCTCCGCGTCGAGCGAATATTTGCCGAGCAGAAGCAGATCGAAACTCTCGCGCGCGAGCCAGGTTGCGAGAGCGCGCGCGGTCGCCAGCGTATCGGAGCCCGCGAACGCGCGATCCTCGAGGTGAACCGCCCGGTCCAGCCCCATCGCGAGCGCGTCGATAAGCGCGCCGCGCGCCTGCGCCGGACCCATCGTGATTACCGTGGTGTCGGCGCCGTGGCGGGCTTTAAGTTCGACCGCGAGCGCGATTGCGCGCAGATCAAAGGCGCTTATCACCGCCGGTCCGTCGCGCTTGATCGTCTTGGTCTCGGCGTCGAAGGTGGCGTCTTCAATCAGCGGAATCTGCTTGATGCATACTGCGATCTTCAGCAAGTGCGGTCTCCTTGGCTATCGATGAAGCTAATCGACGCAAGCGCGCCGATGCAAGATTGCGGGCGACGCGCCTACTTACGGCGGCGGACGGGATCGGGTACCTTCGCGAGATGACTGCCGCATTAGCGCGTGCGGGCGCAGGATTGATTGCCGTGATCGCCGCCTTGGTGACGATCCTGGCGGTACCGCCGCACGCACTCGCCGCAAACCCGGGCCGCGCGGAACGAATCGTCTCGCTGGCGCCGTCGGTGACCGAGATTCTGTTCGCGCTCGGCGCGGGAGATGAAGTCGTTGGTGTGTCGCAGTATTGCGACTATCCTCCGGCGGCGACGCGGCTGCCGCGCGTCGGTTCATGGCTGACTCCCAACGTCGAAGCGATTGTCGGCCTGCGCCCCACCCTTGTGATCGGAAGCGGACTGTCGTCGGACACGCGCGAGCTCGGCGTGATCCGCGCAACCGGATGCTCGGTGATGACCGTGGCGGACGATTCACTGAGCGAGATCGAGGCCAACATCCGAACCATCGGCGATCGGGTCGGCCGCGCCGATGCGGCGCGCGCGATGCTGGCCGCGCTCGACGCCGAAATCAATTCTGTCCGCACCAGGGTCGCGCGTACCCGGCGCACGCGGGTACTGATGCTGGTGGGACACGAACCGATAATCGCGGTCGGCGCGCGAACCTATCTTGACGATCTGCTGACACTCGCCAATTCCAGGAACATCGCGGACTCTTCCGGCGAGCAATGGCCGGAACTAAGCATCGAATACATAATCGCGAGCCGCCCCGACGTGATTCTCGACGGCCAGATGGGCAGCGACGCGCAGTCGCCGCGTAATTTCTGGAATCGCTATCCGATCATCCCGGCCGTGAAAAATCATCGCGTGTACGGCTATCCGCAGGATCCGATTCTTCACCCGGGGCCAAGAGCCGGCAAATCACTGGAGATGATTGCCGCGATGATTCATCCCAAGCGACTTTCCGCGCCCGAACCTGAAGCCGGAAATCACGCGGAGGCGGCGCGATGAACCCGCCGGAAACGCAGCTCGCGGACCTGGCGGCGGCGCATCTGACGCGCCGGCGGATGCTCGCGATTCTGGGCGGTCTCGCGGCGCTGACCGCGCTGTCGGCGATCGCCGCGACTGCTTTTGGCAGCGTGCATATCAGCCTTGCGCGCGCGCTGACCGATCCGGCGAGTCCCGATCACGTAATTTTCTTCGCGGCACGGCTGCCGCGCGTGATGATGGGAATTGCGGTCGGCGCCGTGCTGGCCAGCGTCGGAGCGGCTCTGCAAGCGCTCGTGCGCAATCCGCTGGCCGAAGGCGGAATCCTGGGCATCTCGGGCGGCGGCGCGCTCGGCGCAATTATCGCGCTGGTGTTCCTGGCGCGATTTGGCGCCGGCGAGACCCTGGTGCCGATTTTCGCATTCGCGGCGGCGTTGCTCTCGACCGTCGCGGTCTATCGGATCGCGGAGGTCGATGGGCAGCTCGAACCGTTCACGCTCTTGCTCGTCGGGGTGATTTTCAATGCGTTCTGGGGCGCCGCGATCATGCTCGTCAACAGCGTCGTGGATTTCTATTATGCGCACACCATCCTCTTTTGGCTGATGGGCAGCCTTGAGGCGCCGACCTGGCGCGAAGTCGCAACGGTCAGCGTCCTCGGCGCCGCGGGCTTTGGCGTCCTGATGTACCGCGCTCGCGATTTGAATCTGCTGAGCCTCGGCGACGAGGCCGCGGCGGAGCTTGGCGTCGAGGTCAATGCCCTCCGGCGCACGGTCTTCATCGCAACCTCGGTGATGATCGGCGCGGCGGTGTCGGTTAGTGGAATCATCTCGTTCGTTGGCTTGATCGTGCCGCACATGCTGCGGCTCGCATTCGGCTCGGATCACAGATTACTGCTGCCCGCGTCGCTTCTGGGCGGGGCGGCGTTCATGGTGATTGCCGATCTTGCGGCGCGGGTCGTGATCTCGCCGGCGGAAATTCCGGTCGGCGCGATCACGGCGCTGTGCGGCGGTCCATTTTTCATTTACATGCTGCGGCGCCAGGAGCGCCGCCCGCTTTCGCTGTGAATCCGGTTGCGGCACAAGCGCCCGCCGTTCGCGCGGCCGGGATCCGCGCCGGATACACCGCCGACGACGTGCTGCGCGGCGTATCATTCAGCGTGGACCCCGGACAGATTTTTGCGATCGTCGGACCCAACGGAAGCGGCAAGTCAACGATTCTGCGCGTACTCTCGGGCACGATGCGTCCGCGCGCCGGCGCGGTCGAGATTTGCGGGCGCGCACTCAACACCTACGACCGCCGCGCGCTGGCGAAAGTCATCGCTGTGGTCGCGCAGGAAAATATCGTCGCGTTCCGCTTCACCGTGCTCGAGATTGTCCTGATGGGACGCGCGCCGCATCTGGGCGCGTTCCGGTTCGAGAGCCCGGCCGACCTCGAGATCGCGCGCGACGCGCTTGAGCGCTTCGATCTGCTCGAATTCGCGCATCGCCACGTCGAGGAGCTTTCCGGCGGCGAGCGCAAGCGGGTGTTCCTTGCGCGCGCACTCGCGCAACAGCCGCGGGTCGTGATGCTCGATGAGCCGACGGCGTTCCTTGACCTGCGCCACGTGGCGGGAATCTTTGCGCGGTTTCGCGAACTCGCCGCCGAGCGCGGGCTGGCGGTCGTCGCGACGCTGCACGACCTCAACGCCGCGGCGGCGTACGCCGACCGCGTGATGCTGCTGAAAGAGGGCGCGGCGGTCGCAACCGGAACTCCGCTCGAGGTGCTGACCGAAGACAATCTCAGCCGGGTTTACGAAACCGAAGTTTACGTCGGGCGCAACCCGAACACCGGGGCACTCGCTATTCTGCCCTCGGGACGTTCCCAGGGTCGCGTCTGAGCCGGCGCGATTGCCCGGTTTTGCGCGCGCGGATAACCTTGTAGGCGATGAGCGCGAATTCCCGCCGGCATTTGATCTTTGACGCCGACGACACCCTCTGGGACTCGAACATCCATTTTCTCGAAGCGTTTGCCGAGTTCGCCGCGGCGGCCGCGCGGAGCAATCCGGCGATCGGCGAAACCACCGCCGCCGACGCGGTCCGCCGGGCCGAGCTCGAGCTGATCGAGACTCATGGCTACGGCCGCCGCCCATATGTGTTGGCTCTGCATCGTGCTGCCGACGGACTTGCCGCCAACGGCGGCGCGCCGGCGCTGCACGCAGCGGTCGACAGGATTGGCGAGCGCCTGTGCGCGCGCGATTGTCCGCTGCTGCCGGACGTCGCGGAGACCGTCGCCGCGCTTTCCGAACGGCATCGCCTGGTGCTCTTCACCAAGGGCCAACGCGACGAACAGATGGAAAAACTCGCGCGTTCCGGCCTGCAAAGACATTTCAGCCGGGTCGAAACACCGCGCGAAAAGGACGTTGAAGCATACCGGCGCTTGATCCGCGAGGCGGAGTTGCCTCCCGAGCGCGCCTGGATGATTGGCAACAGCCCCCGCTCGGACATCAATCCGTCGGTGCGCGCGGGACTGCGCGCAGTTTACATTCCGCATCCCCACACCTGGGAGCTCGAGCACGAAGAGCTTGACCGCGACGAACGCATCGTCCGCATAAACAGCTTTCGCGGGCTGCTCGATCTGTTCTAGAATAGCGATTCTGATGTCCACGGCGGAGTTAATCGCCGATCCCCTCCATTCGAAGCATGCCGAGCACGCAAGGCCGCGCAAGCGCAGGCCCCCGCTCGCGCTGCGTCCGCTGCACAGGATTTGGCGGAGGACGATCGACGAACTTGACGTGGCGCGGATCGAGCTGCCGGTGCGCGGCCTTCTGGAGGCGCATCGCGGGTTGGTCGCGTGCCAGATAAGCGACTTCCACGTCGATCGCGATGAGGACCTGGCGCGGCTGCACGTCGCGGTCGAGGCGATCAATCGCGAACGGCCCGACCTGGTATTTCTGACCGGAGATTATTTTTCCGGTCCCGACACGATGCAGCGTTTTCTGGCGCCGTTTCGCGAGGCGCTTTCCGGTCTGAAACCGGCGCACGGCGTCTTCGCGATTCTGGGAAATCACGATCACTGGTCGTCGGCCGAGAAGATCACCGCCGCGCTGCGCACCGCCGGAGCCGACGTGCTGGCCAACGAGAACCGGCGTCTCGCGATTGGCGGCCGCGATTTGATCGTGGCCGGAATCGACGATCTGTGGTCGCGCCACGCCGAACCGGCGCGCGCGTTCGCGGGCGTCGAACCCGGCGAGAGCACAATCGTGCTTGCCCATAATCCCGACACCGCGTTATACGCACGCCATCTGCATCCGGGCGTGATGCTGTCGGGGCATACGCATGGCGGCGTAGTCCGGATTCCGTACTACGGCTCGCCGCTGAAATCGATCCTGCGAATCGGCAAGCGCTTTTATTCGGGGTTGAACCAGTACGAGGACTTTTTCATCTATACGAATCGCGGGCTTGGCACCTTCTGGCTACGGATCAGAATCAATTGCCGTCCGGAGATTTCGCGCTTCAGCATGGTACCGCTTGACCCTGTCTCGATTCAGCCGATGCCCGCCGCAGGCGCGTTGGCCGCTGAGCCTGAGTACGCTCATCCGCGCCGGCGGCGGCTGCGCGGGCGAAAACCCGCGCGGGTCAAACGGCCGCGGCGGCCGCGCAAGTCGCGTTAGCGCCGCGCGCGCCCAAGCTCTGTTCTCCGCGCGCCTAAGACTGGCGCAAGCATGGAAGAAAAAACTGTCGCGATAGCCGGAGGCTCGGGATTTATCGGCCGCGCGATCGTGCGCCGGTTGGCCGCGATGCCGGAAATCAAGCTCCGCGTGCTGAGCCGAAAACCCGAGAAGGCGCGCGCACAGCTTTGGGACACCCACGCCGAGTTTGTCGAGACCGACATCTCCAATCCGGAATCGGTCCGCGCGGCGCTCGATGGCGCCGCCGCCGTGATCGATGCGATCCAGTTCGACGGTTACCCGATCGAGAATCCGCGCCGCGGGCTCACCTTCGAGCGAATCGATCTGGGCGGCGTGCTTGCGCTGCTCGGCGCGGCGAAGCAAACCGGAGTCGCGCAATTTATCTACATCAGCGGCGCGGCGGCCAACGCGACGTCGGCGCATCCGGGCTTTGGCGCCAAGGGCAAAGCCGAGCGCGCGATTCGCGAATCGGGATTGACCTATACAATCTTCCGCCCGTCACTCGTCTATGGACCCGAGGACGCAGTCGTCAACAATTTCGTCAAGCTCCTGAAATTCGCGCCGCTGTTCGGCGTTCCGGGAACCGGCCGCCAGAAGGTGCAGCCAGTTTTGGTCGATGACCTTGCGCAGTGCGTCGCGCTCGCGATCTCGGGACGCGGCCGCAACGCCACTTATGAAATCGGCGGACCGGATCTAATGACCTTTGACGAGATGATTCGGACGATCATGGACGCAAGCGGGTATCGCCGCCCGATCATCCATATCCCCGCGGGTCTCATGCGCGGATTTGGCGCAGTCGCCGAAAAACTGCCCAGACCGCTTCTATCGCGTGACGCGGTCACGTTCGTCACCGCGGACAATGCCTGCGATATCGCGCCCCTGGTCGCGGAGTTCGGAATCCAGCTCACACCGGCGCGCGTCGGGATGAAGTACCTGGCGAAGAAGAAGTAGTTCCGCTATGCGCGGCGCCATCCGGCGCCTTCGTGGCCGAAGTGGAACGCCTGCGGATGCAGTATCTCGGAAAGAATTTCGAGTGACTCGACGATGCGCGGGCCGGGGCGATTGAAGTACTGATTTCCGTCGGCGATGAACACGCGCTGCTCGCGCACCGCGCGCAGCGTGCTCCATTGCGAATCGCGCGTCAGCGCGGGAAGCTCAGCCATCGTGCGCGCGATATCGAAACCGCACGGCGAGATCATGATCACTTCGGGATCGGCGGCGGCAAGCTCCGCGAATTTCATCCACGGAGAATGTTCTCCCGCGCGCCCGAACAGGTTTGCGCCACCGGCCATCGCGGCCAGCTCGGGCATCCAGTTGCCCGCCGCCATCATCGGATCGATCCACTCGATACAGGCAAAGGTCGGACGCGTGCCGAGCGCGCTGGCTTGCGCCGCGATCGCCTCCATCCGCCCGCGAAGTTGTGCGATCAGCACCTCGCCGCGATCGACGGCTTCCAGAGCCGATGCAACGCGCCTCAAGTCCTTGAAGATGTCGGCCAGAGCATACGGCGCGAGCGACACGATCCTCGGACGCGCGCCGAGCCATTCGGCGACCGCCGCCTCGACATCGCTTTCACTGACCGCGCAGACCTCGCATTGCGACTGGGTGACGATTACGTCGGGATGCAGCTCGCGGAGCTTCGCCGTATCGACGCGATAGACCGACAGCGCGTCGCCGACGATCCGCTTGACGCGGCGATCGATCTCGGCGCTGGTGCCTTCGACCTTGAACTTGGGTTCGGTGAGCGCGGGTAGATTCGCGACTCCACGCGGAAAATCGCACTCGTGCGAACGGCCAACCAGTTCCTTCTCAAATCCAAGCGCGCATACGACCTCAGTCGCGCTCGGCAGCAGGCTTACGATCCTGACCATCCTGGAATCCGTCTGACTGCTATTGCGGCGTGCGGGTTGATTCGATCTCGTCGAGTCCGGTCGCGCGATCGACCTTAGTCAGCGTAACCGGGCTCGAGGCGAGTCCCTCGGAAACGACCTCACGCACGAAGTAATCGGTTTCAGCGCGCGCTTCAAACGTGACGGGGTTGGCGGGCGCGGTCGCCGCCGAGCATTTGATTGTTCCCGGATCTTCGACAAAAGCGTGATAGCCGCCTGCTCCGATCCCTATCGTGTCGCTGCCGCAGGTAATCTCCGGCTCATCGATCGAGCCCATATAATGGTACGGGCGATAGACATAGATGATCGCCTTGGTGCCCGGACGCACCATCCGCTTGAACGCCGGTCCTTCGACCTCGCATCCGGCGAGCGCAAGCATCGCGATTAGCAGCGCGGCGAAGTTCACGAAATTCAAGAAGTGAGTTGATCGCATCGTTTCCCGGTTCGGCTCCAGCACACTGATTCGAGCGCGATTGTAGCCGCGCCGCGCGCAAATGCGAAACGGCTACTCACTTGGGCGGCAGGCCGAGCGGCCAAAAAAAAAGGCCGAAGCTTCGGCCCGTTGTTTCCGTATCGACGCGGCGATGCGCGACGCAATTTACAGTCATCCTCAGGGTTTGGTTAATTTATACGAAATACCCAACATTGACAACGATTGTGCGCGACTGGATTCTCGACGGATGACCCAGCCCCGCAAAGGCGACTTGTGATGACGGCGCCGATCCGCGCCGTCGGACTGGATTTCGGCACCACCAACAGTGCAATCGCGATCGTCGATGACGACGGTGCGGTGCGCCTGGCGCGTTTTGCGGCCGATAGCGCGGACGCGCCCGAGACTGAAACCTTTCGCTCGATTCTGTTCTTTGAATCGACCGAGGAAACCGGCGGAAGCGAGGCTGCGCTGTCGATCGGCAACGACGCGATCCGCCGCTACCTTGCGGCGGGCGGCAACGGCAGGCTCATCCAGTCGCTCAAATCGTTTCTGGCGGATCGCACATTCCAGACCACCGAGATCATGGGCGAGAATTATTCGCTCGGCGATCTGATCGCACCGATTCTGATCAAGCTGCGCCAAAGCGCGGAGGCTCAGTTCGGTCCGCTGCCTGGGCGCATCGTGGTCGGCCGGCCGGTCCATTTCTCCGACGCGCAAACCACCGCCGACGACGACGCGGCGCGCGCGCGGCTCGACGTGGCGATCCGCCGCGCGGGATGGGACGAGGTGGTGTTCGAGTACGAGCCGGTCGCGGCGGCGTATGACTACGCGAGCCGGATCGCGCGCGATGAAACGGTCATGATCGCGGACTTCGGCGGCGGGACCAGCGACTTCTCAATTCTGCGGCTCAAGGCGGCGCGCACCGGGTCGGCCGAGCCGCGCGAACGCTTCGAGATTCTTGGCAACGACGGCGTCGCGATCGCCGGTGACGCGTTCGACGGGCGGATGATTCATCACATCGTCGCGCCCGCGCTCGGACGCGGGTCGAAGTATCGGTCGCCGTATGGCGCGGTACTGCCCGCTCCGACCTGGCCTTACGTGCGCCTCGAAAGGTGGCATCATCTGTCGATGCTGAAGACGCGCGCGACTTTGTTTCGGCTGCGCGAGCTCGAACGCGAGTCGCTCGAGCCGCGAAAGATCGCGGCGCT
>DATLTX010000015.1:0-6203 GCA_035533435.1 Binataceae bacterium (SeqCode)
CATCCCGGCGCGATGCGCCAAATCGAGGAACAGGACCAGGTCGAGCACCAGCGGCGCGGCGAGAATCGAGTCGCGGCACAGGAAGTTGATCTTGATCTGCATCGGATAGCCGAGCCATCCGAAGATGTCGATATTGTCCCATCCCTCCTTGGCGTCGCCGCGCGGAGGGTAATAGTTGATCTTCACCGAATGGAACAGCTTGCCGTAAAGCTGCGGATACAGGTCGGCCTGCAGAATCTGATCGAGCACCGAAAGCTTGGTCTCTTCCTTGGATCGGAACGAACCGGGATCTTCGAGCACTTCGCCGTCGCGGTTACCAAGGATATTGGTCGAGAACCATCCCGACATCCCGAGCATCCGCGCTTTCAGCCCCGGCGCGATGAGAGTCTTCATAAAAGTTTGCCCGGTCTTGTAGTCCTTGCCGCAGACCGGAACATTTTTGTCGCGCGCGAGTTCGAGCAGCGCGGGCGTGTCGGTGGTGAGATTCGGCGCGCCGTTGGCGTGCGGGATTCCGAGCTTCAGCGCGGCGTAGGCGTAAATCTGGCTCGGCGCGATTTCGGGATCGTTGGCCACGAGCCCGGCCTCGAACGCTTTTAGCGACTGATGCACGGCGGCGGGGCGATGGAACACCTCAGTCGATCCGCACCAGATCATCACGGTGCGTGCGACGCCGGTGCGCGCCTGGAAGCGCCGGATGTCATCGATCAACATCTCGGCCTTGTCCATCTTGGTGCGGGCTTCTTTAACGTTGGGGCCGCTGATGCGCCGGATGTAATCCTGGTCGAAGACGGCGTCCATCGGGCGGATCTTCTCGAGCGGCGCGCGCACCGCCTCGAGCATCGCAGGGTCGAGCACGGCGGCTTTGCGCGCGGCCTCGTACGCGTTGTCCTCGAAGATATCCCATCCGCCGAATTCGAGATCTTCGAGCTTTGCGAGCGGAACAAAATCCCTGATGAGCGGAGTGCGTCCTTCGCTGCGCTTGCCCAGGCGCACGGTCGCAAGCTGGGTCAGCGATCCGATCGGCACGCCAAGTCCGCGTTTGACCGCCTCGACCCCGGCGATAAACGTGGTGCTGACCGCTCCGAGGCCCGGCAACAGGACGCCAAGCTTGCCGTCCGCCGGCGCGATTCGGACCGGTGGTTTGTTATCCAAACTATCCCTTCCTGAAGCGCGAAGGATAATCGGCGTTGAAGGTCTGCTCGGGATGCATCAGCTTGGCGCGTTCGATCAGCACTTCTTCGGTCTCGGGGATATTCGGATCGGGGATGCAGCAATCGACGGGGCAGACCGCGGCGCACTGTTCCTGATCGAAGAAGCCCACGCACTCGGTGCATTTGGCGGGGGCGATGTAATAGATATCTTCCTTGATTGCGGGGCTGGAAGCGCCGTCAAGTTCCCACTGCGCTCCGCCTTCATAAATCGCGGTATTGGGGCACTCGGGCTCGCAGGCGCCGCAGTTAATGCATTCCTCAGTAATCAGCGTGGACATCGTTACGCTCCCGGAACTCTCGCGGACACCGCGAATACGGGTCCGTAGTTTTCTTTATCGAACGGCAAGAATATCGGCGCCTCAACACTCGGGCAAGAGCACGATCAATTGGGCGTCACCGGCGGCATCGCGGCCACGACGCGCCGGGCAAGCTCGAAGAAGGCGCGGCTGGCGGGATGCTCCGGGTTTTTGATCACGAGCGGCATCCCGGCGTCACCGGCGCCGCGAAGCTCGGGATAGATCGGAATCCGCCCGAGCACGCCGATCCCCTCTTGCGCCGCAATCGAGTCGCCGCCGCCGTGGCCAAAGAGTTCGTCGCGCTCGCCGCAATCGGGGCATTCGAAGTGGCTCATGTTTTCGACGACGCCGAGCAGCGGGCAATGCACCTGCCGGAACATCTTGACCGCGCGCATCGCGTCGAGCACGGCGACATCCTGCGGCGTGGTGACGATGATCACGCCGTCGATTGCGACTTGCTGGGCCAGCGTCAGTTGCGCGTCGCCGGTGCCGGGCGGCAGATCGACGATCAGGAAATCCTGCGTGCCCCACAGCGTATCGCGCAAAAATTGGCGCACGGCGCCCATCACCATCGGACCGCGCCAGATGACGGGAGCTTTCTCGCCAAGGAAATAGCCGATCGAGATCAGTTTCACGCCGTACTTTTCGATCGGATAGAAATTCTGGCCGCCCGCCGACTTGGGGCGCTCGTCAGTCGTCGCGAACATCATCGGAACCGACGGCCCGTAGATATCGGCATCGAGCAGCCCGACGGACAGGCCGAGTTGCGCAAGCGCGCAGGCGAGATTCGCCGCGACGGTGGATTTGCCGACGCCGCCCTTCCCGCTCGCGACCGCGACGATATATTTGGTCCCGTCGAGCCGGACGCGGCCGGTCTTCTCGCCAAGCTCGGGCTCGACCCGGCGCACGCGCAACTCGACCTTGGCGACGCCGAGGTCGTGGGCGAGCGCGTGATGCACCCGCTCGGCGACGCGCTGCATCACGTCGTCGCGCGCGGTTGCCTGGCGCAGGGTCAGCGCGAAACCGCCGTCGGGAAGCGGCGCGACCTGCTCGACGATGCCGAGCGTGGCGATATCGGCGGCGTAGCCGGGGTAGGTCACGCGGCCGAGGGCCTCGAACACGGCCTCGATTTGAACTTGTCGCGGCATTCGAGAATTATCCCAGAGCCATTAGATTTGCGAAAGCGCGGGCGTCGGTGAGTTCACAGATTCTTACGGCACGAGCCGCCTTTACGGTGGGTTCGTTTTGCATATTTCAGGTTTTGGGGGACGGTAGCCGTGCAAATTATGCTTGATTTACTTACATCTTTTCAAACTCGCGATGGCTTCGATGCGAATTTCGGTCCCCGGCTATTTTTCGCGCGGCCTTGGCCGAATGGGCTCTCGATCGTAGAAGAGCCTGGCTATGTGCATCCGCGTTCACGGGGGGCTACTTTAACGCGTTGCGCCAAACCGCGTAAGGCTGAACAGTTCAGCCATGAACAAATCTGGCAAAAAATCTAACGAGCGTTAGGGTGGACGCGCGACGTTCAGTAGCGTGGGAGATCCGGGATTTCCTTCGACTCCGCTCAGAGTTTGTGAGTTTATTCGAGATCCGGGATTTCCTCGTGGCACAGGCTTTAGCCTGTGACCCTACACCGGCTGAAGCCGGTGCCACCAAGCCACGCGCGGGAATGACATAAGTGGAAGATGCATAGCGGCGCGCTCGAGCGGGCGCCGAATCAACGCGCGCGGACTCGCTGCAAGCCCGTGATAACGGCGTCCGCCTCGGCGGCGATTTGGCGGACTATTTCGCCAGCGGGAAGAATCTCGCGCACGAGAGTCACCGATTGGCCCGCGTACCATGCCAGGCCGCCCAAGTCTCCTTCCATCTCGTCCGATGGCGGCGAGACCGCGTAATTCGCGAGCGGCACTTCGAGGCCGGGGCGTCTGAGCTTCGCGCGCGCGGCGCCTTCGCCCGGACGATTGCCCGATTCGGGGCGCCCCGCCCGCTCCCATTCGGCAACGAGCGGTGTGCGCAGGACGCGATGCGCGGCGTCGGGCCATCCGACGTCGTAGAGCTTGGTGTGGATCGTCTCGGCGGCGTGTGCGGTCAGCAGGCGGCGCTTATAATCGGGATGCGCCGCGCACTCGCGCGAGGCGATGAATCGAGTGCCGAAGACTGCGCCATCTGCTCCCAGAGCGAGTGCGGCGGCAAGCCCGCGGCCGTCGGCGATTCCGCCGGCGGCCAGCATCGGCAGATCGCCGATCGCGTCGCGGACTTCGGGAACGAGCGCAAGCGTGGTGACGATTCCGCGGACATGGCCGCCCGCCTCGAAGCCCTGCGCGATAATCGCGTCAGCGCCGGCGGATTTTGCGCGCGCCGCTTCGTCAGCGGAACCGCACTGCCATACGACGGTCAGGCCGGCTTTTTTTGCCGCGGGAATCTGCGCGGCGGGATCGCCCCAGAAAAGAGTGACGGCTTCGACCCGTTCGCGGGCGAGCAATTCATATGACTCGGGGCGCAGGAATGGAATAAGCAGATTGACGGCTAGCGGCTTTTGGGTCAGCGAGCGCGCGAGCGCAATTTCCGCGGCCATCGCCTCGAGCGTGAATCCCGCAAGCGCAATTGTGCCGAGACCACCCGCCTCCGAGACGGCTGCGGCAAGCTCAGCGCGCGCAATCCCGCCCATCCCGGCGGAGACGATCGGGAGATCGATTTTGAACAGATCACAGATGCGGGTGTGCAGCATGCGGCGCATCACCTCGATAGGTCGACCTCGGATCGGCCAACAATTTTGGGCGAGGTCATTTCGCGGATCGTTTGGGCGTGGCGCGGCGCGGCGTGCTGCGCGCGGATCGGGTATTTCGGACACGCTCATGCGTCGAGTGAGCGCGGTAGTATGCGGCCAGGACGGCATGCATCCGCGACTGATAGCCGCGTCCTTGGCGCTTGAACCATTCAAGTATCTCGCGGTCGATCCGCAAGGAGACCGGCACTTTGCGCTCCGGAATCACGAGCTTCGCATTGCGAAACCATTCAGCGTCCAGAATCGGCGCCGCGTCGGGGTCAGAGGCGATTGCCTCTTCGATCTCGCGATCGGTGAGTGCGTTGACGCGCGCCCAGTCAGTTTTGCCGCGATGACGAGCGAGCGAACGGGTGTCGGCGAAAATACGCCTCGCGCTCATGCTTATTTGACCTCCGTGCCGAAATAATTCTCACTGCGTCGCGGCGTCGGGTATAGACCACGGTAAGCAGCGCATCGGCAATACCGACGGCGATTACTCTATGTTCACCGTAGTCAAGGCGGTTGTCAGGCCATTCGAGCATGGGACCAGAGAAGATTCGAATTGCGTCATCGAAGTCAATTCCATGCTTGGCTTGATTGGACGCCGCTTTTGCATCATCCCACTCGAATTCCATCGTATATACGTTACGTCAATACGTCAAGCGGGCTTGCGCGCTCTGATCGATAAGGTCAGGGGGATCGGGTCGCCCTTGATGCGCCACCATCGGTCGGCGCCTTGCTCCATGAAGGGAAATATCGGGAAGCAGCACACCGGATGCTCATGCACGAACTCGATTTGCAGGCCCGCGTCGATCAGCGCCGTGACCACGCCGCCGGTGGTGTACATCCATTCGTGCGAGCCGTGCGAGAGTATCGCCGAGCGATCGGAATAGTCGGGGCCCGGCGGAAAATTCTGTTGCGCGGTCTCGAAGTATGAGATTCGCGATCTCAACTCCGCGGGATTCTCAGTGTCGTAGCACTGGGTCAGCGGATGAAACTCGGCGATATAAAACAAGCCTCCGGGTTTGACGAAATGCGCGGCTACTTGTGCCCATCGTTTCAGATCCGGCAGCCAGCACAGCGCGCCGTAGGACGTGAACACGATATCGAACCGCTCCTTGAGCACCTCCGGCGCGGCGTAAATATCGGACCATACGAAGGTCGCGGGAATCTTGAGCTCGGCGCTGAGCCTGCGTGCGGCATCGATCGCCTGGTCCGAGAAATCCAGTCCTGTGACCGACGCGCCTAGCCGCGCCCACGACATCGTGTCCATCCCGAAGTGGCATTGCAGATGAAGCAGCGACTTGCCGCGCACGTCGCCAACCTCCTCGCGCTCGATAGGGTAGAGAACGTTCTCGCCGCGCCGGAAGCCGTCGAGATTGTACGACGGCGCGCGCACGTGAATGTCCACCACGCTGTTCCACATGTCGCGATTCGCTTTCAGCCAGTCTTCCATTTGCGGGTCCAGGGCCTGCGCCCTCTCACTTTTTTCGAGCCTGTCGATTTTCGCGCCGACGCTCGATTGACGTCATCCTGAGGCGTCGGCGAGAGTTCTACGCACTAATCGCTTCGCGGAGATCCTTCGCCGAGCTTGTCCTGAGCGGAATCGAAGGAGCAACCTCCGCTCAGGATGACAGACAGGCTCGGCGCTTATTACGGGCGCTCCTGGGAGTAGTCCCACGAGATGACGCGATCGGGCTTCATGCGGACGATCACGACCGGGCTTCCGCCCATCGATTTGGCGTAGCGCTCGCCGGTTTTCTTGCCGAGATAGTGCACGGCCATCCGCTTGAGGCGCGCGTCGTCTTTGGCTTCGGTCATCGTGACGCGGCCTTTCAGGATCACGCACTTGTAGGGCGCCTTGCGCGTATCGACGACGAGCGTGACACGCGGATCGTGGGCAAGGCATTTGTACTTGAACGCGCTCGC
>DATLTX010000016.1:0-18708 GCA_035533435.1 Binataceae bacterium (SeqCode)
GCTTCCGGGATAAGCCTTTACCGGCTCGCGGTGCCGGTCATGGCGGTCGCGTTCGTGGTGTATCTGGTGGCGTCGTGGTTCGCGTTCTCGGTGCGGCCGTGGGCCGACTCGCGGCTGCAGGATCAGCTCTACTACCTGACCCGCACCAAGGCGGCGGCTGGCCTGCGCGAAAAAGTATTCAACGACGACATGCCGCGAATCATGATCTATGTGGACAAGATATCCGATGAAGACGGCAGCCTGCACGGCGTGCTGATTGCCGACTCGCGCGACCCCAAGCAGCAGAACACGATTATCGCGACCCACGGCCTCGTGCTGGCGGATAAAAAGACCGGCGGCACGACGCTCAGGCTCTTCGATGGTTCGCTGTTCGGCTCCGAGGCGGCGACCGATCAAAGCCACGTGACCGGCTTTCGGGTTTACGATTTGACCATCCGCCCCAAGGAGGGCGGAGCCTCGCTCGATCGCGACCCCGACGAGCTTTCCTACGGCGCGCTGCTGGCGCGAATCAATGCCGCGCGCGCGCGCGGCAAGCCCGACCACGAGGCCGAGACCGAGTTGGCGGCGAAATACATGGTGCCGATCGCGACGCTGCTGTTTGCCCTGCTCGGAGTATCGCTTGGGCTCAAGCCCGCGCGCGGAGGGCATTCGGAACGCTTCGGCGTCGCGGTGGCGCTGTTCTTTTTGTATTATTCCATAATGCGCGTGGGGCGGACGTTGGCCGAGCGCGGGTCGCTCAACGCGTATTTGGCGATGAGTATTCCGGATCTGGTTTTCCTGGTCCTGGCGCTGTGGCTGTTCGTCCGCGCCGCGCAGGACAAGGGCAACCAGGGACGCGGCCCCGGCGATATTCTGTGGGATTTCGTCGAGCGCTACGAAAAGAGCAGGAAGGCCGCATGACCCTGCGCCCGCGCCTTTCGCCGGTGATGGACCGATTTCTGGCGGGCCAGTTCTTTGGCCCGTTCACGGTCTGCGTGGCGGCGTTCACCGCCGCGTACCTGCTCGGCGATATGTTCGACCGCTTCAACGATCTGATCAAATACGGCGGTCTGGGACTTATCGGGCTCGAATATTTCGCGCTCAAAATTCCGCTGATAATTTCCCAAATCACTCCGGTCGCGTGCCTGGCCGGCGTGCTCCTCGGCTTCGCGATCCTGAACCGCTCGGGCGAGGTGCTTGCCTGCCAGCAACTCGGCATCAGCCGCCTCGAGATGGCGATCCCGGTGCTGTTCATCGCCGCACTGATTTCGGTGTTCAACTTCGCGCTCAGCGAGACGATCGTTCCCGCCGCGACCCGCGAGGCGACTTATCTCTACCACGTCCAACTCAAGAAGCGGCAGCTCGAAGGCGTATTCGCCGACCGCCGCATCTGGGTGCGACTGGGCAATGGCTTCGCCTCCGCCGACGCCTACGACAAGAAAAAACGGATGCTCAGCGGGATCACCGTTTACCGGATCAACAAAGACTTCGAGGTCAGCAATATCGTCCACGCCAGGAGCGCCGTCTGGCAGAATAACAAATGGGTTCCCGCCGGTCTCAGCACCTATTCGGTCGGCGAGAATGGAACTGTCACGCCCACCGACGCCGACAAGCTGCGCGTCGGGCTCAAGCCCGCCGACTTCGAAATCCTGCGGCTTGACCCCGAGGAGTTCAGCCTCTGGGAGCTCAATGACTATATCTCGAGCCTCCGGCAGAAGGGCCTCGACCCGGGCGGATATATCGTCGATCGGGATTTGAAGTACGCGATGCCGATTTCATGCATCATCATGGTGGCTCTGGGGATGGCGCTGAGCCTTGACCCTCTTCCGCGCAACTTGAGCCTCGGGCGCAGCTTTGGGCTCGCGATTGCGATCGGGTTTGGCTACTGGCTCGCGTTCGGGATCACCTCGTCGCTGGGCCGCTCGGGCCTGATGCCGGCGTGGATCGCGGCATGGCTGCCGAACACGACTTTCGCAATGATCGCGTTTTCGATCTTCCTGTTCGGCGAAGAACACTAAGAAAGAGAAACCACAGATTACACAGATTTCACCGATTAAGAATTTCAGACAGATTCGCGAACGGCGCCGCCAAAGCGGCGCCGTTCGCATAATCCGTGAAATCGGCGAAATCTGCGGTTTCTTGATATGCTCATCGCGTGGCCGTGCTTGATGCGATCATACTGCCCGCGATTGCGCCGCTTGAAGCCGCGGGGCTCGAACTCCATCTGCTCGAGGCGGTTGCGGCGCACCTGATCGCTCCAACCCTGCTCGTCTATGCGTCGCCGGGACGGATCGTCTCGCTCGGGCGGTATCATCTATACGCCGGCGAACCGGCGCGCGGCGGTATTGGCGCGGCGCGCCGACTGACGGGAGGACGCGCGATTGGCGCGGGCGAGGGATGGCTCCAGGTCGCCCTGATCGCGCCGCGTGTGGGCGCGCTTCTACCCGACCGCGACACCGCACTCAAACCCGATCAGGTCATGAACCGCTACGTCCGCGGACTGCTCGCCGCGCTGCGCGCGCTTGGCGTGGATTGTTTTTACCCCGGACGCGACGCGGTAACATTGGAGCATCGCGAGCTCGCCGCCTGCTCGTTCGAGGTCGCGGCGAACGGCGCGATGCTGTTCGAGGCGGCGCTCGCGGTCAATCGCGGGATGGAAGAACTCGTGCACGATCTTGAACAGCTTGATCCCGAGGGCGGCGTGAGCTGTCCGATGTACACGCCCGGGAATGCGACCCGGCTGGTGCGCGCGCTCGGCCGCGATATCGGCTTCGCGGAAATCGCGCGCGCGATTGTTGGCGGCTACGGCGAAATAACGGGCTCCGTTCGCGAGCGCCAGCTCGAACCCGGCGAACGCGCGCACGCCACGCGCCGCGCCGAGGCGCTGGCGGCCTCGCGATGGCTCCGGCTCGTCGCCGACCCGGAATCCTTCAATCGCGGCAATCGAATCGCGGCGCAGCTCGGCGCGGTCGAGGCGCGGCTCGACGTCGCGGATAACTTCACGATCGAACGGCTGGTCTTGTGCGGCGATTTTATCGCCAACTCCGCGGGCGTTGCGGAACTAGAGCACGAACTTGCCGGCGCGACGCTCGATCTTCCGTCGGTCACGCGCGCCGTGATCGATACCTACGGCGACGGACGCAATTTCATCCTCGGTCTAGGCGATCTCAACAATCTGATTCGGCTCATCGCGGAGGCCGCGTGAGTTTCGCATCCGAAGGAAATGAAATCGCAGCCGCGCTCGAGGCCGCCGACCCGGCCGCGCAACTCCGCGCGATTGCGGAGATCGCCGGAAGTCCGGCAACTCGCCTGAGCGCGGCCGGCGTCGGGGCTCTCGTGCGATGCCTCGGCGCCGAAAGCAAGCCGGTGCGCCGCCACGCGGCCGAGGCCGCCGCGCTCGCCGCGCCGCATGACTCGCGAATCGTCTCCGCGCTTCACGCTATGCTGGCGAATCCCGCGCCGCGCGCGCGATTCGGCGCGGCTTACGCGCTGGGACTGCTTGGCGGTGACGATTTCGATCTCCGCGCCGCGGGTGCGCTCTACGAAGCGCTCGGCGACGGCGACGGCGACGTGCGCTGGGCCGCGCACGATTTGCTCATGCGGATCGGCGGCGAATATCCCGCGCCGGTCCGCGCCGGATTGCTCGCGCTCGCGCGCGGCGGCGCTCCTGACGCGCGTAAGATGGCGCTGTACTGCCTGCGCGATCTGGCGCCCGACGGCGCCGAGGTACTGCACGCCGCCGGCGACGCCAGCGCCGCCGACGACACCCACGTCCGGCTTGCGAGCCTGGCGATACTGGCACGCCTGCCAAACTTCCGGCGCGAGGCGGCCAGCATCGCGGCGCGCATGCTCGAATCCGACCCGAATTCCGGCGTGCGCCGCGCCGCCGCCGCGGCGCTGGGCCTTATCGCCCACGCGTCGCCGCGGGTGCTCGAATCGCTCGAGCGCGCCGCCGATGGCGAGCTTGATTCCGGGCTGTCGCGCGCCGCCCGCGCCGCGCTCAAGCGGCTCGCGGCCCGCTCGGTGCAAAGCTGAGCAAGGAGCCAGGCGATGAACGAAAAATCAATCGCGAGTCTCGATGAACCGCGGGTGCGCGATTTTCTTGCCGCCGCGCGAATCGCGCATCTGGCCACCGCCGACGCCGGCGCGGCTCCGCACGCGGTTCCGCTGTGTTACTGGTTCGACGGCGCGCGCTTTTATTTCGTGATCGACGAGAAGCCCAAGCGCCACGCGCCCGGCAGCGCGATCAAGCGGATGCGCAATATCGCGGAAAATCCGCGCGCCGCGATTGTCGTCGATCATTACGAGGAGGAATGGTCGCAGCTTGCCTTCGTGATGATCCGCGGCGCCGCGAGCGTCGTCGCCGACGGCGAGGAATACATGCTCGCGCTGCGCAACCTGCGCGACAAATATCCGCAGTATCGCGCGATGGCGCTCGTGCCGGAGCGCAATCCTATCGTTCGGGTCGATCCCGAACGGGTCAACGTGTGGGGCGCGCGCTTCGCCGCGGCGGACGCTGCGCGATGAACCCGCGGCTCGGCGCAGTCTCGCGCGCGCTTGCGGCCGCTGGACTCGACGGCTGGCTCTTCTACGATTTTCGCCTGAGCGATCCGATCGCGTATCGCGTACTCGGGCTCTCCGAGCGCGGCACGACGACGCGGCGATGGTTCTGCTATGTGCCTGCGCACGGCGCGGCGCGCGCGCTGGTCTCGGCGGTGGAAGCCCGCCGCCTCGACTCGCTCGGCGTCGAACGAATCGTCTATCAGTCGAGCGCGGAGATGCTCACCGGCCTTGGCACGATCCTGGGCGGTGCGCGGCGCGTCGCGATGAACTACTCGCCGCGCTGCGCAATTCCGTACGTCTCGCGCGTCGATGCGGGCACGGTCGAGCTGGTCCGCTCGCTCGGCGTCGAAGTCGTTTCGGCCGCCGATCTGATCCAGGAATTTGAAGCAACGCTCTCGGCCGCGCAGCTCGACGGTCATCGCCGGGCCGGAGCGGCACTCGGCGCGGTCGTCGATCAAACCTTCGCGGAGATTGCCCGGCGCGTTGCAATCGGCGAGCCCGCGACCGAGTACGCGATCCAGCAATTCATGATGGAGCGCATCGAACGCGCGGGTCTGGTCACGCGCGAGCCGCCGATAGTCGCCGCGAATGCGCATAGCGCCGATCCCCACTTCGGCACCGCGGCGGAAAATCCGGCGCCGATCGGCCCCGGAGATTTTGTCCTGCTCGATCTATGGGCCAAAGAGCCGGGCGAGGATTCGGTTTACGCCGATATCACCTGGACCGGCTTCGTTGGCGAAACCGTGCCGGTGCATCACGCGGAAATCTTCGCGATCGTGCGCGCCGCGCGCGACGCCGCCGTCGAGCTGGTAAAGTCGCGCGTCGCCGCCGCGCTACCGATAAGCGGACGCGAGGCCGACCGCGCCGCCCGCGGCGTGATCGAACACGCGGGCTTCGCCGCCGAATTCGTGCATCGCACCGGCCATTCAATCGGCCGCGAAGTTCACGGGATGGGCGCCAATCTCGACTCGCTCGAAACCGACGACGACCGCCGCCTCATCGATCGCACGTGCTTCTCGGTCGAGCCAGGAATTTATCTGTCCGGGCGGTTCGGCGTGCGCAGCGAACTCGACATGACCGTCGAGTCGGGCCGCGCCCAAGTCTCTCCGCCCACGCCACAGCCGATGATCGTGCCGATCATGGGGCGCGGCGCACGGACCGTGTAAGCGCAAAATCAAGCCCGAGCGGCACCCAGGCGTATCGATCCCGCGGCGCTCGCGGCGGCGGATTTCGTGTGTAACTCTCTGGCCGAGGTTGACCTCGACGCAATTCTGCGTGTCTGCGCAGACTGAGCGCCGCGTGTTAATGTCTGCATCCAAATTCATCCGGCCGCGGAGCAAAGCAAGATGACGGCAAGGCTCTACCAGTTCGCGGGTAGCCCGTACTGCGCCAAAGTGCGCAAGATCCTCGACTTCAAGGGAATCGATTATGAGATCATCGAGGTCGATTATCTGGAGCGAAAAGAACTGCTCGCCGCGTCGGGCCAGTTGATGGTGCCGGCGCTCACGCTCGACGGCGGCGAGACGATCGTCGATTCCGCGCGAATCGCGCTGCGCCTTGAAGAGCTGCATCCTGAACCTACCCTCTTGCCCGCCGGATGGCGCGGGATGCATCGCGTGCTCGCCGACTATATCGACAATCAACTCGAAGACGCGCTGTTCCGCGCCGCGATTCCCGACGAGCTCGCCCATTGGCGCGAGCGCGGGAGCGATCGCGCCGCCTTCTGGCGGCTGGTCCGCGAACGCAAGTTCGGCGCGGGCTTCGTCGATCGAATGATCGACGGCCACGAGGCAGAGATGACGCGTGCGGCGGCGGCGCTCGCCCCGTTCGAGGAAGCGCTCGGCGAGCGGCCGTTCATGCTCGGCAGGCTCGGCCTCGCCGATTTCGCGCTTTACGGACAGCTCTATTTTTTCGCCTTCCGCGGCGCGCTGAAGATACCCGCCGATCTCGTCAACTTGCGCGCCTTCTTTGGCCGGATGGATCGAATTTCGTCGGTGCCCGAACCGCTCTAGCGGAGGGTCCGCTGAGGCCGCCGGGACGGCGGCCCTGCTGACCAATAAATTTATATTTCAGTAGGACCGGCGTCCCGCCGGTCTCTTCGAATCCCCATCAGGACAGTTCATTGACCGCGGCGCTCAGGCATCCGCTGAAGGCCGCGCCGGTCGAATCGAGCGCAACGTCGTAGAGCGAGGGCGTGCGTCCCGGCACAAAAATCTGATGCCCCTCGTCCAGAAATGCGTATGCGACGCATACCGCGAGCGCAACGTAGGGCCGCCGCGCAAGCGGACCGTGCGCCAGCAGCCAGTACAGCACGCCGTATTCGGTGAAGTGCGCGCACTTGCGAATCAGCGCGTGCGCGACGCCCAGGGATAGCGCGGAGATTCCGGGCACGATCCAGGCCAGAATCGGATCGATAATACGGGAGGTGTTCGCCGCCGAGAACGCCGAAGTCGAAAGCGTAAACATCACCGCGCCCCACAGAACGACCGGCAGCCATATGGACAGGACCGAGGGCGCGCCCTTCTCGGCGGAAACGGTGTCTGCGTTCATTGCAGCGCTATGGCGTAGCGCTGCCATACGGGTGAGCGCGAAAAGCAATTACGTGGCGGTTTCATGCGCGGCAGATGCCTATTGATTATCAAGCAGAACCGGGGCAATCCAGCTAGCGCCTTGCGGCCCCGCCTGCGGTAGAGTCTTCGGTATGGATCACCTCCTGACGGTCCAACGCACGCGTCCGACGCCTCCGGCGACGATCGTGATCTTTGGCGCGTCCGGCGATCTGGCGCGGCGCAAGCTCTTGCCCGCGCTCTACAACCTGGTCCATTGCGGCGGCGGCATGATGCCGCCCAACAGCGCCGTGCTCGGCTTTGCGCGCACCGCGATGTCGCAGGGCGAGTTCCGCAAATCCGCGCGCGAAGCGGTCCAGAGGTTCTCGCGGCTCAGGGTCGAGGAGGAATGCTGGGCGAAGTTCGCCGACTCGCTCGATTACCTGGGCGCACTCGCCGCACCCGACGCGATGCGGCAGCTTCGCGAGCGCCTGGAGCAAATTGAAAAAGCGCGCGGTCTGCCGCCCAATCGCGTGTACTACCTGTCGGTGCCGCCCGAGGCGATCGGTGACTCGGTCGCGCGCCTTGCCGCCGAGGGGCTGATTGCACCGCCGGGCGCACCGCACTTCTCGCGCGTGGTGGTCGAAAAACCTATCGGCCACGACCTGCCGAGCGCGCTCGAGATCAACCGCGTCCTGCTGAGCCATCTGTCCGAAGCCCAGGTCTTCCGCATCGATCATTACCTTGGCAAGGAAACCGTGCAGAACCTGCTGGTGCTGCGGTTCGCAAACTCGATCTTCGAACGGCTATGGGGCAGCCGCAACGTCGATCACGTGCAGATCACCGTCGCCGAGACCGAAGGCGTCGGCACCCGCGCCGGTTACTACGACCATTCGGGCGCGCTGCGCGACATGGTGCAGAATCATATTCTGCAGGTTCTCACGATGCTCGCGATGGAAGCGCCGGTGACGCTCGACGCGTCGGCGATCCGCGACGCCAAACTCAATGTGCTGCGCGCGATTCGCCCGATCCGATCCGCCGAAGCGCGCGCGATGACGGTGCGCGGACGGTACGCGGCGGGCGAAATCGACGGCAAACAAGTACCCGGCTACCTGGAAGAAAAAGGCGTCGCCGCCGGCTCGGGCACCGAAACCTTCGTCGCGCTCAAACTGCTGATCGATAATTGGCGATGGTCGGGCGTGCCGTTTTATGTGCGCACCGGCAAAAGACTTCCCCGCCGCGCCAGCTCGATTGTCGTCCGCTTCAAGGACGTGCCGCAAATTCTGTTCAATCGCGAAGGCCTGCTCACGCCCAATCGCCTGACCGTCCGCCTTCAGCCCGACGAGGGGTTTTCCTTCGACGTGGTTTCCAAACAGCCGGGCCTGGATGTCGCCATCAAGCCGGTCCGGATGAATCTCAGCTACGAAAGCGAGTTCGGCAACGCGAGTTCTCCGGATGCGTACGAGCGGCTGCTGCTCGATGTCATGGACGGCGACCACACCCTGTTTCCGAGCGGTCAATACGTGCAGAAGTCGTGGGAGCTGATGCAGGGAATCCTTGACGCATGGAGCGACGGCGCTTCCGTGCCGATCGAGGAGTATCCTGCCGGTAGCTGGGGGCCGAGCGGCGCCGACCATTTGATTAGCGAACCCGGCCGCGCATGGCGCGAGCCGTAAGCGGAGCGCCGAATCAGCGGAGGTGTCATATGGACCATGAGCATCATCATCACGGCGCCGACTATGACGCGCCGATCGCATGCAGCCTTGGTGTGTTCTCTCCCGAGGAAAAACGCCGCTACCATGCGCTGGCAAAGAAGCTCGCCCGCGCGATTGTTTCCCGGCGCGAACTCGACCGCGGCTATGCGATCAAAGTCGCGGGCGCGAAGATCGGCATCGCCGAGGCCGGCGAGTGGATGCTGCTCGAAGGGAAATGCTGTCCGTTTCTGGAGCTGACGCTCGAGCCTGAAGGGCTCGAGTTCTGGATCAATTTGGCCGGCCGCGAAGGCGTAAAGGATTTCTTAAAGCAAGAGTTTAAGTTCTGATTCTTCCGTTCTCTGATTCCTCCCCCGTTGTCTGACACGGGGGAGGATTAGAGGAGGGGGTGCGGCGTGGCGCCTCCGCAAACCACGACCCACCCTCTTTCAAGTATGTAAACTGTGTGATTCTCATATTGCTATGAAGTCGCTCGCGCCACGCCTGGCGATTCTTCTCTTTGCAATAGTTCTGGTATCGGTCGCGCGACGATCGCGCGCCGAGATGTGGTGTGGCAACGGTCCCGGAACAGCACTCAGCCATCCGTGTACCGACGACGACGACAATCCCGCGGTCTCCGCCGCGATAGAGAAATACCGGGACCAGTGGATGAAGCTCGACGGAGTGTACGATGTCGATGACAACGACACCTACCACAATCGCGTCCCGAGTATCGTGGTTCATGTTGACTCTGCGTCTCTGGATTCGGTGAGGAAGCAGATTCCCGCATCGGTGAATGGGATTCCGGTCGTGATTGTTCATGGTAAGATGGCGACTGCCCGTCCAGCAGTCGGTACCGCTTGGGGGGTCGGCGCAACTGATCCGGAGGAAGTCGCTCGCCGCGCCCGCAAGCAAGAGGAACAAGCGCAGGCCGAAAAATCGTACAACATGGTTTTCCATCAGTACGGCGAGCGCTGGGAGGATCTGCCCGGAGTAATCGGAATGAACGCCAAGTGCGGCGACGACGGCGGCTGCGACTTCAGGACGATCGAAGTAACTGTCCAACGCGAGCTTCTCTCCCAAGCCCGTGGCGAGATTCCAAGCTCGGTCAACGGCGAGTGGATACTGGTGATTCCTGAAGACTGAACGTCTGCTGCGCAACAATCTCAGTGGCGTGGGAATTGTCCTTCGGGTAACATCGTCGGCGGCTTGAGGCGCTAAGGCGCGGGCACTGTCGCGGCGTTCGCCGCGCGGCAAGCAAAATTCCGGGGAACGGGGAATCTGATTGGGTGACAATATCAAGGTTGTGATTCTGGGCGCTAATGGCACCATGGGCGCGGGCGCGGCCGGTGTCTTCGCCGGCGCGGGTTTTGAGGTAACGATGCTCGCGCGCGAGCGCGACAAGGCCGAGGCCGGAATGAGGGCCGCGCAAAATGCCGCGCGCGCCGAGGCCGTCGCCGACCATATCAAGCTCGGCAGCTACGACGCCGACCTCGAGCGTGCGGTTCGCGAAGCGGGCTTCGTATTCGAGTCGCTGGCCGAGGACCTTGCGCTCAAGCGCCACTTCTTCGATCTGGTCGATCGCTACCGCGGCCCGGATGCGGTTATCGCGACCGGATCGTCGGGTCTCTCGATCGCCGAGATGGTCAAAGGGCGCAGCGACTCGTTTCGCAAGCATTTTCTCGGCGTGCATCTATTCAATCCGCCGCACGTGATCGTCGGCACCGAGGTGATTCCCGGCGTTGAGACCGACGCCGCGATGCTCAAGTCCGTCGTCGCGATGCTGACCAAGCGGCTCGGACGCAAGGTTATCATCACCAAAGATCGTCCCGCGTTCGTCGGAAATCGCGTCGGCTTCAAGGTGCTGAACGAAGTTGCGCAGCTCGCCGCCGAGCACGGCGTCGCATACATGGATTATCTCGTCGGTCCGCAGACCGGACGCGCGATGGCCCCGCTGGCGACGGTGGATTTGGTTGGCTGGGACGTCCACAAGGCGATCGTCGATAACGTTCATCAGAACTGCGAAGACGAAGCGCACGCGTGCTTCGAGATGCCCGCATACATGGAAAAGGGCATCAGCGAGGGCCGCCTTGGCGACAAGACTCCCGAACGCGGCGGCTTCTACCGCAAGTCGGGCAAGGAGACGCTCGCGCTCGATCCGAAAACGGGATCGCATGCGCCGCTCAAACGTCCCGCACCGATCGAGTTCGTCGAAAAAATGAAATCGCTCAATCACGTCGGATGCTACCGCGAGGCGATGGCCGTCCTGCGCGAGGCGCGCGGCGCCGACGCCGACCTGTGCCGGCGCGTCGTGCTTGGCTACGTCAGCTACGGGCTGGGCCGCGTCGGTGAGGTTGCCGCCTCGGCGGCGGATGTCGATTCGATCATGAGCAACGGCTTTAACTGGGCGCCTCCGACCGCGATCGTGGACCTTCTGGGCGCGCGCGAGACAATCGCGATGCTGACCGGGCTGGGCCTTGCTGTCCCGCCGGTTGTGGAGCAAGCAGCGGCAAGCGGTGCTAAGATGTTCTCAGGCGGCGTGCTCGAGTACGGCCGCGCTTTTGTAGGCTGACTTCGCAGGTTGATCACGAGGAAATTTAAGATGGCAAAACCCGCACCGGTTTATATCCTGGGTGGAGCGCAGACCGACTTCGCCCGCAATTGGTCCAAGGAAGGCAAACATTTCGTCGCGATGATGCGCGAGGCGGTGCTCGGCGGACTTGCCGCGACCAAAATCGATCCCAAGGAAGTCCAGACCGCGCACGTCGGCAATTTCGCCGCCGAGCTCTACGCCAAGCAGGGCCACGTCGGCGCCTTCTTTGTCGAGATCGATCCCGCGTTCAGCGGACTGCCGACCTCGCGCCACGAGGCCGCCTGCGCCTCGGGCTCTATCTCGATTATCGCCGCGTCGGCCGAGATCGAGGCGGGACGCTACGACCTCGCCTGCGTCACCGGCGTCGAGCAGATGAAGACCGTCGATTCGACCACCGGCGGCGACTACCTGGGCACCGCGGCATGGTACGAGCGCGAAGCCAAGGGAATTGAATTTCCGTTTCCCAAACTCTTCGGCCGCCTGGGCGACGAATACGACAAGCGTTACGGACTCAAGGACGAGCACCTGGCGCATATCTCGGCGGTCAACTACTCGAACGCCAAGCGCAATCCCAACGCGCAGACGCGCAACTGGTTCATGAGCGAAAGCCACGCGCAGCACGAGTCGAAATTCAACACGGTGATCGGCGGGAGAATTAAAATCAGCGACTGCTCGCAAGTGACCGACGGCTCCGTCGCCGTATTCCTGGCCTCGGAAAAATTCGCCGCCGAGTGGGCGAAGCGCAACGGCGTAAAACTCTCCGATATTCCGCGCATCCTCGGATGGGGTCATCACACGGCCCGGCTCGAATTCGACGCCAAGGTCGCCGAGAGCAAGGACAACACCTACGTGCTGCCGCATACGCGCCAGGCCATCCTCGACGCGTTCAAGCGCGCCGGAATCTCGGGCGTCGAGCAGCTTTCGGGAATCGAAACCCACGATTGCTTCACCACTTCCGAGTACATGGCGATCGATCACTTCGGTCTGACCAAGCCGGGCGAGTCATGGAAAGCGGTCGAGGGCGGAGTGATCGAGCTCGGCGGCAAATGCCCGATCAACCCGAGCGGCGGCCTGATCGGCGCGGGCCATCCCGTCGGCGCGACAGGAGTGCGCCAGATGCTCGATTGCCATCGCCAGATAACCCATCAGGCAGGCGACTACCAGGTCGAAGGCGCGAAGACCTTTGCGATGCTGAATATCGGCGGCAGCGGTACGACAAGCTGCGTGTTTGTGATCGGCAAGTAACCGCAAATCCGAATTCATCTGATTCAAGCGGCGGTCCGGACTTGGGCCGCCGCCTCTTTTTATCCGCAAGACCTCCCTGTCATCGAAAAGTTCCGCAGTGAACAAATTTAGCTGGCCGAAGCATAAGCGGTAGTTAGCGCAGAGTCGTTCGGATACGATCGTTGATGGGAACCTACAATTCTTGCCGGCCGGACCGGACGTCCGCGGAGACGATTGAAGCGGTCGGTCGCCTGGCCTCGAGTCGTCAGCAAACCACTCGGGAAAGGAGCAATCCGTGAAGCGCACTGGAATCATCATCGGCGCGGCGATCGCCGTCATCGCGGTCGCCTGCGCGCGTCCCGCCAATGCGGCGGACATGGCGAAGGCCAAGAAGAATTACGAAATGGTCTGCGCCTCGTGCCACGGCATCGACGGCGGCGGCAACGGTCCCGCGGCGGCAACTTTGTCGCGCAAGCCGCGCAACTTCACAGATTGCGCGGCGATGGCGAAGATTCCTGACTCGACCTTGCTCGGCGTGATCAAGAACGGCGGCGCGAGTTATCACCTGGGCGCGACGATGCAGCCGTGGGGATCGGCCTTCAGCAAGAAGCAGATCGGCGGCCTGGTCGCCTACGTTCGACACTTTTGCAATAAGTGATCACGCCGCGCCGGAGCACTGCTCGTAATCACGAACCGCGAGCTTTCGCGCAAATCTCCCGCGCCTGTTTCACCGCTGAAGTATTCGAGGGCGGCGTCGTGGCAAAGCGGGCGGGGCGTTGTTGAATCATTAGATCGTGGTGAAGGCGTTGAGCTTCGCGCGGACGAGTTGCGCGATGTCGGACGGCACCGCGGCGTCCGCATAGCGGATGCGCCGGGCGATCGTGTCGATGCTGCGGATATGGCTGGTCAGGATCTCGCCCGCGATCGGCAGGCCCGGCGGCAGAACGACACTGGTCGGAAACGGGCGCACGCGCGAGGTGATAGGGCAGACCACGGCCAGGCCCGTGTTCGTGGTAAATGCCGCCGAAGAGACCACGAGAGCCGGACGGCGGCCGGCCTGTTCCCTGCCCATAGTCGGGTCAAAATCGGTCCAGATCAGATCGCCAGCATCGGGCACATAGGTCCGCGCCGTCATTCTTCGACGATCTCACGTCCGGCATCCGCTCCCCAGTCGAACGCTTTCGCATACGCGGCGCGCCACCGCTTGGGACTTTTGCCTCGAAACAGTTCCTCCACTGTGAAATGCGGGACGGCGCGACGGATCACGATGTCGCCGTCGAGCGTATCGATCTCGACGCGCTCGCCATCGCTAAGCCTGGCGGCCTTGGCGATCCGCCCGGGAAAGCGGATGGCCAGGTTTTTTTCCCACTTTCCAACGGTGACTTCTGACATGGGTTCCTCCGCCTTCGGAGATATTCCCAGCAAATCCCATTTGACCCGTTCGACGTGAGCCAAATTCTCAAGCTCTACGCCCGTTCAGTCTACGTGCACAAATGACAGTGGGCGGCGACGCGCTATTTCGCCGATGAGGGCGGTGCGGCGGGCGCCTTTAGCTCGATCAGAATTGCCTGCACGGGCTTGTCGCCCGCCTCGATCACGCGCGAGCCCGCCGGCAGCCACGCAGGCTTGCCCGCGCTACGCTTGACCGCGACAGTCTTGCCGTCGGCGGTCTTGAGCGACGATTCATAGTCGGTCAGCGGAACGACCACGGCGTCGCGCATGTCGTGCAAATCGGTCTTCTGATGCGCCGGCAGGATCACGCGCATCACGCGCACTTGCGGGTTGTCGATCTCGACTTTGAACACGTCCGGATGGAGCTTGACCGGATCCTGTGCGAGCGCCGCCGACGCGAAGGCGAAAATCATCGCGATCCCGAAAAATACAATTTTGCGCATCTCTATTTCCCCCTGATTGCAAACCGTCTGCTCAGGCATAGGCGCGCGCTGAAGGAATGGCAAGTGCTGCGCCAGCGGAGAATCGAATGCGATGATGACACGATCGGGCCGTGCCGATATGATCGCGTCATGAGCGAACCGCACACTCCCGCGCTCGGCGAACTGGCGCCGGACTTCGCGCTTGCCGACACTGGCGGCACTATCCGCAAGCTTGGCGAACTCGCAGCGCCGGGATTCTGCGTCGTCGTCTTTTACCGGGGGCATTGGTGACCTTTTTGCCTTCGCCAGTTGGCGGATTATGCGCGCGAGCATGAAAAAATCCGGGCGGCTGGCGCCGCGCTCGCCGCGATTTCGGTGGACAAAATCGCTCAGGCCTCCGGCATGAAACACGACCTCGAGCTTCCCTTCCACGTTCTGTGCGACACCGACCGTAAAACCATCACGGCGTGGAATCTCGTCAATCATAACGAGGGCGATATCGCGCTGCCCGCGTCGTTCATCGTCGATCGCGATCTCCGCGTTCGCTTCCGCTCAGTGGAGACCACCACCGCGCGCGCCGCACCCGCGACGGTTGCGGCGGCGCTTCTCGAGCTGGCCGCCGGCCGCTCGATTTCCGGCGACGCGCGGACCCGCACCGTCTGGCCCGGCGCGATGTTCCTGCGGGCGGCGATGAACGCGCTCGCGCGCGGCTTCAAATCACGCTAACCAATCCTCTTGCTTGACAGGATTTCCATGCGCGTCTCCATGCTGATACCCGCGCGCGGCGCAGCCGCGATATTCGCTATTGCCGCGGTCGCGGCGCTCTACGGATGCACCGACCCGATCGCGGAGCAGCCGGTGGTTTACACCAATCGGATCGGCGAGCGCGCCGTGCAGCTTGCGATGACCACGCCGCGCGCGAATCAGGCCGCGGCCGCGCTCAATGACGGCCGCGTGCTGGTTTGCGGCGGCACTGTCGATGCGAATATCGGCGGGGTTCTCGCTTCCGCGGAAATTTTCGATCCCGCCACGCGTAAATTCTCCGCGACCGGCTCGATGACCGCCGCGCGGATGGGGCAAACCGCAACGGTGCTGCGTGACGGACGGGTTCTGATCGCCGGCGGCGTCCGCAATATCGGCTTTCGCACCGCGCTCGCTAGCGCCGAGATCTATAATCCCAAAAGCGGCTCCTTCACTGCCGCCGCCCCGATGACGGTCGCGCGCGAAGGCCACACCGCGACGCTGCTCCGCGACGGCCGCGTGCTGGTCGCGGGCGGAAGCTCCAACGGCATCGTGACGATCGACAGCGCCGAGATTTACGATCCAGCCGCGGGCCGCTGGATCTCGGCCGGACACATGACCGTCCCGCGCGAAGCGCACGTCGCGGTCTTGCTGGGTAGCGGAAAGGTGCTGCTCGCGGGCGGCGGCCGCGGCGGAATGCCCGGCGGCTATATCGCCTATCAGAACGCCGAAATCTTCGATCCCGCCACGCGAAAATTCACCACCGTGGCGGCTCCGATGCGCAGCGACCGCGTGGGCGCCGCCGCCGTGCTGCTCAATGACGGACGCGCGCTGATCGTCGGCGGCAAGAGCGGCAAAATCCTGTTCGGGCCGGGCGCGCGCAATTTATACTGGTTCACGCCGCTCGACACGGCCGAGATCTTCGATCCGGAAACCTCGACCTTCCTTGCGACCGCGCCGATGCGCGCGCCGCATTACCTGCCAACCGCAACCCTGCTGGCAAACGGCCAGGCGCTGGTGGTCGGCGGATGGCGCATGCAGGGCAACGTGATCGGCGGAATGAACGACGCCGAGGAATTCATTCCCGGCATCCCGGGATCCTTCGCCAGCGTCGGCCCGCTCCACGTCGCGCGCCTTCAGAACACGGCAACACTCCTGCCCGACGGCGAGGTCATGGTCGCCGGCGGAATCGACGCGAAAAGCGCGGTAACCGCAACCGTCGAGTTCTACTCGCCCTCGCGAAGACGCTTCGCGCGCGACGGCGTGCCGGAACCCGCGGCTCCCGCGACCGAGTAGGGAATCCCGGCTCTAGTATTCTCACCAGCGCGCGCGCCCGCCCTGACCTGCCCACAGGTTTTGTACCATTCGAGATGAAAGACTCGGGCCGCGACCCAGCTTCTTTCCCTCGCCCTGAAAGGGAGAGGAACTGCTCGCGCCCTCTCGACGCGCGGGGCGGCGATGTAGCATTGTGCCGGTCAGGTAGCATCGATGGCCGCAAGCGGCGAAAAAGTCCCCGCGTTCAACCTAACTTCAACGCAAGCCGGCGCGAGCGTCGCGTTCCCGACCGGTCGCCGCGCGCTGCTCTGCTTCGTCAAGGAAGACTGCCCGACCTGCGTGGTGACGATGCCGATTATCGAGGCGATGCATCGCGCGTTCGGCGCCCAAGTCGAGGTACTCGCGATCGGGCAGAACGCGGCGGGAAATCGCGCGTTGGTCGAGCGCTTCGGATTAACCTGCCCGATGCTCGACGACTCGGCGCTGGCCGTTTCCTTCGCTTACGATCTCGAAACCGTGCCGACGATCATCCTTGCCGGCCCGAGCGGCGAACGGCTTGGGGGATTCGTCGGATTCGCGCGCGACGACTGGCGCGAGCTCGCGGCAAAGCTTGCGACGCTGACCGGTCTCGCCGCCCCCGCGCTCGATTGGGACGCGATGCCAAAGCTGCGGCCCGGATGCGGATCGAAATCGGTCGAGCCCGGAATCGCCGAACGCCTGCAGGCCGAAGCGCGCGGCGAACGGATGCAGGCGCGGCGAATCGAACTCGGCGAAAGCGAAGACGTGTTCGAGTTCATGTTCGAACGCGGCCTGACCGACGGACTGCCCGTCGTTCCGCCGACGCCCGAGCGGGTGGCCTGGATGCTGACCGGGACGCGGCGCGACCCGCGCGAAATTATTGCGACCGTGCCGCCGAATCTCGCGCCGCTCACGGTCGAAAAAGTCGCCGTGAACGCGGTGATGGCGGGATGCCGTCCGGAGTATCTGCCGGTCGTGATAGCGGCTCTGGAAGCAGCCTGCACCGACGAGTTCAATATCCACGGCGTGATGGCTACCACCTGGGGCGCGACTCCGGTGATCGTCGTCAGCGGCCCGATTCGCAAACGGATCGGCATGAACATGGGCATGATGGCGCTGGGCTACGGAAACCGCGCCAATGCGACGATCGGCCGCGCCGTCAAGCTGGTGCTGCGCAACGTCGGCGGCGCGCGGCCCGGCGAGATTGAACGCTCGACGCTGGGCGCAATCGGCAAGTTCACGACCTGCTTCGCCGAGTGGGAGGAACGCAGCCCGTGGGAGCCGCTCCACGTCGAACGCGGATTTGCGCGCGAGGATAGCGTGGTGACGGTCTTCGGACTCGAAGCGGGTTCGCGCCAAATTGCCGATCAGGTTTCGCGCACCGCGCGGGCCCTGGTCGGCTCGATCGGGATGGGCCTCGAAGCGTGCTGGCATCCGAAACAGCACGGCGCGGGCGAAATTCTGCTCGTCGTAAGTCCCGAGCACGCCGACACGATCGCGCGCGAGAAATGGAGCAAGGCGCAAGTGCGCGCGCGGATTCAGGAAGTGACTTCGCGGCCAATTCGCGAGCTGGTTCCCGACGCCGACAGCGCCGAGGGCGTCTCGCTGCGCGCGCTCGGCCTCGAGCATCCAACGCCCGAACAGCTCGAAGCGAAAATTCCGAAATTCCGCCGCCCGGAGTACATCAATATGATAGTCGCGGGCGGCGAGGCCGGAAAATTCTCGGCCGTGTTCGCGGGCTGGGTTTCAGGCCCGATGGGTTCGTCAAGTGTGAGCCGCAAGATCGAGGAAATGCCGTGAGCGCGAACGCGCGCGCGAAACGAAGCAAAGAGGAGATGTCATGCGACAGGTAATCGTCGATCCCACCGATGAACGCGTGCCGATTCGCCGCACGCTCGCGCCGCGCACCGATCGGATTGTCGGCCGCGTCGCGCTGCTCGATATCGCAAAACCGCGCGGCGACGTGCTGATCCAGCGGCTGGCAGAGCATCTCGAGGACCGGCTGCCGGGCGTCGAGATCAAGCGCTTTCGCAAACCCACTTTCACCAAGCCGGCGCCCGATGAGCTGCGCCGCCGTATTGCGGAGGAGAGCGACTTCGTTATCGAAGCGCTGGCCGATTGAGGGTCATGCACAACGTGCAGTGTGCACGATTCAGTATGGTTCGAGACTAATCGCAAGCCGTCGGTGATGATCGCGTCGGACG
>DATLTX010000017.1:0-6508 GCA_035533435.1 Binataceae bacterium (SeqCode)
GATTGGCGGACGCGCCAGTTTTCGGTGGGTTCGTTTTCGCACTTTTTAGTTTCGCGCTTTAAGAAACCCCGCGGAAATGCTGGAGATTTTGTTGAAAACGGTGGCTCCGATGCGATTTTTCGGGCGCGGATTTTTTGCGAGCACGATGCGGCTGAAAGCGCCGCCGTCGCCGAGCGGACGAGCCATCCGCCGCCACTGACAAAGGGGCGCGCGGCGAATAGACAGGCTGGACGATGAGGGTTTTGCTGCCATGCAATCAGTCTTGCATGGAGTGGATTCGAGCATAAGGCTGAACAGTTCAGCCATGAACAAATCTGGCAAAAAATCTAACGCTCGTTAGGGTCGCGCGCGGGATCGGTCCGGGATTCCTCGCGCGCGGCGGCCGGAGCCTGCCCTGAGCCTGTCGAAGGGCGCGCGGGAATGACATATGGGGAGCGCCGAGGCGGGGCTCTGGAGCAGCACCTTCACGCGTGTGCCAGTAGCGTCTCCCCAACGGAGAGGAAATTTCCCGAATCGCGATCCGCTCTTTCTGACGCCCTTACCCGCGCGTTACGATGCTTGCGAAAAAAAACGCAAGCATCGCGCCACGCCGCCCTCTCACGGGGGGAGAGGGTATTCACAGCGACGTTTCCCGTGTGCCAGTGGCACCTTGCGGGAGGAGAGAATATTCAGCACAGGCCGCGCAGCGGCGATCGAATCCGGGCGCGATGCTACGTGCCTTGAATTGGGGCTGCCCAGCGGGAGAAGACTGTTTCGCCGATTGGTTCGAGGGCGGGGAGATGGGTGTCGGAAGCGGCGAGCATCTCGGGCGCGGAAATATTTTCGCGGTCGAGTTCGCGGCCAAACGCGGCGGCCATATTCGCGATTCCGCCGCGGGTCACTTCGAGATGAAATTGCAGCGCCCAGGTTTTTGCGCCGTAGCGGAACGCCTGACACGGGGTTTTTTCGGATGACGCCAGCGAGACCGCGCCGCTGGGCGCCTCGAAATGATCGCCGTGCCAATGAAACGGCATGATCGTCTCCGCCACGCCGTGAAATAATTGATCGTCGCGGGCCGCCGCGGTCAGGCGGACGGGCGCCCATCCGATTTCCTTTCCACCAGGATTTTTTTCGACCTTGGCGCCGAGCGCCGCCGCGACGATCTGCGCGCCAAGGCATACGCCGAGCACCGGCCTGCCCTGCTCGATCGCGGCTTTGATCAGGCGCATCTCGTCTATCAAAAACGGAAAGCGGTCGGTCTGGTAAACCGCCATCGGACCGCCCATCACGATAAGTCCTCCCGCGCCTTTCATGTCTTTGGGGACCGGATGGCCGTCGTGCAGACGCACGTACTGCCAGGCGAGCGCGGCGCCTTCGAGCGCGGCGGCGATCGCGCCCAGATTTTCGGCGGGATGATGCTGCAAGACGATGATTTTTGCCATGATCGTTTGCTAGAACATCGCGCCCGCGCGCTTGCGGCCGAGATGCTTGAAAGCGCGGTCGGTTGCGGCGCGTCCGCGAGGCGTGCGCATCAGGAAGCCCTCCTGCAAGAGGTAAGGCTCGTACACTTCCTCGATCGTGTCGGGCTCTTCGCCGATCGCGGCGGCCAGAGTTTCAACGCCGACCGGACCGCCGCCGAATTTGTCGATGACGGTTTCGAGAATCGCGCGGTCCATCTTGTCGAAGCCGGCGCCATCGATATCCAGCATCTCGAGCGCGCCGAGTGCGACCTCGCGCGTCACGATCGCGGCCTCGTTGACCTGGGCGAAGTCGCGCACGCGGCGCAGCAGGCGATTGGCGATTCGCGGCGTTCCGCGCGAGCGCGAGGCGAGCTCGGCCGCGCCGCCCGGGTCCACCGCGATCTTGAGCAGGCGTGCGGAGCGGGTCACGATCTCGGTCAACTCGGCGTGATTGTAAAATTCGAGATGATAGTTCTGCCCGAAGCGGTCGCGCAGCGGAGAGCTGAGCAGGCCCGAGCGCGTGGTCGCGCCGACCAGGGTGAACGGATTGACCGCCAGCTTCATCGTGCGCGCGCCCATCCCCTCTCCGACCACGATATGGAACTCGTAATCTTCCATCGCGGAGTAGAGCCGCTCTTCGACCGCGCGCTGGAGGCGATGAATCTCGTCGATGAACAAGATGTCGCCCTCCTCGAGGTTGTTGACGATCGCGGCAAGGTCGGCGGCGCGCTCGATTGCGGGACCCGAGGTGACGTGGACGCTGACCCCCATCTCGCGCGCGATGATATGCGCAAGGGAAGTCTTGCCGAGTCCGGGCGGTCCGGCGAAGAGCACGTGATCGAGAGTTTCGCGGCGCTGTTTGGCCGCCGTGATAGACATCCCGAGCACGCGCTTTAAGCGATCCTGGCCGACGAATTCGGCGATTGAATGCGGGCGCAGCGACAGGTCGAGGCGATGGTCGTCGCCGGCTTCGGCGGGCGAGGCGACACGCTCGGCGGCGTCGGCGTTGTCGGGCGCGAGCGGACGCTTACTTTTCGCCATAGATCGCACCCAGCGACTTGCGCACGATCACTTGCAGATCGCCGGCGGCGGCGGGATCGGCGGCGACCACCGAATCGACGGTGCGCCTGGCTTCGATTGGTTTGACGCCGAGATTCATGAGCGCGGAGATTGCTTCATCGATCGGCGTCAGCGGCGTATCGGCGATGCGGATGAGACGCGAGACGCCGTTGCCAGCGGCCGAATCGCTGAGCTTGAGCTCGCCAACCTTGTCGCGCAGCTCGCGGACCACGCGTTCGGCGACCTTGGGGCCGACGCCCGGCACGGCGTCGATCTTCGCGACGTCTTCGCGGCCGATCGCGGCGACCAGTTCGGCCGGTTCGAGCACCGACAGAATCGCAAGGGCCAGCTTGGGACCAACGTGCTGCACGGACATCAGGAGGTCGAACGCGCGCTTCTCGAGCATCTCGGAAAACCCGTAGAGCACGAGCGCGTCTTCGCGCACCACCTGGCGGATTTGCAATCTGACCTGCTCGCCCAGCGCCGGCATCCGGTAGAACGTGCTCAGCGGAATGAAGACTTCGTAACCGACGCCGCCGGTCTCGACGATCACGCGGCCGGCGTCGCGCAGCGCAAGCGTTCCGCTAATCGAGGCGATCATCGCTTGCGGCTCCGCGTCGCGCGCGAGGCGGCGGCTTGCGCGGGCCGCTCGACGGCGGCGGTGATCCGCGGGGTCCGGGCGCGGCCGAGATGGCAGATGGCCTGGGCGAGCGCGTCGGAGGCGTCGTCGGCGAGTTCAAAGTCGGCGGCAAGGCCCAAAGTGCGGCGGACCATGAACTTGACCTGCTCTTTGTCCGCATGACCGAACGCGGCGACCGCGAGTTTCACTTCGTTGGGCGGATATTCGTAGAGCGGAAGACCGCGCTCGGCCCCCGCAAGCATCGCGACGGCGCGCACCTCGCCGATTCGAAAGGCGCTCTGGATATTGCGCGCGACGAAGTTGCGCTCGAGGCTCATCGCGGCGGGCGCGAATTCGTCGATCACCTTGAGCAGCTCATGATGAATCGTGCGCAATCGTTCGGGCACAGGCTCGCCCGGACGGGTCCGGATGGTGCCCGCGGCGATAAATTGAAAATGTCCGGGGGCGCCTTCGACGATCCCGAAACCGGTCACCGCGCTTCCCGGGTCAACCCCGAGCACCCGCATCCTCGTCCCCCAGGCGCCGCCGCGCGCGCGTTACCGAAGCGATCACGCCGCGGAAATTTGCGCCATTTCCTCGTCGCTGATATCGAAATTGGCCGAGACGCTCTGCACGTCGTCGTGCTCCTCTAGATCCTCGATCAACTTGAGCACCTGCTCGGCCGTATGTCCGGAAACCGGCACCGTATTTTCCGGCACCAGGGTTACCTCGCCATTGGCGATCGGAATCCCCGCCTTCTCGATCGCCTCGCGCACGGGAGCGTATTTGTCGGGCGCCGTCATGACGGTGTACGAATCGGCGTCGCTCTGGACGTCGTCGGCGCCGGCTTCGAGGGCCAGTTCGAGCAGCTTGTCCTCGTCGATCGCGCTCTTGTCGATCGAGATCATCCCGCGCTTCTTGAACATCCAGCCAACGCATCCCGCCTCGCCAAGATTTCCGCCGTGACGCGAAAACATGAAGCGGATTTCCGCAACCGTGCGGTTGCGATTATCGGTCAGCACCTCGACCATGATCGCGACGCCGCCGGTGCCGTAGCCTTCGTAGGTGACTTCCTCGATCTGGCCGCCGCCCAGCTCGCCGGTGCCCTTCTTGATCGCGCGGTCGATATTGTCGTTGGGCATCGACTGCTGCCGCGCGGTGAGCACCGCGGTGCGCAGGCGCGGGTTGGCGTTGATGTCGCCGCCGCCGAGGCGGGCGGCAATCGTGATTTCCTTGATCAGCTTGGTGAAGACTTTGCCGCGCTTGGCGTCGCGCGCCGCCTTCTTATGCTTGATCGACGACCATTTGGAATGACCTGACATTGCTCCATGCGGGGCGGCCTGGAATATGGCGGCCCGAGCCGGGACTATTATCACAAAGATTGCTCCGAGGGGGAACATCCGCAAGCGCGCCGTCTGGCGCCCGCGATAGCGCTTCTGCGAATTCGCGCGGAAAGTTGGACACGGGCATCCCGACCTCTGCTATGATGCGCGGTCGGATACCGGCGCCGGATGTAAGGGTCGGCTTCGATGAAAGCCAGGTTCATGGAGTTCCGAAAGTTCAGCTTGATATTCGTTTCGGCGGTGCTCGCCGCGTGCGCTTCGGGATGCTTCTACCCGCCGACCGCGCAGGCGCCGCCAGACGAAAAAACCAGCACGATCGTGCCCCTGCCGTTTGACCTTGCATGGACCGCGGTCAACGAGGTCATCCACGCCAACGGCTACAATATCCAGGCGCAGGATCCGAACCATGGGATAATCGAGGTTCTGGGCCGCACCTTCTCGCTCCAGGACGCGGACTGCGGAAAGATCAAGAGCATAGTCGGCAAGTACGCCGCGATGCCCGAGCCCGACGGCACCAGCGTGTATAACTTTCAGGTCAAAGCGGTCTCGAACGAATCGAGCCGGGTGGCGATAAACGCGACCTTCGATTCTCCGCTGAACGTGCCGCTGCATCCGATGCGCGACGAGCGATGCGTATCGCGCGGAGCGCAGGAGTCGCGCCTGTTGCAGCAGATTCTCGCGCAGGCGCGGATCACGCATCCGCCGGCATATCGCGACGCGGGCGCCGCGGCGGGATCTTCGCAGTCGAGCCAGCCGCCGGCGCCGGGACGGCCTACCCTGCTGGGCCCCGACGTTCTCAAGAAACCCGGAAGCTGACCCGCGGCGCGCCAGCCGGCCCGAGTTCCGCTTGACATTTGACCGCAAGGGCGGGAAACCGGGCGCTAAGGCATCAGCGCAGCATTGATTTCGCTTTCCGCCCGATGGAGGTTCGCGATGAAAGGCAAGATCGCATACATACCCGCCGGTCACGAGATCGAGTTCCATGAGTACGAAGTTCCGCCGCCGCCCGCGGGCGGAATCGTGGCCGTCGTCACCCAGACGAACGTCTGCGGCTCGGAAGTACACATGTGGAAGGGAGAATTCGGCAAGCGCGGGATCATGCCGGGGCACGAGATGAGCGGACGCGTGCATGCGATGGGCGCGGATGTCTCCGCCGACTTCGCGGGCGCGCCGATTCGCCTGGGCGACAGGATCGCGCCGGTGTATTACACAGTATGCAACCGATGCGTGAATTGCGTGGCGGGAAATCACGCCGCCTGCATTGCCAAGCAGCTCGGCGCGCGCCATCCCGACGAGCCGCCGCACTTCACCGCCACCTTCGCCACCCATTACGTCATCAAGCCGGGGCAGCATTTCTACAAGGTTCCCGACAACGTTCCGGATTCAGTTGCCTCGGCGGCGAACTGCGCGATGTCGCAGGTGTACTGGAGCCTCGATCGCGGACGGCTGGCCTATGGCGAGACGGTCGTCGTGCTGGGCGCTGGCGGGTTGGGGCTGCATGCGATGGCGATTGCGAAGGCGCGGGGAGCACGGGTAATCGCAATCGACAGCTTCGACTTGCGGCTTAAGCAGGCGCGCCGCTTCGGCGCCGACGAGACGATCGACATGCGCAAGTTCGCCGACCCGGAGGCGCGCGAAAAGCGCGTGCGCGAGCTTTGTCACGGATGGCCCGACCTGGTCCTCGAAGTTGCGGGCGTGCCTGATGCGTTTCTGGAAGCGATGCGGATGGTCAGGGTCGGAGGGCGCGTAATCGAGGTGGGCAATATCTCGAACGCGCTAAAGGTCTCGATTCCGCCGTCGCTCATCACGTTCAAGTCGCTCGAAGTGATAGGCGTCGCGACTTATCCGCCGCACTACCTGAAGAAGTCGCTGGATTTTCTCGCGCTGCATATCGATCGCTATCCGTACCGCGAGCTGTGCGACGCGACTTTCCCGCTCGCGCGCGCGGCCGAGGCGCTCGACCGCAGCGAGCGGCGCGAGATCACTCGCGCGGGCCTGCTCCCGCAAGAGGGATAAACGCGATCCGCTGGTCCTGCCTCGTGAGCGGA
>DATLTX010000018.1:0-11492 GCA_035533435.1 Binataceae bacterium (SeqCode)
TCAGAGCGGAGGGCGCGCGGCGACAATCAGGCGGGGCCGGTGAAGAAGTGGAGGGAGCGGGTGGCGAAGGCCATGACCGGGGCCCAGTAGAGACCCAGCACGATTGTTGCGCAGGCCAGCACACCCATCAGGCCGTAGTTCCACATATCGAACGTGACGGTTCCTTCGTCGCCGATTGGCGCGTCGAGGAACATCGTCTTGATCGGCTGCATGTAGTAGTAGAGCGAGACGACCGAGTTCAGCACACCGACCAGGGCGAGCCAGTAGAATTTGCCGCGGATGACGGCGGCGAAGATATAGAACTTGCCGATAAACCCGATCGTGAGCGGAATGCCGGTGAGCGAGAACAAAAATATCGTCAACGCGATTGCGGGAACGATTCCGCCGCGCCACGCGAGTCCGCGATAGGCGCCGATATCTTCGCGTCCGGTCGAGTTGGCGACGATCATCACGACCAGGAACGCGCCCGCGTCCATCACGTAGTAAGCGAACAGGTAAAACAGCATCGCGCGTATTCCGTCGTTCGAGAGCACGACGAATCCCATCAGCGCGTATCCGGCCTGCGCGATCGAGGAATAGGCGAGCAGGCGCTTCATGTTGGTTTGCTGGAGCGCGGCCAGGTTGCCCAGCGTCATCGTGATCATGCAGATGAACAGCAACAGCTCGGGCCAATCGACGCCTTTGAGCGTCTGCCAGTTGCCGGCCGCGGTCATCGACGACAGGGCGGGATAGAAAAAGCGGGTCAGCAGCGCGAAGCCGGCGGCCTTCGAGCCGATCGCGAGGAAAGTGGTGATAGGAATCGGCGCACCCTGATAGACGTCGGGCGCCCACATATGGAACGGCACCGACGCGACCTTGTAGCCCATCCCGGCCAGAATCAGGACCAGCGCGATAAAGACAGCCAGCACGGGGATTTGTCCGGGAGTGGTCAGGGCATGATTGATCACGGTGAAATCGAGCGAGCCGGTGATCCCGAAAATCCAGCTCATCCCGTAGATCATCGTGCCCGAAGCGACGCCGCCGTAGATCAGGTATTTGAGCGCGGCTTCGAGCGAGCGGCGGTTGTGGCGCAAAAATCCGGTCAGGATATACGAAGTCAGCGAGACGAATTCGAGCGCGAGATAGGCCAGTAGCAGATTGGCCGACTCCGCCATCAGGAACATCGCGAACGTGCTGGCGAGCAGAATCGCGTAGTACTCGCCCTGATCGCAGCCGTGCACTTCTTCGGATCCGATCGACATCCAGATTGCGACGATCGCGGCCAGCGCGATCAGGGCGCGGAAGTAGATCGCGAACGAATCGAAGACCAGCATCCGATGAAACAGCCACGCGCCGGGCGTGACTGGCTCCATCGCGATCAAGAGCAGCGCGACGACGGCGATCATCAGCGCGATATCGCCCAGCCGGCGCTTGTCCGCCATCAGCAGATCCAGGATCACGAGGAGCAGAATTCCCGCGCCGAGCAGCAGCTCGGGGGCAAAGTGGGTCAAGCTCGCGTAATTGCCGAGGTCCATTTGCGCATCACCCCGTCAGTGCAACAGCGCGATCGCAGAGGCCGGCGCTTGCAGCACGACCTGGTTCAGATGCGCGAGCGAAGCGTCGATCAGGCCGAGCACGGCGTGCGGATAGACGCCCAGGATAAGCACGATAATCGCGAGCGGGACCAAGGTGAACGCCTCGCGGAAAGACAGGTCGGAAAAGCCCTTGTACTTTTCGTTGAACGGACCCAAGTAGATTCGCTGATAGGTCCAGAGCAGGTAGCCGGCGGTCAGAATCGCGGTGGCGGCGGCGAAGACGGTCAGGACCGGATAAGTCTGCCACGCGCCGATCAGGACCAGGACTTCCGAGATGAACGCCGACATTCCGGGCAATCCCATTCCGGCAAAGAAGGCGAAGCCGGTCATGCCGGCGTAGATCGGCATCTGCTGGGCCAAGCCGCCGAAGCCGGCGATCTCGCGATGATGCGCGCGATCGTAGATAACGCCGACCAGGATGAAGAGCATCGCCGTGATCGTGCCGTGATTGAACATCTGGAGGACGGCGCCGTCGATTCCCGCCGCGGTGAACGACGCGATCCCCAGCATCACGTAACCCATGTGGCTGATCGAGGAATAGGCGATGAGCTTTTTGTAGTCGGTCTGCGCCATCGCGCACATCGCGCCATAGACGATATTGATCGTGCCGATCACGCCCAGGAAGAGCCACGCGAGCTCGTGGGTGGCGGCGGGCAGAATCGCGAAGTTCACCCGTAGGATTCCGTAGGTGCCCATCTTGAGCAGCACGCCCGCCAGGATGACGGAGATGGCGGTGGGCGCTTCGACGTGCGCGTCGGGCAGCCAGGTATGGAACGGGAAGGCGGGAATCTTGATCGCGAAGCCGATAAACAGCGCGATCCAGGCGACGCGCTGGAAACCGATCGAGTAGTGAGAGGCGTTGGCGGCGAGCACCGTCATGTCGAAGGTGTTTTGCGCGCCGTAAAAATACAGCCCCAGCATCGCCAGCAGAATCAGCACCGAGCCGAGCAGCGTGTAGAGAAAGAACTTGATCGCGGCGTACTCGCGCCGCGGACCGCCCCAGATACCGATGAGGAAGTACATCGGCAACAGCATCACTTCCCAGAAGATGTAGAACAAAAAGAAATCCAGCGAGACGAACACGCCCATCATCCCGGCGTCGAGCATCAGGAGCAGCGCGTAATAGGCTTTCTCGGCGCGATTGATTCCAAAGCTCGCGAAGACCGCGATAAAGCAGATAAGCGCGGTCAGCAGCACCATCGAGATGCTGATTCCGTCAACCCCCATGAAGTACGAGATGTGATACGAGGGCATCCAGTCGAATTTATCGACGAATTGCGCGGCGGTCGTCGTGCGGTCGAAGTGCTGATAGAGCCAAATCGCGATTGCGAGCTGGCCGCCGGCCGCGGCCGCCGCGAGCCACTTGGCCGAGTCTTTCATCGCCTGCGGGAGCGCAAGGATGATGACCATTCCGATAACCGGAATGAACGTGATCAGTGTAAGGGCGTGGCTCATTTTGAATTATGCTCTTCCCGGCTATCGCTCTTGCCCGCTAACAATTTTCCCCGCCAACGATCTTGCCCGCGCGGCCGCTCAAACGTGCAGCATCGCGCGCGCCAGCAGAATCACCATCACCGCGGCCAGAATTCCGTACAGGTAACCGTTGATCGATCCGGTCTGCAGCCTGCGCAATCTTCCCCCGACGTCGAGGGTGACGAGCGAGGCCGCATTGACCAGTCCATCGACGACGTAGCTGTCGAACAGGCCCGACAGCCATGCGCCCAGAACCGTTATCGTGGCGGCCAGGTTCACGACTCCGTCGATAATGTTCAAATCAAACCAAGCCAGCGCCCGCGTCATCGCCATGTAGGGGCGCACGACCGTGAAATCGTAAAACTCATCGACGTAATACTTGCCCAGCACCAATCGGTACGGCGCTCCGCCCAGCACGGTGCTGAAGCGTTCGGGATCGATCGTCTTGCGCCGATACATCAGGTCCGCGACCAGCCATCCGAACACGACCATCGTGAAAGTAACCAAACCCAGCGCGGCCTCAGTGCCGCGGCTGTGGAGGCCCGACTCGATCACCTGGCGCGTCATCGGCGAGCTGAAGACGGGATCGAGAAAATCCTCGAAAGGTTTGAAGGTCGCGATAAACTCGGGAATCTTCACGATCCCGCCGAAGACCGAGAGCAAGCCGAGCACGACCAGCACATAGGCGATCGAGGGCGGCGATTCGTGCAGGTGATGCTCCTGCTCGTGGGTGCCGCGGAAGTCGCCGAAGAAGGTCATATAGACCTGGCGGAACATGTAGAAGACGGTGATCGCGGCGCCAAGCAGCAGCAAGGCCCAGACGAAAATGTGGCCGTGCGCGAAGGCCTGCCAGATGATCTCGTCCTTCGACATGAAGCCGGCGAATGGCGGCACGCCCGAGATCGCGAGCGTGGCGGCGAGGAAAGTCATGAACGTGATCGGCATGTGATGGCGCAAACCGCCCATCTTGCGCATGTCCTGCTCACCGCCCATCGCGTGGATGACCGAGCCGGAGCCGAGGAACAGGCAGGCTTTGAAGAACGCATGGGTCATCAGGTGAAAGACGCCGGCCGCGAATGCGCCCACGCCGACGGCGGCGAACATGTAGCCGAGCTGCGAGACGGTCGAGTAGGCGAGGACCTTCTTGATGTCGTTCTGGGCGACGCCGATCGTCGCGGCGAAGAACGCGGTCAGGCCACCAGTCACGGCAACGACCGTCATCGTCGCCGGCGCCATCGCGAACAGGAAATTCATCCGCGCGACCATGTAGATGCCCGCGGTGACCATCGTCGCCGCGTGAATCAGGGCGCTGACGGGAGTTGGCCCGGCCATCGCGTCGGGCAGCCAGATGTAGAGTGGAATCTGCGCGGATTTTCCGGTCGCTCCGGCGAACATCATTAGCGTCACAAACGTGACCATCGTCATGCCCAGGTAGCCCGGCATCCCGGCCAGCATCGGCGCGTACTTTGCCACCTCGCGCGTGACGAGAGTGGGATGCCCGACCGCGCCGAGCGCGGCGAACAGGCTGTAGAGCGCGATTACGAAGGCAAGGTCGCCGACGCGATTGACGATAAACGCCTTATTGCCGGCGGTGGTGTTCGCATAGACCTTGTACCAGAAGCCGATCAGCGCGAATGAGCACAGCCCAACGCCTTCCCATCCGACGAACATCAGCCACAGGTTGTCGCCGAGCACGAGCACCAGCATCGCGAAAGTGAACAGGTTGAGCCACGCGAAGAAGCGCCAGTACGCCTCGTCCTCGTGCATGTAGCCGATGGAATAGATGTGGATCAGGCCGCCGACGCCGGTGATGATCAGCGTCATGATCATCGAGAGCGGGTCGAGCCAGAACGCGATATCGATATCCAGGCCGCCGTAATGGATCCACGGCCATAAGCTATCGAGCATGAAGCGGGAATCCGGCGGCAGCGACAGCATCGCGAAGAAGGTGCGCGCGGCGAGGAGGAAGGCAAGGACGACGACGCCGCATCCGAGGATCGAAATGGCGCGTTTGCCGAAAGTTTTCTGGAGCCACGCGCCGGCGAGAAAATTTATCGCCGCGCCGATTAGCGGCAGCAGGATAATATAGCGCGCAACCATTATGCTTACCGGGTGATCCATCAAGCAAGATCCGCGTTCACGGGCCGGCAGGAACGAGTCCTCCGCACACCGCCATCGCCACCATCGCCTCCGCGCACGAGCACGCGGCTGATATAAGCAGAAAACCGATCCGGCGAAAAGGAAAATCGATCCGTGGCGCGAAGTTGCGCCGCGAATTTTCCGCGTCTCGCGGCTGCGCTATCCGCTGAGGTTTTCGGTCGCACCGACGTCGATCGTCCTGAAGTTCTGGTAGATCGCCAAAACCACGGCGAGACCGATTACCGCCTCGGCGGCGGCGAGCATGATCACGAAGATCGCGAAAATCTGGCCGTCGTACTTGCCGCCGCCATAGAACGCGAAAGCGAGATAGTTGATGTTGGCGGAGTTGAGGATCAACTCGACGCCCATCAGGATGCCGATGGCGTTGCGCCGCGTCAGCACGCAGAACATCCCGAGCATAAACACGATAAGGCTCAAGACCAGAAAGTGCTCGAGCCCGATTCCCCCGCCCATGCCAGTTCCGGGCCTCCGTTACTCCCGCGCTTCGTGGCGCGAAATCACGATCGCGCCGATCAAAGCGGCTAACAGCACCAGCGATGCGACCTCGAACGGCAGCACGTACTCTCCCAAAAACGCGTTGCCGATCCCGTAGGTCGTGGGCGCCGTGATGTGGACGGCGACCTGATGCCAGCGGGTATGCGCGATCGCGTAGAGCATCACGCCGCCCGCGATCGCCGCGGTTAAGATTGCCGGCACGGTCCCGACCGAGCGATTCGAGATCGTCACGTCGCCGATACCCTGCGTGAGCATCACGGCGAAGATCGTCAGGACCAGAATTCCGCCGACATAAACCAGTAGCTGCACCATCGCGACGAAATCCGCGGCAAGCAGGATGTAGATCCCGACCACGCCCATGAACGCGCCGAGCAACGCGAAAGTCGAATAGACGATATTGCGCGAGAACGCGACGATCGAGGCCGAGCCTACAGTCAGCGCGGCAAGTGCGTAGAAGATTACGGTCTCGAACATGGCTTGGGCGCCCGCCCCGCGGCGCGGACTTGCTTCCGCGCGCTAGGACTCTTCGCTCTCCTTTGCGGGCTTGTCGCCGCCGGGCTGCGCCCATTCGTCAAGGTAATGCATCCCACGCGAGAGTATCGGCGCGAGGCGCGGATCGGTTTCGGGGCCTTTCTTGGCCTTGTAGGCGTGGATCGGCTCCTGGATGAAGCGCCGAATCAGGCTTTCGAGCGAGAAATCCGCACCCTCGAATTCTGTCGTATGATGAATCGATCCGGTCGGACACGGCTCGCTGCACAAGCCGCAGAACATGCACTTGGCGATATCGATATCGAACTGCGAGATGATCATTCCGCGCGTGGCGGGATCTTTCTCGACCGCGATCACGATACAGTCGATCGGGCAGGCGCGCTCGCAGGCGAGGCATCCGGTGCAGATTTCGAGATCGACCTCGAGGATTCCGCGGTAGCGGAAGGGCAGCGTGTCCTGCACGCGGATCTCAGTGCGGTCCGGATACTGCACGGTGTACGGCTTGCGCACGAAGTGCGACGCGGTGACCGCCATCCCGTCGAAGATGGTGGTGACGGCGGACTTTATATTTTCAACGTAAGAGCCAAACGCGCCCATGTTTTTTCCACTCGATCGGTCTAACCCAGAATCACGAAACTAGATCGTCGGATTGTAGTACAGCTCCATCTTCGAGCGTTTTGCATAGTAGATGACCCGCTGGATGAACAGAATCGCGACAACGATTCCCGCGGCGACCATGATATAGCCCGCCCACGAATTGCCCTCGGGCCAGATGGCGACCCAGACGGCGGTGCCGATCATGTTGAGAAACGCAATCGGCACAAAATACTTCCAGCACAGCGTCATCAGTTGATCGATCCGGACGCGCGGCAGCGTTCCGCGCACCCACATCGAGACAAACACCAGGAACAGGACTTTCACGTTGAACGTGATGAGCTGCAGGATGTTCATCGCGACGGCGTTTTTCGTGACGTGCGGGAATTGCCATCCGCCGAGAAACAGCGTCGCGATTATCGCGCCGATAATGAACAGATTGCCCCACTCCGCCATGAAGAAAAACAGATAGCGCATCCCGCTGTACTCGGTCGCGAAGCCGGCCACCAATTCGCTCTCGGCTTCGGGCAAATCGAACGGCGTGCGGTTGCCTTCGGCCAGCGCCGAGATGAACAGGATATTGGCCGCGATAAACGTGAACGGGTTGGCGAACAGGAACCAATGCTGCGGTGCCCAGCCCTGCGCCCTGATGATCCCCTGCATCGAGAGCGTGCCGGTCATCAGGACGATCGGGAAGATCGACAGGCCGGCGGGAATCTCGTAGCTGACGATCTGCGCGGCCGAGCGGATACCGCCGATCAGCGACCACTTGTCATTCGATGCCCAGCCCGCCATCAGCACGCCGACCACGGTCAGCGCGGTGACCGAGGTCATGTAGAGGATGCCGACGTTCAGGTCGGCCAGAATCAGCGACGAGGAAAACGGCATCACGGCCCACGGCAGGACGAAAGCGAGCACAACCAGGTATGGGGCCATCTTAAACAGGCGCGGGTCGGAGTCGGTCGGCACGATATCTTCTTTGCATACGTGCTTGACGCCGTCGGCGAGCCACTGGAGGAAGCCGTTGGGACCCACGCGATTGGGGCCGACGCGCGACTGGATACGGGCCCAGACGCGGCGCTCGACCCAGCTCACGATTCCGGCGAACGGAAACGCGACGCCCAGGAACACGACCGCGCTCAGGACGAACACGGCAATCGCGGCGACGAGTTCGTAAGGGGCGCCCTTGCCGAACATCCCGGATGCGATCAGGTTTTGCACGAGCGTCTGCATGACGGTTTAGCGATCGATCTCCGGCGCAATAACGTCGAGGCTGGCGATGAGTGTGACCAGATCGGCGATCATCAGGCCGCGGCTGAGCTTCTGCGTGATACCCATCGCGGCGAACGATCCCGTCCGCACATGGACCCGCCACGGATAGGCGGTGCCGTCGCTGACGACGTACCATCCCATGTCGCCGCGCGCGGACTCGACGCGGATCTGGCATTCGCCGGCAGGCGGCTTGAAGTTGCGCGCGACCTTGGCCAGCACCGAGCCGGCGGGCAACTGTTTGAGCGCCTGGCGCAGGATTTTCGCGGACTCGGCCATCTCACGAATCCGCACCATGTAGCGATCCATCGCGTCGCCGAGCTTGCCCCACTGTCCGTTGCCGACGGGAATCTCGAACTCGAAATCGGGATAGACCGAGTAGGGAACGTCCCTGCGGGCATCCCACTTGTATCCGCAGGCGCGCAGGTTCGGGCCGACCAGGTTGTAGTTGATCGCTTCTTCGAGCGTGATCACGCCGACGTTGGCCAGCCGCTCGATATAGATTTTGTTGTACGAGATGAGGGCGTTGTATTCCTCGAGGATCGGATCGAAATGGTCGAGGTAGGCGAGCGCCTTTTCGCGCCATCCGGGCGGCAGGTCGAAGGCGACGCCGCCGATTCGCATGTAGTTGAAAGTCAGGCGCGCGCCGCACAGCTCCTCGATCAGATCGTTGATCATTTCACGCTCGCGAATCGCGTGCGTGAACGGCGTCATCGCGCCGATATCCATCGCCATCGTTCCTACCGAGAGCAGATGCGACGCGATTCGGTTGAACTCGGCGGCGATCACTCTGCAATACTCGCCGCGTTTGGGGACTTCGATTCCGGCGAGCTTTTCGCACGCCATGCCCCAGCCCTGGTTGGTGAACATCGCGCAAACGTAATCGACGCGATCGGTGTAAGGCATGAAGCCGTGGTAGCCGACTTTCTCGGCGATCTTTTCGATCGAGCGATGCAGGTAGCCCACGTCGGGCACCGCCTCGCGCATCACCTCGCCGTCGGCGCGGACCACGAAGCGCAGCACGCCATGGGTCGAGGGATGCTGCGGGCCCATGTTGAGCGTCATTTCTTCTGTGCGCAGGGTGCTCATTTGTGTTTCGGATCGAGCCGGATAATCGGGCTTTCGCGAACCGTTGAGATACCGTGATATTCGAGCGGCTCGACGAAATCCTTGCGCAAGGGAAAGCCTTCCCAATCCTCGGGGAGCAGGATCCGGCGCATATCGCTATGGCCTTCGAAGGTCACGCCGAGCAGGTCGAAGATCTCGCGCTCCATCCAGTTGGCGGATTTCCACACGTCCTCGAGTGTATGAACTACCGGATTTTCGCGCGGCAGTTTCACTTTCAGCACCGCGCCGTGGCGATGCTGGTAGGAGAAGAGATGATAGACGACCTCGATCCGATCCTTGTAATCGACGCCGCTCTGGTTGGACAGGCAGTCCATCGCGAGCGCCGGATCGTCGTGCATGAAGCGGCCGACCTCGACGATCGCGGCGGGATCGATCACGCAGAACGGATCTGGCTTTTTGGCCACGGTCTCGAGCACGCGAGCGCCGAACTGGCCGGTCAGCCGCTGATATATCTCGAGCGCTTCCATCCTCAGGCCGCGCTCACATCCTCGCGATTGGCGCTCCCGCGCGATAGCCAGCGCTCGGTCATGATTTTTTCCTGGAGCTTGAGCAGGCCTTCGGTCAGCGCCTCGGGCCGCGGCGGACATCCGGGAACGTACACATCGACGGGCAGAATCTTGTCCACGCCGTCGCACACCGAGTAGGCGAGCTGGAACAGTCCGCCGCAACTCGCGCATGAACCCATCGAGATGACGTACTTCGGATCGGGCATCTGGTCGTAGAGCAGGCGCGTGCGCAGCGCCATTTTGAGGGTCAGCGTTCCCGCCACGATCATCAGGTCCGACTGGCGCGCGGAGGCGCGCGGCGTGGCGCCGAAGCGTTCGATATCGGCGCGCGGACCGCCCGTGTGCATCAGCTCGATCGCGCAGCAGGCAAGGCCGAAGAGCATGTACCAGATGCTCGATTTGCGCATCCAGTTGAGCAGCTCATCGGTTTTGGTCGTGAGCACGTAATCCGGAAGTGTGTTGAGCAGCGACATGACTTATCGTCTCGGTCCCCCCGCTATTCCGGAACTTTTTTGATCCATTCGAGATCATGTTTGACCCACACGTAGGCGAGGCCGACAAACAGGATCAGCAGGAAAATCAGAATCTCGCTGAGCGCCGCGATCCGCGCCCCGTTGCGCACCCAATCGAGATAGACGGTCGCGATCGGATAGACGAAGGCGACTTCGACTTCGAACACGACGAAGATTAGCGCAATCAGGTAGAAGCGGACGTTGAAGTTAATCCACGCGCGTCCGGTGGGCGGCTCGCCGCATTCGTACGGGATAAGCTTGCGCGCATAGGGATTGTTGGGCGCGAGCAGCTTCTGCAGGCCGAACATCAGCGCGACAAAACCGATTCCGATCACGGTCAGGGCGAGTGGCACGCTAAAGCTCAGATACATGGGTCGTTTACCGACTCCTCAATTAGTTGGACCGGATCAAACTGTCAAGAAGCATCACTTTTCAGAGGATCTGAGATACTTAAGCAACCCTTCTTCATCGCAGTAGAACTGCCCGCGGCCAGTCGCCCGCGAAAATCACCTATTTGCCTGATTTTACAAGGCTTTCGAGTCCATGCGCATCGAGCCACGCGCCGTCGCCCTTGGGACAGGCCAGTATCGCGATACCGCCGGCCACGCGCCCAGAGAGCGGGGCCTGACACTTTGGGCATTTCAGCGCCGCAGTCATCCGCGCGCGCAATTTCTCGAGGAGTTCGATATCGCGTTTGCGCGCCCATTCAGATTCCCGCGCCGCTTCCACGTCGCGAAACTTGTCACCGAGCCGGTCTTTCTCGTCGCTCATTTTGTAAGAGCCCTCACTTGGCCAAGCTTGCTCACTTAGCTTATCACATTCGGCGCGATACCGATGCGCGAGACGCGCGGCCGCGCGCATCACCGGCGCGCCCGCTGGCGGAATCGCTCTCCAATCAGCCGGATCAATCCATTTCCTTGATCAGTTTTCCGCTGCGCGCTTTTTCGACGGTGGCGTCGAACTTCGGCCCCAGATCGACGCCCATCTGTTTGGCGCGCTTTTTCGCCCACAAGCCGACGTTACGCGAGTCGCGGTAGAAGCTCTCGTCGCGTGGCTTCGATGCGTCGAAATTCTCGAGCCGTGACGACTCGCTCTCGTGCATCGCGAACGACGACATCACGCGCTTAAGCCGCGCCGAGCCGCATCCGGGGCACGAGCGCCGCTCGCGCTTTTTCGGACTCAGCACGACATGCGAGCAAATCCTGTCGCAGCGCGCGCATTGATATTCGAAAATCGGCATCCGAGCTGAGAATATCCCGCCGCGCCCCAAGCGGGCAAATCAGCGGCGCATC
>DATLTX010000019.1:0-11777 GCA_035533435.1 Binataceae bacterium (SeqCode)
GAAAAATCGTAATTCGGATCGCGGACCACGAACACCGGCGCCGCGCCGATCTGCTCGCGCACCACGAAGGCAAACGTCTTGGCGCTGCGCTCCCACGCCAGCGCGGGCCGCAGGATCGCGTTGGCGAGCATCGAGCCCGCAAGGGTCAGGATTCCGGCCGCCACGCCGGCAACGATCGCGCGGCGGCGCGTGACTGCGCCGATCGCCGCGATCACGCCGCCAATCACCGCCAGCGCGAAAATCACAAACCCCGCGCGCATCGTCTTGAAGCCCTGCGCGTAAAGCGCCAACTCGTCGGCGTCGCTCGATTGCAGATGAAGCCCGAAGCGGACGTGCGAAGTCGCCAGCGCGAAGCCCGATCCCACCGCCGCCGCCATCGCAACCGCGATCGCGATAACCGCGGCGCTCCGCAGCTGCGGCGCCCATCGCGCGCGGCCGGCCGCCGGATCGCCAAGCACGAAGACCGCCGCGCACACAATGGCGACGCCCGGCAGCGCGGGCAGGATATAGTCGTCGCGCTTGGCGCTGGCCAGCGAGAAGAAGACGATCACCGCGACCGCGAGACTGGCAGCATAGATCAGCGGCTTGCGCCGCGCGGCGCCGATTTCTCCGGTCGCGAAGCCCGCAATCGACGCCGGCAGCAGCAGCACAATCGGCATCGCGCCGCCAACCAGGCGCGCCGCGATATACCAGATCGGACGCGCGGCCTCGCCCGTGCCGCCATATTTCGCCGACAGGAAATGACCGAAATTCTCAGTCATGAAGATCGAAAAAATCTTCCACGTCCCAAGCGTGAACCACAGCCAGTACCATCCGACGGTCATCGCCGAGACCGTGATGGCGAGCGCCCAGACCCAGCGCTCGCGCAGCAGCGCAAACGGATTTCGCCCGAGCATCGCCAGGTAGGTGAAGACGGCTAGCGCGGTCAAAATCGCCGCGACGGGCCCCTTGGTCAAGACCGCGAGTTGCAGGACCGCGATCGCGGCGATCGTTCTGGCGCGCGTCGCGCCGCCTTCAATCTGCGGATAGAGAATCAACAGCGTGCTGATGACCAGAAACGTCATCGGCATGTCGGTCAGCGCGAGCGTCGCGCGCGACGAATAGCCATAGGTCGCGATCAGGAACAGAAAGGCGAGCCATCCTTCTGCGGCGCCGACGTTCGCGGCGGTCCATACCAGCACCTCGACGGCAAGCGCGGTCCCCGCAACCAGCGGGACGATTCGCGCGCTGACCTCGTCCGCCTTGCCGCCCATCAGCCAGGTAACGGCGCCGGAGAGCCAGTAATAGACTTGGGGTTTCTCGACCAGGTAGCCGTAGTAGTCGCGCGGCGCCATCAGATGACCGCGAGCGATCGCTTGAACCCACTGCGCGGATTGCGGTTCCGCATCCTTCTGGAACGGCGCCGTGATTCCCTGCGACAGCACTATCATCGCCACGATCGCCGCGGCCGCGACGAGCCACAGCGCCGGGCGGCGCGCGGCGTCCGCGGCCGGAGCGCGGGTCTGGACCGGGTTCGCGTTCATTTCTGTCGCGATGGTTTGTGCGAGGACTTGCGCGGCGGTTTGCGCGCCGCCACCGGGTCGGGCCACAGATGACGAATCGGCGCGCCCTCTTCGTAGAGGGCGACCTGCATGGCGGCGTTGTGCGCAAATCCGATTCGCCCGCGCCGATCGACGAGAATTATTCCGCCTTCGGCATTTGCGCCGCCAAGCAGGCCGGTAATCGCGCGCTCTGCTACAAGCGCAGGCGCCGCGCTGCCGAGCGACCGCACTGCCTCGCGGCACAGGCCGGTCAAAATAATTGCTTCGCCATAGCCGGTGGCCGATGCGCCGCCGGCAAGATCGGCGAAGGTGCCCGCGCCGATCATCGCCGAGTCGCCGACTCGTCCGGCGATTTTTCCCGGAACTCCGCCGGTCGAGGTTGCCGCCGCGATCGTGCCGCGCGCGTCGATTGCAACGGCGCCTACCGTGCCGTGACCGGGCGCGTCGCCTGCAATACCGAGCCGCACGCTCTCCTGCCATTTGCGCCATCGGGCGCGCGCGCGATCGGTAATCAAATCCTCGTTCGCGCACATCGGCACGCCCGCGCGGCGCGCCAGCCGCTCGGCGCCCTGCGCGACCATCAGGACGTGGCGGGTATTCTCCATCACGGCGCGCGCAAGCAAAATCGGGTTGCGCACGCGGCCCACGGCGCCGACCGCGCCGGCCGCGATCCGCCCTGCTCCGGGAACTTCCTCGCCCGGCTCGGTGGTGTCGCCCGCGACCATCACCGACGCATCCATTTCGATCGATCCGTCGATCGTGAGCAGCGAGCCGGTTCCGGCGTTGAACAGCGGATGGTCTTCGAGCGCGACGATCGTGGCGACGACGGCGTCGAGCGCGCTGCCGCCGCCCTTGAGAATATCTGCGCCGCGCCGCACCGCCTCGAGCATCGCGCGTTTGCGCTCGGACCGCTCCGTGCCAACCGACGGCGGAAGCGCGCCGGCGCCGCCGTGCGCGACCAGAGCGGGGATGATAGCGCGCCGCGCCATGTCAGGCCGCCGGCCCGCGGCCCCAAAGAAACAGCCGCTTGAAGTCGAAAATCATCGCGCCTGAAGTCCCGTACGCGCGCTCCAACCGCTCGCTGTACGCGCCCAGGAACTCGGCATGGCGATCTTTGGGAAGCGCGTCGAGATAAGGGCGAAGCCCGGTCGAGCGATACCACTGCACAACTTCGGCGGGCGAATTCATCGGATGATGGAACGTGCGGTAATAGCAATCGATTTCGGCAAAGCCAATCTCGCGCATGATGCGCTCGTAGTGCTCGGGCGGCGCAACCTCGCCAAACGGGCGATCGACCGGGCCGAGTAGCGAAGCCCAGCGCGGCTCGAGCACCATCCGCGAAAGTTCGAGCTTGGCCGTTTCGGATTCGTTGGCCGGCATCTGCACAACCATCGTACCGCCCGGCGCCAGCGCGCCGAACCATCGCGCCAGGACCGCGCGATGCTCTCGCAGCCAATGCAGGGCGGCGTTCGAGAAGACAATCGAATAGCGGCGCCGCGGTTCGAGTTGTGCAATATCGCCGATCGCGAAGGACAACCGCTCGCGCAGCTCGTCAGGCAGTCCGGCGCGCAGCTTCCCGGCCGCTTCGATCATCGCGGGCGACGAATCGATTCCGTGCGCCGACCCGCCCGTCAAACGGCGCGCCAGCGCGACCGTGTTGTCGCCTGGACCGCATCCGAGGTCCGCAATCGTGGCGTCCGGAGCGATCGCCAGGCGCCCGGCGATATGCTCGAACGGTTCGGCCCGATAGCGGCGGAAGCGGTTGTAGAGCTCGGGTTGCCAGTCGCTCATTGCGCAGTCGCTCTCATGAAGTACATCGCACTCGAAATGCGGGTTCGCTCGTCAGCATATGGAGCCGCGCTTCTCCCGACAAGCAGCATGCTTGCGACAAGGCGCGCGCTTGCCAGCACGCTTACGATCGGCCACATCATAGCGGATGGTTGGCGGATGGTTGGCGAATGGCTGACGCACTGAATCGTCCCGACGAACCGCATCCCGACGAGGTGAAGCATCACGCGCGGCGCTTCGGATGGATCGGCAGCGCGATGATTGGCACGGCCGCGATCCTGTGGCTCGGCGGCGCCAGTATCGTCGCCTATCGGCTGGCGTATCCTCCGTTTCTCGAAGGTGGGCATACGGATGTGTACGGGCCGCACGCGCCGATTGCGGACGCCCTGGCGCCGGCCGACCCACGGGCGGCGTTTGGCGCGTCGTTTGAGAGCGTTTCGATTCCGGTCGAGGATCATCCCGCGGTCCAGGGATGGTTTGTCGCGGGACAACTTCCCGCCGCCGTGCTGCTGATGCCCGCGGCGGGCGGCGATCGGCGCGCGATGCTGCCGTACATGAAGTTTCTGCACGACGCCGGATACGCAACGCTGGCGATCGGAAGCGGCGACAGCCCGGAGCGCGGAACGCGATGGGGATGGCGCGAGAAGGACGAGGTTCTTGCGGCGGCGGACAATCTGAAGCATCGCGGGTTTGCGAATATCGCGGGGCTGGGAGTGTCAGAGGGCGCAGCGGCGATCCTGCTTGCGCAGGCCGAGCGGCCGGTCTTCAGTGCGATTATCGCCGACAGCGCCTATCGCAATCTGGCCGCGATGTTTCAGCGGATTCCGTCGATCGCGGGGCTTAACCCCGCATTTTCGCAAACCGTGATCATGGAAGCGGGACTCTTCATGGGTCATTCGCTATGGCGGATCGATCCGGCCAAAGCCGCGCGCAAGCTCGGGCCTGCGGCGCTGCTGGTCATCCAGAATCGCGGCGACAAAATCGTGACGGTCGCCGATGCCAAGGCGATTCGCGACGCGGCCGGCCGCTCCTCGGCGGAGTTGTGGATTGTCGCGTCGGACGGACATGGCGACGCGATCTACGAAGATCCCGACGCCTACGCCGCGCGCGTGACGGGGTTTTTGCGCGCTCATCTGCAGGGTCAGAACTAAGCACCCTCGCCCGCGCGGATTTGCGTTTGTGCAACTCGGATACAAGGGGCTACTCGCGCGACTGGCGAGATTCCTCGCGAGGTACAGGAACGCGATTCGATAAGCTCGTCGCGCCGCAAGAGGTACATTCGCGCTCGGAATGACAATTCAGTCTTATTTTCTGTCATTCCGAGCGCGAGCAGGCGATAGGTTTTCTCTCAAACGAATCACGCCGTGCGGCAACCGTCGCGAGGAATCTCGCCCTTTGCGATAGCACACTCTCGATACGCGTCGCGCCTCTTTCAGCGAAGAGAGCAGATTTCCGCAGGGGTGCGCATTCGAATGCGAGCTACATCCGCGGGGTGCCTAGATCGACCAGGAGCGTGCTCTTTAGACGTTCGAACAGTTCGTCAACGTCCCACGGACCGTTGTTGTAGAGAATCTTGTCGGGAGCGATATGCCGGTAGCGCATGATTCGGTAGCCCGAAGCGCCGAAGCACTGCCCGGTGACCGCAGAGGCGTCGTCGCTCGCGAGGAACAGCACGATCGGCGCGACGTTTGCGGGATCGCGCGGCGTGCCTTCGGCGTTCTCGCTGGCGGGAAGCCCCGTCGCTCCGGGCATCCTGCCGGCAGGAACGGTGTCGGTCATGCGCGTGGCGGCGCCCGGCATGATCGCGTTGACCGTGATTCCGTATTTGCTCAGCGCGTTGGCTGAACTGTAGGTGAGCCCCAAAATTCCCGCCTTGGCGGCGGCGTAGTTGGGCTGGCCGGGGCTGCCGAGCGCGGAATTCGACGAGAAATTGATTATCCTGCCGAACTTGCGCTCGCGCATATGCGCGGTGGCCGGACGCATCGTCGAGTAGTGACCCTTCAGATGCACGCGGATCACGTCGTCCCATTCCTTTTCGCTCATGTTGAAGATCATCCGGTCGCGCAGGATACCCGCGACGTTGACCAGGATGTCGAGCTTGCCGAATTCCTTGATCGCCTGATTGACGAGACCCTCACCGCCCTCGACGGTTGCGATATCCATGTGATTGGAGACTGCGGTGCCGCCCGCGGCTTTTATTTCCTTGACCACGTCGTCGGCGGGCGAGACGCTGGTCGTCTCTCCGGCGACGGTGACGCCGAGATCGTTGACGACGAGTTGTGCGCCATGCTTTGCGAACAGCTTGGCGATTCCGCGGCCGATGCCGCGGCCGCCGCCAGTGATCGCCGCCACCTTTCCGTCTAATTTACCCATTTTTGCGAATCTCCCTGTTAGACTCGGAATCCAAACCGCGCACGGTTTTGGTTCCTGTCAGTGTGCTTATAGCGGCGCTTATAGCGCAATTCCGCTACGCTCGAACAGCGAACGGCCCCCCGCTAGCGCTGGTCTATTCGCGCGACAATGAACTCGGTTATCTGCCCATCGGTCGTCATCCTGCCAATCTTGCCGTTGGGCTCGCTGAACCACAGATTGCCGTCCGGTCCAGCGGTGATGAATCCGGGAATCGTGGTGGGGCGAACATGAAACGCCGTTATCTCGCCGGCCGGCGTCATGCGATAGATGATCTGCGCATGCACCATCGTGATCCACAAATTTCCATCGGATCCGGCGGCGATCGAAAGCGGCACGCCGCGGTCGGGCAGCGGATACTCGGTGATCGCGCCGCTGGGCGTGATCTTGCCGACCTTGTCGGCCGCAAGCTCGGTGAACCATACGTTGCCGTCGGCTCCCACGGCCAGCCATCCGGGCTTGGCGTTGGGGGTCTGCACGGCGTACTCGGTTATCTTGCCCGCCGGCGTGGACTTGCCGATCCGGTTGCCGCGGTCTTCGACGAACCACAGGTTGCCGTCTGTGCCGGTGACGATCTGCGCGGGGCCCGAGCCGTGCGGCAGATCGAACTCGGCGAGCGCGCCCTGCGGGCTAAGCCGTGCGATCCGGTTGCCGGAATGCTCGGTGAACCACAAGTTGCCGTCGGGCCCGGTCGTGATTCCCGTTGGACCGCTGTCTTCTTTGGGAAGCTGAACGTACGCGACCCGCTCGTTGTAATCGAGGCGGCCGACGCGATTGCCGGCGGTATCGGTAAACCACATCGCGCCATCGGGTCCGGCGACGATTCGTTCGGCAAAACCGCGCGAGTCAATCTTGTAGCGCGCGATCGATCCGCTGGGCGTGATTCGCCCTACTCCGTCGCCCTGAAACTCGGTGTACCAGACGTTACCGTCCGGGCCCGCCGTAATCGCATAGGGAGAGTGATTTCCGATCGCCTGATGCGGTGCTACCGGCCGTGGCGCGGGAGTCGGCGACGCCGATGGCGCGGGCGCGGGCGCGGCGCCCTGCTTGGCGGCGGAAGCGCATCCCGCCAGAGCCATCGCGAGCGCAATCCCGAGCGCTTTTTTCCGAATCGATTTCATTCGCAGACAGAGCAGCCGAACCTCGTGCGGGAGTTTGCCAGAACCCGGCGACAGATGCATCCGGCAAGCGCGGCGCGCACCGTCGCCGGCCGACCGCTGATCCACCAGGCGGATTACCCGACACGAGGCAGCTTTTCCGCGCGAATCCCGAAGTCGGTGGCGAACCAGTACAGAGCGACGAATGCCGCCAGGAGCGCGACGAACACGCTCTCCCGCAATACCGTCATCGCAAGCGCCGAGAGATAACCGGGTGCCGACGGCAGCGCGACAGGAGCCACCATCAGGATAACGTAGCTGGCGATCGCTGCGCCGACAGCGCGGCGGCTCGTGCGGCCCGCCATCGCAGCGGCGATCAGGCAAGCCATCGGCAGGTAGAGCAGGACCAGGTAATGAAACCAGGCCGTGGGCGCCAGGATGATCGCGGCCGCGACCCAGAGCGAGAATGCGCGTGCGTCGCGATCGGGACTGCCGGCGGGCGCGATCGTTGCCCACACCGTCGCGCCGAGCAGCGCGGCCTCGCCGACGATGAACACGACTTCCTGAGCGAGGACGAGCCGAGGCCCCGGGTTCGCGCCGGTCGCGAATGCGAAGAATCGCTCGACGACGGCGCGAAAGGCGATATTTCCGGGGATCCCGAGCCACAGCGGACTTTCGACGAAACCGACGGCGTCGAAAAACCCGAAACTGCGATGAACGCCGACGATCGCGAGCGTGGCCATTCCGCCCGCCGAGGCGCCAAGGATCGTCCATCCGAGCGCGCGCCAATCGCGCCGCACGATAAAGTAGCCGGCAATCACTCCAGGAAAGACGCGCAGCAATGCCGCCGCGGCGACGAGCAGCCCCGCGCTCCGGTGAGATCCTCGCTGGCATGCGCGCATCGTGAGGATGAGCATCACCAGGATTATCAATTGAGCCTGCGCATAGTAGAAGTGAAACCAGAGCGGAGAATAAAAAATCGCGAGCGCGGCCAGCGACGGGATGAGCTGGCGCGGAATACCCGATGCCGGTCCGAGCAGCATCGCGAGCGACAATCCCAGAGCGCCGAGATTGATCGCGAACCATACCCAATAGGCCGGGCGCGGCGCGAGCCGGGTCAGCGGTTCGAAGCAGAGCAGGAACGTGGGGGGATAGGTCGCGCGATTGATCGCGCCGGTTTCGAGCCCGAGCTGGCGTCCGAGCGGCGTTAGATCCGTGCGATATGGATCGCCGCCTTCGCGCAGAACCAGCGCCGACAGATAGTAATGGCTGAAGTCCCATCGGTTCGCGCGTGCCGACAGCAGCGGTCCCGTCGCGACAATCCGGATCACCGCCAGCGCCCACAAGATCATCACCACGATCGGGACGGCCAGAATCGAGCGCCGCGACTGCGCCGGACCGGATTGTCGTCGAGGAATCCGCTCCGGTGCTTCGCTCATTTCGTCTCCTTGCGGATAGCGGATCGCGCCGCTCGCAAAATCCAGAATGCCGCGCCGGCTTCCAGAGCGACCCAGGCGGCCCAAACGATCAGACGCGCGCGGCGCGACGCGGCGAACCGGCGGCGAGTACCGGCGGGCACGTCGGCGCTATTTCACCACGTTATCGGCGCGCAGCCGCGCGACTTCGGCGGCGGCGAAGCCAAAGTCTTTCAGGATTTCATCGGTATGCTGCCCAAGCCCCGGCGCGTGACGCCAGAGATCGGTTTTCGAATTCGAAAAACGCGCGGGCGAGCGTACTCCCCGCACGCGGCCGGCCTTGGGATGGTCGTACTCGATGAAGGTCTCGTTGACCACGAATTGGGGGTCGTTCCAGATCGTGTCGAAATCGTTGACGGGACCGCAGGGAACGTCGGCCTTATCGATCCGTTCGAGCCAATAGGCCGATCTCTCGGTCGGAAAGATATCGATCAGCGCTTTGATCGCACGCTTGACGCGCTCGGGACGCGGCGCGTCGCCCCCGAACAATTCCTCGCGCCCGATCGCCTCGAGCATCGAGGTCCAGTGCTTATCCGTCAGCGGGGCGATCGTGATGTAGCCGTCGGCGGTTTTGAATGGATCGAGCGTGCCCATCGAGGGCGGAACCCCCGGCTTGTCCGGCAAGAGCGTATGGCGCGCCATCGTGTCGCCCATCAGGTAGTAGGCGACCGCGTCGATCATCGCGATTTCGATATGCTGGCCCTTGCCGCTGCGCGCCTCGTTGAGCGCGGCGAGAATCGCAATCGCGGCGGTCATCGCGGTGACCTTGTCGGCGATGATGTTCTTGACCGCGCGCGGGCGGCCCTGCGTGCGCTGCGTCGCCATCACGCCCGCCATCCCCTGGATAATCGGATCGTAAGCGGGCTTGTCGCGGAACGGTCCCTTGAACCCGTATCCGGCCATCGAGCAATAGACGATCTTCGGGTTGCGCGCGGCGACTGCCACGTAGCCGACTCCGAGGCGATCGACGACGCCGGGGCGCACGTTCTGCACGACCACGTCGGCATGCTCGGCCATCCGCAGGAAGACCTCGGCGGCTCCGGGGCGTTTGAGATCCAGGACCATCGCGCGCTTGTTGCGGTTCCAGTTGAGGATTCCGACCGGGACTCCGCCGCGCTCCTGCGCAACGACCACGCGCGAGACATCGCCTTGCGGCGGCTCGATCTTGATCACGTCAGCGCCGAGATCGCCGAGGATCATCGTGCAGAACGGTCCCGCGACGACCATGCTGAGGTCGAGAATCTTGATACCGCTTAACGGACCCATCGAGCGCACCTCCGCAACTTGTTCGGTTATAGTCAAAGCCCGCTCTCTCTAACAATGGCGCGTTTGAATTTGGTTTGGCACGCAGGTATAGAAGATCGCGCGCGCGGCAATTGACTGCGAGTTTAGCCGCGCGCGCGCACGATACCGCGGCGGATGGGGCCCGTGCGCGGTTTCGGGCTGGTTTCGATTTTTTCGCGGTTGGGATGGGGAACGGGTTGTATTTGTTAAGACTTATCGCGCGCAACATGCGCCGCGGATTTCGGCGTACCGCGCTGACTTCGCTTACGATCGCGCTGGCGACATTCGTTTACCTGGTGCTGATCTCCGTGCCGGGTTCGATGGACCGAATTGTGCACGACGCGTCGGCGACGCTGCGCCTGATCGTGATCAACCGCAACCTGCCGCTGTACGGGATGCCCGCGCGGTACTGCGATGAAATTCGCGAGATTCCCGGCGCGGCGGCCTGCGTCGCGATCAAGGCATGGCCTGCCACCTACCAGGACGTGAGCGACCAGATTCTGGCCGTCGCCGAGGGTCTCGAAATCGCCGACGTCTTTCCCGACTACGATCTGAACGGAGAGGCGCGGCGCGCGTTCACGCGCGAGCGCCGCGGCGCATTCGCCGGCCACGTCCTGATGAGCAAGTATCACTGGCATCCGGGCCAGCAGGTGACCCTGCGCGGAGTCGGCGCGGGGCATCTGAAACTCACTTTCGTGCTGCTGGGCGAGATGCCGTCGAAGCGTTATCCGAACGTGTTCGCGTTCCGACGCGATTATCTTGAAGAGGCGACGCGCGCGGCGGGTCTGCCGAATCCGGACCTTGCGATGAACCTGGTGGTCCGCGTCGATCGTGCGCGCAACGTCGCGCCGCTGATCCGAGAGATCGATTCGACCTTCCACAACTCCGACTTCGAAACCCGCACCGTGACCGAGAGCGACGCGCTGGCCGGCGGACTCTCGATCCTGGGCAACGTGCGCGCAATCGTGCTGAGCCTGTGCGTCGTCGTGGTGCTGACCGTCCTGCTGATCGCGGCGAACTCGACCGCGATGACGGTGCGCGAGCGGATGAACGAAGTCGGCGTGATGCGCACGCTGGGCTTCGGGCGCCGCGCGATCGCGGTGATGCTGCTGGGCGAATGCGCGGCGCTCGGCGCAATCGGCGGCGTGCTCGGAGCGGCCGCGGCCCTGGTGATCTTCTGGGGCGGCACCACGATGGGCGCGATCGGGCGGATGAGCGCGCTGTGGGTGACCCCGGCCGGCGCGGCCGAGGCGATTGGCGTCGCAATCGCGGTGGGAATCTTAAGCGGCGCGCTGCCCGTCATCGCGGCGGTTCGCACCCCACCCGCGATCGCGCTCAGGCAGGTTGGATAACGCTTCACCGCGACGCGCCGCACGCCTGCCGATGATACCGATTCGCTACAATCTCAGAAGCCTGATGGTGCGGCGCGCGACCAGCGCGATGACGGCGCTCGGAATCGCGCTGGTCGTGATGGTCCTGTTTCTGTTGCTCGGCTTCGTGGCGGGTCTGCGCTCGACGATGGCCGACGAAGGCGAGCCGCACGACTGGATCGTGCTCTCCCGCGCGGTGACGGCCGAGCCTTCGAGCAGCATCACGCGCGAGCAATACGAGATCCTCCGCAGCCGCCCCGAGATCGCGGCCGACAAATCCGGCGCGCCGCTAATCTCGCCCGAGACGGTAACGGCGTTCAACCCCGCGCCCGACGGACCGATCGATGCAAGCACGTTCACGTTTCTGCGCGGCGTCTATCCGATCGCGTTCAAAGTGCATCGCGAGATTCGTATCGTCAGCGGAAGGATGCCCGTCGCGGGCAAGACCGAGATGATCGTCGGACGGCGATTGGCCGCGCGATTTCCGGCGCTCACGCCGCCGCGGGCGCTGCATTTCGGACGCCACGAATGGGCGATCGTCGGCGTCTTTTCCGACGCCGGCAGCGCGCGCGAGTCCGAAGTCTGGACCGACCTGGATTTGCTCGAACAGGACGTCCACATGGGCGGCATCTACTCCGCGATGCACGTGACGCTGCGGCCCGGGACCGGCGCGAGTTTCAAGGCGGCGCTGACCCGCGATGCGCGGCTCGACCTGGACGCGATGCCCGAGGCGCAGTTCTATGCGGCCGAGTCGCAGCTCGCCAACCGGTTGCGCAATCTCGGGATTATCGTTGCGCTGATCCTCGCGATCGG
>DATLTX010000020.1:0-6924 GCA_035533435.1 Binataceae bacterium (SeqCode)
AACCCCAACGTCGAGATTCCACCCGACGCGAAAGCGATGGGCGCGTTCCTGGTCGCCGAGTATGCCTCCGATGAAGGCGATCACGAAGAGGCGCTCAAAGGCTACGAGGAAGCGGTTGCCGCCGATCCCACCAACGCAACCCTGCGCGTCCGCCTGGCCACCCTCTACGTGCGCGACGGGCGGCTCAAGGAGGCGCTCACCCAGGTCAATCAGGCGCTCGTTGCCAAGCAGGATTCCGTCGATGCGCGCCTGCTAGCGGCGGGAATCAGCGGCGCGCTCGGCGACGACGCGACCGCCGAAGCGGACTACAAACAGGTTTTGCAGGAAAGCCCGCAGAATCAGGAAGCCTATCTGTACCTCGGCACGCTCTACGCCAAGCAGGGCAATTACGACGAAGCCGAAAAAACTTTTCAGCATCTGATCGCGCTCGACCCCAATTCATTTCTTGGCTACTACTACGCCGGACGCGTGATGGTGGCGGCGAAGAAGTACGATCAGGCCGATGGGTACTATCAAAAGGCGCTCGAACTTAATCCGGATTCCGAGCTGGTGATGCTCGATTTGGCCAGCCTGCGGATTCTGCAGAACAAGCCCGACGAAGCGACCGCGTACTACAAGAAAATCATCCAGATAAATCCGAACAACGAGTTCGTGCGCAATCGCCTGGCAGAGGTTTATGTCGGCCAGAAAAAGTACGATCAGGCGCTCGGCGAGCTCAAGCAGCTCGAAGGTATCCAGACCAATCCTGTCGATACCCGGACCAAAATTGGCCTGCTCTATTTCCGCCGCGGCGACTTCGATCAGGCCGCCACCGAATTCAACCTGGTGCTTGGCTCCGAGCCCAACAATACCCAGGTCCGGTACTATCTCGGCACTGCCTACACCGAACTCAACGAGAACGATCGCGCGATCGACCAGTTCAACAAAATTCCCGTATCCGACGACCACTATGTCGAATCGCGTCTCCAGCTTGCCTATGTTTACGACAAGCAGAACAACTACGATCCCGCGATCGCAGCGCTCAAGCAGGCGCTCGCCAAGAAGCCCGACGACGCCGAAATCATGGGCTTCCTGATCGGCGTCTATCAGGAAAAAAAGGACTATCCCGACGCGATCGATCTCGCGCGCAAGATGGTCGCGCTCGACCCCAAGAACGACAAATATCATTTCACCCTGGGCGCCGCGCTTGACCAGGACAAGCAGCGCTCCGACGGCATGGTCGAGATGAAGAAGGCCATCGCCATCAATCCCGCCAACGCCCAGGCGCTCAACTACCTCGGCTACACCTACGCAGAGGAAGGCAGGAACCTTGACGAGGCGGAAAAACTCATCAAGCGCGCGCTCGATATCGAGCCCGAAGACGGCTTCTACATCGACAGCCTCGGATGGGTATACTACCAGAAGGGCAACTATCAGCGGGCGGTCGAGCAGCTCGAACGCGCCGTCAACCTGACCAACAGCGATCCCACGATAACCGAGCACCTGGGCGACGCCTATCAGAAGATCGGCAAGCTGCAGGCCGCCTCGCGCGAATATCAGGACGCGCTCAGGAAATCGCAGGATCCGGAACAGGTCGCCCGCCTGAAGGACAAGATCCAGGTTCTCGAGAATTCTCAGAATGCCGCCGGGCATTAGGGCCGCCGCGCGCGCGCCGCGCTCGTCCTTTGCCCCGATACTGCTCCTCGCGGCCGCGCTGATCTTTCCCGCCTGCGCGGCGCTTGCGCCTCCCACGCCGCAAATCACCGCCGCCGCGCCCGCCAGCCCGGCAGCCGCGCTCAGCGCGATGACCGCCCGGCTGGCCGAGCGCGACCGCGCGTTGACCGCGATGCAGACCGCGGCGATTATGGAGTTCACCGCGCCCGATCGCCACGTCAAAGCGCGCGAGAATATCACCGTCAGCCGCCCGTCGAGCCTGCGGGTCGAAGCGATGTCGCCCTTCGGCGTCGCGCTCGTAGTGGCGACTCACGGCGGCGAGCTCGAAATCTTCGAGCCGTCCAAAAACAAGCTCATCCGCGCCGCCGCAAACGCCGCGACGCTCGACCGCTTCGTGCAAATTCCGATGGCGCCCGCCGACGCCGTGACCCTCCTGCTCGGGATCGCGCCCGGCACGGCGCAGATCGCGGCCTCCGCGCCGATTGCGATCACGTCCGAGAATGCGGACGCGAGCGGCTCCGTCAAGATGACCGTCGGTGCGTGGCGCGACCCCGGCGGCGCGACGCGCGAGCTGGGCTTCGCCGACGGCAACCTCGCGATGGTTCGCCGGCGCGGCGCGGACGGCCAAATCGCTTACGAAGTCCACTATCGCGACTATCACGACATCGGCGGCGTGATGTTCCCCTACATCGTCGAAGCGGATTTCCCGCCCGCGGACAGCCACTTGACGATCCACTACGACCGCCCCATCGTGAACGGCCAGATCGCCGCCTCGGTCTTCGATCTCGCACCCCCTTCCTGAGTTGATGTTTCGCGGCTCCTGCGCTGAATACCCTCTCCTCCGGGAGAGGGCGACGCGGCGCGGCGGTTGCTTTTTTCAGCAATCGCCGTGACGCGGGGGTGAGGGTGCCTACTCTGCAATTTCCCTTTAATCCTGAGTCGCTGCCGCGGATCTCGTTCCCTAACACGCGTTAGATTTTTTGCCAGATTTGTTCATGGCTGAACTGTTCAGCCTTATGCGCGGACGCGCTTGGTGTAAAATCGATCGCATGGAGCATCTCGCGACAACCCCTGCCTCGCGCCGCGTCGCGCCGATACCGCCGCGTCCCCCGGTATGCCATCGCCGCGCGCGTGTCTGCTGCGCGCTAGGAATCCCGAGGTATCCACGATGAATCGCCGCGCTGAGGTGCTACCCATGTCCGATCGCATCGGATGCCTGTTTCCCGGGCAGAGAATTTTCGGGGACGGAAACAACGCAACGAACCCACCAAATTGGCTGGATTTCCCAGCAAATACGCGGTGTTTGTCATCCGCGTAAAATGAAAAAGCATCCGAACGAACCCACCGCGATCGCGTTGCCGACGGCTTACGCGCGCGCCATTTGCCAGCTAAAGTTGATCGCGTCCCGCAGCCGCATCGGCGCGCGCGGGCGAGATTCGATGCCTCCGCTCGCGAAAATCACCTTCCAAAACAATCGCGCTTCGCACCGCTGGATTGCCGTAATCGCCCTTGCCACGCTCGTGGCGGCGACCGGATGCCGCGTCAATCGACCGCGGGTCAATCACGCGCGCGAGCAGATTCTCTACGACGCGACCTCCGCCGATCCGCGCACCTTCAACCCGATCCTCGTAACCGACGCGACGTCGGGCGCGATCGTTAACGACCTCTTCGAGAGCCTGATCCGCGTCAACGTGAAGACTCTGCTGCCCGAGCCGGGGCTGGCCGAAAGCTGGGATATCACGCCCGATCAAAAAACCATCACGTTCCATATTCGCCACGGACTGAAATGGTTCGACGGCGCCGCGCTGGATGCGCGCGACGTCGCGTTCACGATGAAGGTCATCTACGACCCGAAGGTCGCCAACAGCATCCGTCCGAGCCTGCTCATCGACGACCAGCCGATCGCAACCGACCTGGTCGATAACTACACGATCACGATGCGTCTGCCGCGCCCGTTCGCGCCGCTGCTGTATGAGGCCGCGTCGATTCCCGTGATCCCCGAGCACGCGCTCGGCGCCGCCTTCGCCGCCGGCAAGTTCAACCAGATGTGGGGAATCAACACGCCCGCGCGCGAGATCGTCGGCGACGGCCAGTTCAAGATGACGCGCTACGCGCAGAGCCAGATCGTGCAGTACGTTCGCAATCCCGATTTCTGGATGAAGGACGAACACGGCGGCGAGCTCCCGCGCCTGCACGGCAAGGCGATCATGATCGTGCAGGACCAGAACACCGACTACCTGAAGTTCCTGTCCGGACAGACCGACGAGTACGGTCCGCGCCCCAAGGACGTGATCGATCTGAAAGACAAGGCGCACGCGCTCGGAATCGAAGTCCAGAAAATCGGCATCGACACCGGCGAGCTGTTCTTCTCGTTCAATCGCAACCCGAAACACTTCGTGCACAATGGCGTGACCGATCCGAAGCTCGCCTGGTTCACCGATCCGTATTTCCTGCGCGCGTTCGCCCATTCGATCGACAAGCAGGGGATCATCAACCTTTGCTACCACGGCCTGGCGGTTCCGGCCGTCGCCGAAATCTCACCGGCGAATAAAATTTTCCATAATCCGAATCTCAAGGATTACGCTTACGATCTGAGCGAGGCCGCGCGCCTGCTCGAAGCGGGCGGCTATCATATCGTGCGCCCCGGCGTGCGCGCCGACGCGCGGGGCAATCCTCTTGTGTTCACCCTCACCACCAACGCCGACTCGCAGGAGCGCCAGCAGATGTGCGCGATCCTGAAGCAGGATCTCTCGACCCTCGGCATCCAGGTGAATTTCCGCCCGCTCGATTTCCAGACCCTGATCGAAAAGCTCGATTCGAATTTCGACTGGGACTGCATCCTGATGGGCTTCACCGGCGGGTTTGAGCCCAACGACGGCGCTGATTTCCTGCGCTCGTCGGGCAATCTGCACATCTGGAACCCGAATCAGAAGACTCCGGCGACTCCGTGGGAAGCGGAGATCGATCATCTCATGGACCAGGGCACCACGGTCATGGACCCTCTGAAGCGCGCGCCCTTCTACTGGCGTATCCAGGAAATCCTGCACGAGCAGTTGCCGATTATCGAAACCGTGCGCCAGACGCGATATGCCGCGTGGAAAAATTCGCTCGAAAACTACCAGCCGACAGTGTGGGGGCTGTACCATCCCGAATGGATCGAATTCAAAGCAAATTGATGCGCGGCGCGCCGATGCGCGCGCGCGCGTAACCGGACGCCGACCATGGGACGCTTCCTCATCCGCCGCCTGATCAACATGATCCCGCTCATCATCGGGATCACCTTCCTGTCGTTCCTCGTGATGTCGCTGGTGCCGGGGAATTTCCTCTCGACTCTCAAACTCAACCCGCGCATTTCGCCGCAGGTGATAAGGCAGATGGAGGCGCAGTTCGGACTCGATCAGCCGCTGCTCGTCCGCTACTTCAAATGGCTGTGGTCCGTGATGCATCTGAATCTCGGCATCTCGCTCGCTTACCGGGTCAGCGTCACCTCGCTGATCGGCTCGCGCGCGATGAATACGATCATCCTGTCGGCGTGCGCGATGATGTTTTCGTGGGTCGTCGCGATCCCGATCGGGATCGTCGTGGCCGTCAATCAAAATTCCATCTGGGACCGCGTGCTCTCGTTCCTTGCGTTCTTCGGAATGTCGGTGCCGAATTTCTTTCTCGCCTTCCTGATGATGTGGGTCGCGCTGCAGACCGGATGGTTCCCGATTGGCGGAACTTTTTCGGTGGACTACTCGACCCTCGATTTCTGGTCGCGAATCGCCGACCGCATCAACCATCTCATCCTGCCCGTGTTCGTGCTCGGCACGGCCGGGATGGCGGGGCTGATGCGGCTGATGCGGTCGCAGATTCTCGAGATCAAGAACGCCGAGTTCGTGCGCACCGCGCGCGCCAAGGGTCTTTCCGAACGCGTCGTTATCTACAAGCACGTGCTGCGCAACGCGCTCAATCCGTTCGTCACGATGGCGGGATACTCGCTTGGCGACCTGCTCGGCGGCGCCGCCCTGGTCGAGGCCGTCATGAACCTGCAAGGCCTCGGCCTGCTCCTGCTCGACGCCGTGCGCCAGCTCGATATCTATCTGGTGATGGGATCGGTGCTGGTCGGCACCGTGCTCCTGCTGGTCGGCAACCTGCTCGCGGACCTGGCGCTGGTCGCCGTCGATCCGCGAGTGGACTTTTCCTCGGCGGCGCAGCAATGAGCGCGACGGCGCAGACGCTGCAGGAGCGGATGCCCGAGCCGATCGCGAGGCCGGTTCGCCGGGCCGGTGTTGCGCGCGAATGGCGGCTCGCGTCGTGGACGGTGCGCGCCTCCGCGCTGTGCCTGATGCTGTTTTATCTGTTCGCGGCGGCGTCGCCGTTTTTCGCGCCTTACGACGACACCTATCAGGATCGCACGATGCCGGATTGTCCGCCGATGCGCCCGCATCTGGCGGCGCCGTCGGATTGGTCCGCCGGCTTTTTCTACACGCATCCGATGCGCATGGTCGATCCCGTCGAGCGCAACTACGCGCCCGATCTTTCGCGCCGCACTTACATCCACCTCCTTTCGCACGGGCATCTGTTCACCACCGACTCGCCGAAAGATCCCTTTTACCTGATGGGCAGCGACGGCCTGGGACGCGACCTGTTTTCGCGGATCGTTTATGGCTCGCGCGTCAGCATGCTGGTCGGACTTATCGGCGTTGCGATCAGCTTCTCGCTCGGCATCACGATTGGCGCGCTTTCCGGCTACGTCGGCGGTCTGACGGACAATCTGATCATGCGATGGTCCGAAGTCGAGATGTCGCTGCCGTCGTTTTACTTCCTGCTCGCGCTCGCCGCGATCATCCCGGCCGGAATGAGCACCACCGAAACCTTTTTCATGATTATCGCGATCATGAGCTTCATAAGCTGGGCCGGCTTCGCGCGGATTATCCGCGGGATGGCGGCCTCTGTGCGCTCGCGTCCGTACGTCGAAGCGGCGCGCGCGCTGGGCGCCTCGCGATGGCGAATTATCACGCGCCACGTCATTCCTTCGGTGCTCGGCTACGCGATCGTCGCCGCCACGCTGTCGATTCCGGGTTTTATCCTGGGAGAGAGCGCGCTGTCGCTGCTCGGGCTGGGAATCCAGGAGCCCGCGGCGTCGTGGGGCAACCTGCTCGCGCAGGCGCAGGACGTGCAGAGCCTCGCGCGCTACCCGTGGATTCTGATTCCGGGCGTGTTCATTTTCCTGGCGGTAATGTCGTTCAATTTTCTCGGCGACCATCTCCGCGACCGCATCGATCCCTC
>DATLTX010000021.1:0-5750 GCA_035533435.1 Binataceae bacterium (SeqCode)
TCTCGCCCGCCAAACCGCGCTCGCCTACGGAGCCTGCGCCGATCCCAAGGCATCTTCGCCAGATCGGATTAGCTTTCTGATCGACGAGCAGGGGCGTGTCGCGCGAATCTACGATCAGGTCGATCCACGCGACCATCCGGCTCGCGTGCTTGCCGAGTTGCTCGACGAATGATTCAAGAATACGCGCTGCACGCCAACGCCATCCGAAAGCCGATTAATCAGAACGGTGATAAGTGTGTCCGACGACTGAGTAATTATGCTTCTTATAAGTAAATACAGTGTAATCAGTAAAACATTCGATTGAAGGATAGCGTAGTGCGTCGTGTTGGGCGGCATCGCGATGGCGGAATGACAAAAATCCGGCGCTGATTATGCTTAGATCTGTCGCACGAGCGAGCAATGCTCACCTGTCACAATTTGAATCATTGTGGCCTGTCACTTGCTACACAACCCAGCATGGCGATCGAGGGCGAGAAAGGCGGTCCCGCGCGCGATCCGGCGGGATCCGGCAATGGAGTAGTGCGGGCGGATGAGATCGACTTGGCCGGTTCGGAATTGGAACAATCCGGACGGGTGCCACTGTCGCGTTTGGCGCACGGTTCAGAGCGGATCGGCGGAATGGTTGTCCGCTCGACGCAAGTGCGCAAAGTTCTGAAAACAATAGCACGGCTTAGCCCGTACAAGGCGACCGTTCTGATCTACGGCGAATCGGGAACCGGCAAAGAGTTGGTAGCCCGCGCGCTCCACACGCTTGGCCCGGTCCCCAATGGGCCATTCGTCACGTTTAATTGCTCGAATCTGGTCGAATCGCTTGCCGAGTCGCAGCTATTCGGGCATGTGAAAGGCGCCTTCACCGACGCGCGCGAGGACTCGCTCGGCTACTTCCGCTCGGCGAATGGGGGCACTTTGTTCCTCGACGAGATCGGCGAGTTGCCGCTCAAGCTTCAGCCCAAGCTCTTGCGCGCGGTCGAGACTTGCGAGATTCAGCCGGTTGGCTCTTCGCGCAACTACAAGGTTGACATCCGGCTCGTCGCGGCGACCAACCGCGATCTGCGTGCGATGGTCAAGGCGGGACAGTTTCGCGACGATCTGTATTATCGCCTCAACACGGCGGCGATTTTCCTGCCGCCGCTCCGCGAGCGGCGCGAGGCGATTTCCGCGTTCGTCGCGCACTTTATCGAGCATTACAACCGGCTCTTCGGCAAGGACGTGATGTTCGTCGATCAGGGTGCGCTCGATAATCTGCTCGCTTACGGATGGCCCGGCAACATTCGCGAGCTCGCCCACGCAATCGAAAGCGCGGTCATCCTGACCGAGGGTGACCGCCTGATGGCCGAAGATCTGCCCGAGCATATTCTCGAGATCGCCGGCGCGAAGGCGGGCGCGGACGATCTCGAATTTCGCTCGGCGCCTCCCGTGGATGCACCGGTCCAGTCGCGAGCGGCAAGTCCCGACAGCGGTCCGGCGCCGCTGCTTTTGGACGAGGTGATCAAGCGCACCCTCATACGTTCGCTCGACGAGACTGACGGAAATCGCCGCCGCGCGGCCGACTTGCTTGGCGTTTCGCGATCGACGCTTTACCGGATGCTGGCACGCTACGGGATCGGCGAAGACGGCCATTCCGCCTCCGTCGACGCTGCCGTCGCGTCCGCCGATAGCAAAGATCCCGGAGCCGGCCGCGATCCGCTCATCTAGCAGGAGCTGCGGCGAGAGTTGGAAATTCCCGAGCGAATCGCGCACAATCGCGGTTCCGATGCTCACGTCACGCGCTTTCGTAAATCTCGCGATTCTTTCGATACTGGCAGTGCTGGTCTGCGCCGCGCCGTCTTCCGCCGGCCCGAACGATCTCAAGCCGCCCTCCGATCTCGTCAACCTCGAGCGCGAAGTCTCGCTCAAAATCGCTCACGTTCGCGACGAGGGACCCACCGATCCGGACAAGCGCCGGCAACTGGGCGAAGCCGAACGGCTCGACGGCAAAGCCGAGCGGGAAATCGGCGCCGGTGATTTTCGCTCGGCGGAGGACGATCTGGTAAAGGCCAACGCGCTCGCGGCCGAGCTTCTGAATTAAGTTCCACGAGCCGCATGGCCGCGATTCAGCTCGACAGCGGGCGCTTCGCGGTTTTTTCGGCGCGCCCGCATTTGATACCGTTGAGATAGAGACGATGATTGGTCCCGACCAAATCTGGGGCGAGGCGGTTCGCACCCTCGAAGGCGGCGCAACCTTTGCGCTCGCAACCGTGATCAACGTGCGCGGTTCCACGCCGCGCGAAATCGGCGCGAAGATGATCGTCCGGATCGACGGCCAGTTCGGCACGATCGGCGGCGGATGCGGCGAAGCCGAGGTCTTCCGCAAGGCGCGGCTACTGCTCGACGAAGGGCAGGGCGCGCGTCTGACCGAAGTCGATTTGACCGGAGACTTCGATCAGAAGGAAATCGGAACCTGCGGCGGAATCATGGACGTGTTCGTCGATATCTGGAAGCCCGGCTCTGACCTCGAGACAGCCCGCCGCCTCCATGACGCCGCCGCGCACAGCCGCCCCGCCGCTCTCATCACGCTGGTCGATCCGGGAGCCGCGGCCACCGCAAAGGTCGGCGCGCGCACGGTGCTCGATCCCGCCGGCGGCGAAGGCGCTTCTGCCGTGCCGGTCGAGATTGCGCCGCGCGCGATGGCGCAGCTTGAAATCCGCGCCGCCGACGGAATCGCCGTGCTGCTCGAAGTCAGCGAAAACGGCGGCGCAAATCCAGTCACGCGAATCGAGTCTTCCGGCGCCCCGCGCCTGTTCCTCGATCCGGTGTCGGGCGCGCAGCGCCTGGTGATCGCGGGTGCGGGCCATATCGCTCAGCCGCTGGCGGCGATCGGTTCGATGCTTGGCTTTCACGTCACGGTGATCGACGACCGCGCCTCGTTTGCAAATCGGGAGCGGTTTCCCGCCGCAGACGAGATCATCGTCCGCCCATTCGGCCGCGCGGTTGAAGCGCTCAACCTCGATCGGCATTGCTACCTGGTCTCGGTCACGCGCGGCCATTCGTTCGACGAGGACGTGATTCTGACCGCGCTGCGCAAGAGCCGGGGAGCGTTTATCGGGATGATCGGATCGCGCCGCCGGGTCAAGGCGACGCTCGAGCGAATTGGCGCGATGGGCATTTCCGCCGAGCTGCTCGAGCAGGTCCATGCTCCGCTCGGAATCGATATTGCCGCGGAAACGCCCGAGGAAATCGCCTTGTCGATAATCGCCGAGATCGTTCGCGAGCGCCGCAGCGGCGCGCGTGACGAAGCCAATCTCGGCGTCAAGGTGGGGCGCCTCCAGCCGCGCCGCTGACGTGAGTTCCCTCCGTATCGAAGCCATCGTGCTTGCCGCCGGCGAGTCGCGCCGGATGGGATTTCCCAAACCTCTGCTGCGCGTCGGTGACGAAACATTCATCGCGCGCACGCTGCGGATGATGCTGCCGGCGGTCGCGCGCGCCGTGATCGTGCTCGGCGCGCACGCCGAAAGAATTCGCGCCGCGATTCCGGCCGACCCGCGAATCGCAATCGTCGAAAATCCTGATTACGCCAATGGACAGCTTTCGTCCCTCAAGATTGGGCTCGGCGCGCTCGCCCCCGAGGCGTCGGCCGCGATGGTGCATCTGGCGGATCATCCTATGGTTGCCGCCACGACCTTTCTTGCGGTCGCCGAGGCTTATCGCCGCACTCGAGGACCGATCGTGATTGCGCGCCACGCCGGCCGCCGCGGTCATCCTGCGATCTTCGATCGTTCAATCTTCCCCGAACTGCTCGCCGCTTCTCTCGCTCAGGGTGCGCGCGCCGTCGTAAACGCTATCCCCGCCCGGATCGTCTATAGCGACGTGGATGACCCGGGCGTCGCCCTCGATCTCGATACTCCAGAGGACCTCGCCCGGGCCGGGCTCCCGCCTGCGCCCCGATAGCACCCGCGCTTGCCGGCGGTGCGGCGCAAGCGGGAGTGCGTCGAGTGAGGCGAGGGTCGCGTAAGCTAAACGGTCTGTAACCGCTTTGCGGCGCAATCGTATTAGAGGACAGCTATGCTGGGCCTCGCCGCGAGCAGGAAGTTCGGGTGGAGATTGATCTCCAGGCCTGACGAAGAGTTGATTGCCGACGCGCTGAGCGGTCAGCCCGCGGCATTCTCGGAACTGGCAACGCGGCATCGCGCACGCGTCGAGCGGCTGTGCCAGCGGTTTTTCTCCGACCCGGAGATTGCCCGCGATCTTGCCCAGGAATGTTTTATCCGGGCCTACACCGCGCTCTCGAGCTTTCGCAAGGAGATGCCGTTTGGCGGATGGCTGCGCGTGATCGTGACCAACCTGTGCTATGACGAGTTGCGGCGCAGGCGGCGCCGTCCCGAGGAGCTGGTCGGCGACTTCACCGCGCCCGAGGTCCAGTGGATGCGTCTGGTGTGCGAGGCCACGCCCGAGCAGATCGTGTCCGATGCCGAACAACGCCGCGAAGCGCACGATTTGGCGCATCGCCTGCTCGCCACGCTCAAGCCCGAGGACCGGACGGTTCTCATCATGAAGGACAGCGAAGGGATGAACGTCAGCGAGATTGCCGAGACGATGGGCTGGAGCGCGGCCAAGGTTAAGATTCGCGCGTTTCGCGCGCGCCAGGCGTTGCGCCGGCAGGCGGAGCGCCTGCAAGCGGCGGGGCGCAGGTGGACGTCATGAATTGTTTTGCGGCCCGACAGGATTTTCCCGCGTTCTGGCGGCGCGAGCTTTCCGCCGAGCGCCGCGCCGCGCTGGGCGCGCATCTGGGCCAATGCCTTAAATGCGATCAGGCTTTTCGCCTGTTTGCGATATCGGCGCCAGTGCTTCACTCGGAGCAGGGGCCCGATTTGCGCGCCGCGCCAGCGCAGGAGTTCACGCTTGAATCCGCCCTGCGCAGGCCTTTGGCCGATCCGCGCGCGAATTACCGCGAGCCCCGGCGATGGCTCGCGATGTGCGCGTCGGCGCTGATTTTCCTCGCCGCCTCGACGGGCGCGTACCTGGCCGTGACTCCGCCGGCCGATACGTTGAGCGAGGCGTTGACGAATCCATCCGAACCGTCTGCGCAGCAGTTATTCGGACCCGATCTGTCCGAACTGAGCAGCGATCTTTCCGGGTGAATTGCTTGCCGGGCAAGTTCATTTCATGGCCTGTCGTGCTCGCGATTGCGGCGAGCCTGCTGATCGGCTTCACCCTCAGCACGCTTGCCTACCGCTACCGCTATCTGCGAGTGCCGGGGCAGAGCGTGGTCGCGCGGATGAATCGCGACCTGCATCTGACCGCCGCCGAGCGCGAGCAGATTCTCGAGATCATGCAGGATACGCGATTGCGCGTGATGCAGTTGCGCGGCCATTTCGTGCACGCGCGGCGCCGCCTGCTGCTCCAGGCCTATGAGCAGATTCGCGCGACGCTGACTCCCGCGCAGCAGGAACAGTTCGATCGCGAGTTTGCGTTGCCCGCGATGAGCGACGGCGCCGCCGCCGCTCCGCCATCGTCCGCGTCGCCATCCGCCGCGCCGAGCGCACAACCCTAGCTTGCGTTCGCGCGCGTCCTCGGGTTCATTCCGAGAGTCTGTGAATTGATCGAGATCCAAGCGGCGAAGAACGCACCGTCGGTCAGCTTTACTCAATCCCTCAAGCCACTTATGTCATTCCCGCGCGCGTGGCTTGGTGGCACCGGCTTCAGCCGGTGTGGGGTCACAGGCTAAAGCCTGTGCCACGAGGAATCCCGAATTCTGGCTGGCTGCCCGATGC
>DATLTX010000022.1:0-21073 GCA_035533435.1 Binataceae bacterium (SeqCode)
TAGCGGATGCAATCATAGGTGAAGCCGGTGCCGGGCGGTCCGAAAAAATTGGCCGCGCGCGGAAGCCACTCGCGCAGCGCCGCTCCAACGCGGTCGGCGCCGAAACGCTCGACCGCCTCGCCCAGTTGACGGCTTGCGAAGACCTCGTGGTCGGCTTCCTCTTCGAGAATTATTTCGGCGGCGCTCGCGTGCGGCGCGTAGCTCGAATCGCGGTAGTTCACGCCGATCATGATGAGCCCCGTCACGTCAAGCGCGAGCGACGCCATCAGCAGATCGATCTGGTCGCCCGCGTTCTGCGCAAAATGCACCGCCGCTTCGAACGACGGCGCCTTGATCACCGTGATCATCGCGCGGTCGGCCTGCTGCTCGGTTACGCCGAGCTCGGCGAGCGCGCGATAGATGAGGCGCGCGTGCTTCTTTTCCTCGCGGAAGTTTTTTTCGAGCGTCGGGCGCAGCGCGGGATCGTCGATCGTCTCGAGCGCATTCTGGTAGCCGAGCGCGGTCAGCTTTTCGGCAAACGCGTGCGCTGACAGCAGGCGGACCAGAATCTTGCGATAATGGCTGTCGACGCGGCCGCTTAAGACCGCTGCCGCATCGATCGATCGCGGAGGATACTCACGCCGGATCGGCATCGCATCACTACCCTACGCCGCGTGACTATTCCTCGAGGGCAGGATCACGGTAGCGCTGCCGGGCGTGGTTTTTTCGCCCTTGGCGTTCTCGAGCCAGATTTCGCAATCGACCATGTGATGCCCATGTTCGGAATATTTTTTGGTGACCTTGCCGCGGCACACAACTTTGGTCCCGGGCTGATCCATCCCGCGGTACTGAACCGAGAGCTTGCGGACCCATCCGTGCTCCCCGGCGAAGTCGGTCACGAGATGTCCCAGAAATGCGTTCTTGAGCGCGCCGTGCAGAATCACGCCGGGCAGCTTGTTGGCGAGCGCAAAATCCTTGTCGTAGTGAATCTGGTAGAAATCGCCCGAGGCGCCCGCATACTTCACGAGCTGCTGCGTGGTGGGATTTTTTTCGAGCGGTCCGATCTCCGCGCCGACTTCGATATCCTCGATATAGTGCTGCTTCGTCATGTGATTGACCTCGGTTAGTAACGAATCGCGGTCGAGCGCTGCGTCGTGCAGACTTCGCCGAACTGGTTGGTATAGGTCGTTTCCATCGTGATGAAAACCATCGCGCCGAGGCGGCCTTCGGACTCTCTCAGATCAACCAGGCGGGTCTGCACGGTTACCCGGTCACCGACGCGGATCGGATGGAAATATTCCCAGTCGGAGCCGCCGTCGAGTCCGCGAAAATCCTTGCCCATCGCGGGCAGTTCAATGCCCGGAATCGGCGAGCCCATCGAGCGGCAGAACGTGGGCGGCGCAATCATGCCGCCGAAGCGGGTCTTGCGCGCCTCGCGCTCATCGTTGAAGAGCGGATTCGGATCGCCAATCGCCTCTGCGAAACGGCGAATCGCGCCGCGCTCGACGTCGTAGGTGCGAATCTCTCCGGTCTTGCCGATCTGCTTGCGGACTTCCTCAGTCACGATCTTGTTTGCCATGATCTGTTTCCCTCTCCCAGGTTGGAGTCGATGCCACACCTAATACCACAGGGCGCGGCCGACCCGATAACCCGCCATAGCGGCGCGGCGGCAGTGCGATTACGATCGAAATGCGCTGCTATTTTCCGCGCCGGAGGTGCATCCGATGGCCACGCTCGACGCCGGTCAGATTGCCGCGAAGCTCGCCGCGCTCCCCGGATGGGAGCATCACGGCGACTCGATCCGCAAGCAGTATCAATTCAAGGAATTCATGGACGCGATTCGATTCGTCGAAAAGGTCGCCGGGATTGCGGAGGCGGGCGACCATCATCCCGATATTCTAATCAACTACCGCCGTGTCACGTTCACGTGCTCGACGCATAGCGCGGGAGGAGTGACCGGCAAGGATTTCCGCCTCGCCGCGAGCATCGAGGCCGCGTACAATTCCGCGCGCGGAGAATAGTCAGTTTCGGGGAAAGGCCAGTCCGGTCGCTTTTTCCAGCTCGGCCAACGCCTGGTCTTCGCTAACCACTTTGATCGCCGTCATCCCAAGCTGGGCGGCCGGCTTGCAGTTGACGCCAAGGTCATCGAGATAGACGCAGGCGCCCGGCGCGACGCTCAGCCGCTCGCACATCATCAGGTAGATTCGCGGATCGGGTTTGCGGACTCCGATCTTCGAGCTTTCGATAATCACGTCGAAGTGCCGCATGATATCGCTCGCGCGCGTGGCGCCGTCCGGCTTTGCAGCCATCGCGGGGCCATTTCCGTGGGCCATGTTGTTGGTGATGCAACCGACTTTGAAATGGCGCTTGCAGACGAGCAGCGCCGTGACCATCCGGGGCCGCACGTCGCCTGAAAGCAGAGGCAAAATATCGGCGCCGGGAATCGGATAACCGAGCGCCGTCGATTCTTCGAGATACTTGCGGTCAAAGCCGTGCACATCGATCTCCGCGCGCTCGAACAGGGCCCACGCGTTGGAATCGGGATTGGTCGAGTTGACCTTTCTGATCAGGTCGCGGGGCAATCCACGCTTGGTCTCATAGCGATTGAAAGCCTCGAACGGAGAGGTCGTAAAAACGCCGCCAAAATCCCAAATCACCGCCTGTGTCGCCACGCTGTCTATCTCCTTAGTCATTGAGAGCCGAATCACGCATGATCGGCGATGCATATCTCATCCCTTTCTTGGGACGAAGTACTGGGTGCCGGGGCCGGCGGTGTCGATCTCGCGAATGAGATCGGCCAGGTCGGCGGGATTGCCCACGAAGTCTATTTCGGAAGTATCGACCACCAGCAGCGGCGCTTCGTCGTAGTAGAAAAAGAAGTCGCGATAGGCCGACGACACGCGCTCGAGGTATTCGTAGCTGATGTGGCGCTCGAAGTCGCGATTGCGCTTGCGCAGGCGCTCCCCCAGCACCTCGACGCGGGCGCGCACGTACACGACAAGGTCCGGCTTGGCCATCTGCGCGTCCACCAGCTTGTAAACGCCCTCGTAGAGTTTGATCTCGTCGGGCGCGAGATTCAGATTGGCGAAAATTCGATCCTTGGCGAACAGATAATCGGCCACCGTCGCCTGCGCGAAGAGGTCGCGCTGCAAGAGTTCGCGCTGCTGATTGTAGCGGGTAAGCAGAAAGTAGAGTTGCGTGGGAAAGGCGTACTTGTCGGGCTCGGCGTAAAAGCGCGGCAGAAACGGATTGTTGTCGGCGTCTTCAAGCAGGAGCCGGGCGTTTAACTCCTTCGCCAGCATCTGCGCAAGGCTGGTCTTGCCGACGCCGATCGGACCTTCGACGGCAATATAGCCGCGCCGCTTCATCGGGTCTGCGGTTTAGCCCTCCGCGCTCATCGACGCACGCTCCGATTCGCGACTGCGTCGGCGTTCATGCGGCTAGCGCTTGCGATGCTTCTTCGCCAGGTCGCGAAGCTTCTTGACTTCGGCGTCGGGCGCGCCGCCGCGCTCCTCGAGGTCGGCCGCGGTGTCGTAATCGGGAGGATTGCGGCGCAGATAGACTTGCGCCAGCTCCATGTTGGCGCTCTTGTTATCCGGGTCGAACGTCATCACGTCGTTCAGCAAGCGAAAGGTTGCGTCCGGCGTGCCCGCGGAGTTGGCGGCCTCGTTTGCGGAGTGCAGTACGGCGTCGGACGCCGGATCGAGCGTATGCTTGCCCTGCGCCTCGGCGAGCATGATGTACCCGCGGATCGCCTGATCGTAGGTGGCGACGGCGTCTGTGAATTTCTTGTCTTTGACCTGCTGGTCGCCCTGCTGCACCACCATCGGCACCGCCTGCGCGACGACGGCGGTAACCTTGTCGCGGGTGGATTTGCTGTGCGTCGCGAGCAGCGCGTCCTTTAGCGCGGCCATCCCGCCCGCGGTATCGCCCGACTTTATCTGATCGAGCGCCTTGTTCGCGTTATCGACCATCTGCTGAATCGCGCGGTACATCCGCGCCTTCTGCATCAGCTTCTGATCGGTCGGGTCGAGCGTCGAAGCCTCGTCGAAGTCCTTGGCGGCGTCATCCTGATGCCCGAGCACTTCGTCGAGCTGGCCGAGCAGCTTCCAGGCGTCGAGATTTTTGGGATCGTCCTTGACCGCCTCATGCAACATGTCGCGCGACTGCTCGAGCAGCTTTTCGCGATCGTCGGGCGACGATTCCATCGCTTTCTTGGCCGTATCGTTGGCCTGAAAGACCAGCTTTTCGGACTTGGACTGGCATCCGCTGATGACTGGAAGCAGCAACAGGATTGGAATGATCAGCGCGCGCGCGAGAACTCTTCGCATCGACGTTCTTCCTCTCTGGATTTTCACCCGGGTCGGGATGAGTTTTCAGGCATCGCGCCGGAATTGTCAAGGCGGCAACTATCACGCGTGGTTCGATCGTCGCGCGCGGAGCCCGTCGGAGCGCGGCTTTCCATCAGGGGCGGCTCGTGTGTGAGCCAAAAGCGTCTTAAAGTTTGACTTTTCAAATCAGAACGGCTAACGATGTGCGGTCGCAAGAAGTCTGCCTGATCCATCGGCATTAAGTGCAACTAATCCGGCAGCAACGCAATCAGCGCGGCAAAAACCTCGAGAGGAGGCTCTGATGACACAAACGATTCGAAGGACGGCCATTAGTATCACTGCAACATTGATCGTTGCGGTGGTTGCGATGGCCTGGCGGCCCGTGTCCAGCGATGCCGCGGTCAAGCCGGGAGATATGGTAACGGCGGACACTGCTTCAAAAGTGAAGGACTTGGTTTCGCCTGGAATTTTCATTCGCGTGCAGGGAGGTATGCAGCTGAAAATCGTGCCCACCCAGCGCGTGGACTGGCCGCCACCTTACAAGGATGCCACCGAAAAGTATTCCGCGCAGGTCAGACTCTCGCGAGATCGGCGTTCCGTGGTCGGATATGTCGCGGGCCAACCATTCCCGCTGATCGATCCCAACGATCCTGATGTCGGCGTGAAGATCGCATGGAACAACGTGTTCCGCCCGATCACGACCGACGATTACGATCTGCGTTTCTTCGACTGCAACGCTCATTACATTTCCAAGGGTAAGGCGTCGAGCCTTGAGATCGATGACACCGAAGTCGGCCATTACGCGGGTTACAGCGAGGTCGGACGCACCGAAGTGGAACCGATGCCGGTGGATCCCGACTTCAAGATCACTGGGCGGCTTTGGATGTTTGCGCTCTACCCGGTTATCGCGCCAGCCACGCAACGCGGAGCGGGTATCGTTCGGTTTCGATACGCCGATCCCAACCGAGGCGACGACTCCTGGTCGTACACGCCCGGCGCCAGACGCGTACGCCGTCTCAATGAGGGAGTCCTGAGCGACGCTACGGGGGTATCCGCGTGGAACCCGGATCATTATTCCGGCTTCAACCCCAAGACCGAGGCTTATGACTTTAAGTTCCTTGGCGAGAAGCAGATGCTTGCTTGCGTGCATGCCGAGCATTCTCCCGAAATTGCGTGCCCGACGGACGGCCAGGCGAGCGCCTGCCCCGAGGCATGGGAAGTGCGCCATATGTACGTTCTCCAGGCGATGCCCCGATATGGCGTCGTCAACACGCTGCAGGGCAGAAACATCCTATACATGGATTCGGAGGTCTGGTTCGAACCTTACGTTGACACCTACGATCAAAAGGGCGAGCTATTTCAGAACTTCATGTATTTGCTGACGGAACGCGATCGCCCTGTTCCCGATGCGCGCATAGCGATCTACCCGTTCAAACGATCGTTCGTGGTTGGATCGTCGTCGCTGGATTGCCAGTCCTTGCAGTCCAGCATGTGCTATCTGCCCGCACGTGATACACCGGAGCGCGAGTGCTGGTACATCAATATGGGCGCGGTGGACAAGGCTTTCTTCACCGCCAACGCCATGCAGGAAGCGGCGCTCCAGGGGCATTAGAAGATCGCCCGCTAAACAGGTTCGCACGGGACGCCTTTGCCACGAGGGCGTCCCGTTTTTTTTTCCCTCGTGGACAAACGCTGACTCGCGCGCGCTCGCAGTTGCGCGGGCGTGATACGGCAGTCGTGAAGATGCTGGTCCGCGATCGTGGAGATGTAAATTCTGGAAAGCGCGCGATCAGTCGGCGGGCATCGGGAGCGGGAAATGCACGCGCTCCTTGGCCACGCTCATCAACTCGACGGCCGCGCCGCGATTCGCGAACGCGCCGATAATTTCCTCGACCAGCCACTCCGGCGATGACGCGCTCGCGGTCAGGCCGAGCGCCTTCACCCCGGTCAGCATCTCCTGCTCGACATCTGCCAGCGAATCGACCAGAAAGGCGCGCGCGCCACGCTGGCGGGCGACTTCGACCAGTCGGTTCGCATTCGAGCTCTGCTTGGAGCCGACGACCAGCACCGCGTCGGAGACGGCGACCAGCTCCTTGACGGCGTTCTGGCGGTTCTGTGTCGCGTAGCAGATGTCGTCGGTCTTGGGCGTCAGCATCGCGGGGAACCGCGTCCTGAGCGTCTCCATAATTTCGCGGGTGTCATCGACGCTGAGCGTGGTCTGGGTGACCGCCGCGCATCGCGACGGATCGGAAATCTCGCAGGCGCGCGCTTCCTCGACCGAGCCCACCAGCACCACTTTGCCCGGCGCGACGCCCAGGGTGCCCTTCACTTCCTCATGTCCCTGATGCCCGACCAGCACTACGGTGCGACCTTCGCCCGCGTAACGCTCGACCTCGTCGTGGACCTTGGTCACGAGCGGGCAGGTCGCATCGATCACGCGCAGGCGGCGATCCTTGGCGCGATCCCATTCGCTGGGCGCCACGCCGTGCGCGCTGAAAATCACGCGCTGGCCCTCGGGGACTTCGTCGAGGCTTTCGACGAAGATCGCGCCCTCGCGTTCGAGCGCCTCGAGCACGAAGCGGTTATGCACGATTTGATGCCGCACGTATAGCGGCCGCCCATACGATCGCAGCGCGCCGCGGACAGCCTCGACCGCGCGATCGACGCCGGCGCAGAAGCCTCGCGGCTCGGCAAGAATAATCTTTTCAACAGAAGTTTCGCCCAATGACATCATCAGAGATGTACCCAACCCTGTCCGCCCGGTCAATCAGGTGCTGCGCGGCGGCTGACCCGAGTGCTCCGGTTCCGGGGGGTGGGAGGTTTGGCAGCCTATCCATACTTCGCCGCCTTCGAAATGCTCTTTTTTCCAGATTGGGACTATTTCTTTCAGACGATCGATTGCGAAGCGGCAGGCGTCGAAGGCTTCGCCGCGATGCGCTGCCGCAACCGCTATCGCCACCGAAGTCTCGCCGATCTCGACCACGCCGATTCGATGCGCGATCGCGATTCGCACGATCGGCCAGCGCTTGCCCGCCTCGCGCGCGAGTTTGCGCATCTCGCTGAGCGCCATCGGCTCGTAGGCCTCGTACTCGAGGCGCGTGACTTGCCTGCCGGCATTGGTCTGGCGCGTCGTGCCCGCGAACGTGACGACCGCACCGGCGGCGGGGCTTGAGGCTGCGCGCTCGAGCGCGGCTACATCGATCGGCGCGCGGCCGATCGTTATTGGACCGATCCAGGAATCGAGTACTTCATCGGCGCCGCCGCTGACCGGCGGGATAAACGCGATCTCGTCACCCGCGCGCGGCTGGAAATTTCCTTCGACGTATTCCTGGTTGACCGCGAAGCCGACCGAATTGCGATGGCCCGCAAGCGCGGGGAACTCGCGGACCATCGCGCGCCAGATTTCGGCGACGGCAGTGCCCTCGGGGAACTCCCGCGTAATTTCCGCGTGTCCCGCGCGTTCGCGCAGCGTGGCAAAGAACTTGACCGTAAGCCGATTCATCCGGGCGTCACTCCGCGAGCAGATACGCAATGTGCCCGATCTCGGGCAGAATTAGTTTTTCCATGGCAAGCCGGCACGCCGCTGTCGATCCGGGTATCGCCGCGATAAATTTGCCGCGGCAGATTCCCGCGACCGCCCGCGAGAGTATCGCGGCCGCCCCGATCTCCTGGTACGAGAGCATCCGGAAAATCTCGCCGAACCCGTCGAGCTTTTTTTCGAGCATTGGCTCGACCGCCTCGATCGTCGCGTCGCGCCGGGCGACTCCGGTGCCGCCAGTTACGATGATCGCGTCGAGTTCGGGCAGACTCGCGGCTATCGCGGCGGATATCCGCGCGCGCTCATCGGGAATCACTTCGTAAGAGGGAACGGTATGCCCCGCGGCTTCGAGCATCTGCCGGATCGCAGCGCCGCTCTTATCGGTCGCGGCGGTGCGCGTGTCGCTGGCGGTGATTATACCGACCCTAAGATGATGGCGGGCCTGCGCCTGATGCTCGTGCGATGCCACGGTGCGAATCTCCGGATTCGCCCCGATTATATGCGACCGGCGCGATTTGCGCACCCCGCCGCAAGGGTCTATCCGGGGCGATGACTCGCGCACCGTCCGTGCTATCCTATGTGGACGATTACGCGACGTTTTGTAGCATCCGGGCGCGTGCAATGGGGGTTACTGCGATGAGGCTGATGGTGACGCGGTTGATGATGGTATCGGTGGCGGCGGCGGTGTTGACCCTCGCACCTGCCGCGGCGATTCGGGCGGGAAGCGTTCCCGACGCCAAGACCAGCCCGATCGGGAGCCAGGTCCTGATCGCGGGCGGCGAGGATTTGCCGGGCGCGGCGCTCGATTCCGCTGAGCTTTACGATCCCACCGCCCAGACCTTCACCGCCCTGTCCAGCCTGATGAGCGAACCGCGAGAGCATCACACCAGCACGCGGATCAACGGCACGCTGATTCTGATCACCGGCGGCGAAAACGCGGTCCCTCCCGCGACACCGGCCGGTCTCTATACCGCCGATCTGTTCAGCTCGAAAACCCGTTCGCTCACGCCCACGCGCGACAACATGGTGTCGGGGCATAGCAGGCAGACCGCAACGTTGACGAAATCGGGCAAGGTGCTGATCGCGGGCGGGCTCGACAACACGGGCGCGGTAACGGGAGTTGCCGAAAACTTCAAGAATCAGAAGGGCGGAACTTTCACCGTCACCTCTAATCCGTTGCGCACCAAGCGCAATTATCACACTGCGACGAAAATCAAGGGCGGGCTGGTGCTGCTCACGGGCGGAATCGATCCCAATGGGCTCGTGCTGCAGAAAGCGGAGATTTTCAATATCGCCAACGGCACCTTCAACTACACCCTCGGCAACATGATTAATCGGCGCTCGAATCACACCGCGACGCTGCTCAACAATGGCAACGTTCTGATCACGGGCGGATATAATGGCAACGGGGTCCCGCAAAACACGGCGGAAATTTTCAACCCTTCAACCCGCAATTTCACCGCGACTGTCGGCCCGATGAATTTCCCGCGCGCCGAGCATACCGCGACCCTCCTGCAGGGCGGCAGAGTCTTTATCTGCGGCGGAGTGGGCACCTCGCAGATCCTGAGCACGGCTGAAATTTATGATCCGACGACCGGGACCTTCACGACTGTGGGGCCGAAAATGACCGACAGCCGCGCCGGGCACACCGCGACGCTGCTCAAGAACGGCACCGTCCTGATTGCGGGTGGAATGGATCAGAGCGGCGCGATCGTGGACACGGCGGAGATCTATAATTCAGCCGGTTCGAGCAGCTTCAAGGCAACCGCGCATACGATGAACGCGGCGCGCAGGTATCACACCGCGACGCTCATACAGTAACCGCGATCGGCGCGCGAGCATCCGCCCGCCGGCGCCGTTCGCGTTCGGGGCGCGCGTTGGGTATCCATTGCTAGGCTTCGCGCCGCGAACCGGCGCGCCGTGATGACCGAGCAATCGAAATCGAAACCGCCCCAGCGCCGCGCATGGCCGTGGCTCGTCGCTGTCACGCTCGCACTCGTCGTCGTGATCGTGCTCGGGCGACGGTTCGGTGGCGAGCTTTCGATCCTGCTCGAGCGAATCCGGACCCTCGGACCGGCGGCGCCGATCGCGTTCATCGCGATCTACGTTATCGCCTGCGTGTTGTTCATTCCCGGATCGATCTTGACGATCGGTTCGGGGGTGCTGTTCGGTGTCGTATGGGGCTCTATCTATGTCTCGATCGCAGCGACGACGGGCGCCAGTGCGGCGTTTATCGTCGGACGGTACTTTGCGCGCGCGATGGTGGCGCGGAGGATCGACGGTAACCCGTCCTTCATGGCGATCGATAAAGCAGTCGCACGCGAAGGCTGGAAAATCGTTTTGCTCACCCGTCTTTCGCCGGTCTTCCCGTTCAACCTGCTCAACTACGCCTTCGGCCTGACCAGCGTCTCGTTTGCGGACTACATTGTCGCATCGTGGGTTGGGATGATTCCCGGAACCGTGATGTACGTTTATATCGGATCGATAAGCGGAGACCTTGCGCGCGCCGCCTCGGGGAATCATCCGCATCCGGCTGCGGGATGGATCCTCAACGTCGTCGGCCTTGCCGCGACAATCGCGATTGCCGTCTATGCCACCCGAATTGGCGCGCGGGCGCTCAAAGAGCGGACCTGAGCAGGATCGCTCGGGCCGGGCCCCCGCAGGGAGATCGCTGATGAATTCGCAGACGCTTGGAATCGCGCCGCTCGACGATCACAATCTTGCACTGCTCGAACAAGTGCATCCCAGCGGATGGGCTAATCCCGTGCCCTCCGGACGCTACAACCTGGTCGTGGTCGGCGCGGGCACGGCGGGACTGGTCTCGGCGGTCGGCGCCGCGGGGCTCGGCGCGAAGGTCGCCATTATCGAGCGCGACCTGATGGGCGGCGATTGCTTGAACTTCGGATGCGTTCCGTCCAAGGCGCTGATTGCCTCGGCGCGCGCGGCGGCGGCGGTGCGCGCCGCGGCGGAATTCGGAATCGAGGTGCCGCTCGGAGCGCGCGCGGATTTCCCGGCCGCGGCGGCGCGGATGCGCGAGCTGCGCGCCGGGATTGCGCACAATGATTCCGCGGCGCGCCTGCGCGATCTTGGAGTTGACGTTTACCTTGGCGCCGCGCGCTTTGTCGCATCCGACGCGGTCGAGGTCGATGGCAAAAGATTGACCTTTCGGCGCGCCGCGATCGCCACCGGAGCGCGAGCGACGGCTCCGCCGATTCCCGGACTTGCCGAGACCGGCTACCTGACCAACGAGACCGTCTTTGCGCTGACCGAGTTGCCGGCGCGGATTGCGATAATCGGCGCCGGGCCGATCGGATGCGAGCTTGCGCAGGCGCTGCGCCGACTCGGCGCAGAAGTCACGCTGCTCGAAGTGGCGCCGCGCATTCTGCTTCGCGAAGATCGCGACGGCGCCGACGCGGTCGAGCGCGCGCTCAGGGGCGACGGCGTTGCAATCGCCGCCAACTGCACGATCCTGCGCGTCGAGCGGCGCGGCGACGAGAAGATCTTGCGCATCGAATACGACCGCGCGCAGTCGGAAATCGCCGTCGATGAAATTATCGTCGGCGCCGGCCGCGCACCCGCCGTCGAGGGACTGGGACTCGAAGCCGCCGGAGTCGAATACAACCGCACCGCCGGAATTCATGTCGATGACTACCTGCGCACCAGCAATTCGCGCATCTACGCGGCCGGAGATTGCGCGTCCGCCCTGAAGTTCACGCATCTGTCGGACGCGCACGCGCGAATCCTGTTGCGCAACGCGCTCTTCCGCGGCCGCCAGCGCGTGAGCGCGCTCACGATTCCATGGTGCACTTATACCGATCCGGAAATCGCGCACGTTGGCCTGAACGAGGAGGAAGCGCGCCGGCGCGCAATCGCGTTCACCACCTTTACCCAGCCGATGGCGGAGGTCGATCGCGCGATCCTCGACGCGCAAACCGAAGGCTTCGTAAAGGTCCACGTCCGCGCCGGCACCGATCAGATCGTCGGCGCGACGATCGTGGCGGCGCATGCCGGCGATCTGATTTCCGAGCTGACGCTCGCGATGACCGCGGGAGTGGGCCTGGGCAGGCTCGGCGAGGTGATTCATCCCTACCCCACCCAGGCGGAGGCTATTCGGAAGGTCGCGAATCAATACGCGCGCACGCGCCTGACGCCATTGGCGGCGAAGCTGTTCAAGCGATGGTTCGCCTGGTCGCGCTAGCGGAGCGGAAGGAAATCCGTCCACAGATTTCACAGATTAACACGGATTTTCCGGAATCTCTTAATCCGTGAAATCGGTGTAATCTGTGGATTGTCCCCTTTCTCAGCGCAGGCGCAGGTTGAACGCCTGGCGGCCTTTGTCGCCGGGGCGCACCTCGAACTGCACCTCCGCGCCTTCGCGCAGATCCTCGAAATAAACTTTGGGCGACAGCCGCGAGCGATGAAAAAATACTTCGTCGCCGCCGTCGTCGGGTTCGATAAATCCAAAACCCTTGTCCTTGACGACTTTCTTGATCGTGCCAAACACCGGCTTGTCCTCCGCAACTGGTATGATTGAGCTTACGACGCGGCCCCCGTATGTAAAGAGCATAGCCCCGCGCAGGATCAACCCATAATGCTGAAGGCCGTCACCCTGAAGGAAATCGAGCGCATCTTCGAGGTTCTTGACGCGATGAACATCTCGCGCGAGGCGGTGATCATCCCGCTGCGCCCCGAGCATCCCGGCCGCGTCTCGATGTTGGCGGATGGCAAGCTCGAAATCGTCGTCGAGCGCGACACCGACTTCGATCAGTGGGTCAGCGGTCTTCGCGGCCGGATTGAGGCGCTGATGCAACCGGAGCGGGACTGAGTTCGACCAGCACCGCGCCGTGATCGATCGTGTCGCCTGGCGCGACGCGCACCCGCTTGACGATCGCGTCGCTCTCGGCCGCGAGCGCGGTCTCCATCTTCATCGCTTCGATCACGACCAGCGGCTGACCGGCGCTCACCAGGTCGCCATCCTTCACCAGCACCTTCAGGATTTTGCCCGGCATCGGCGCGGTGACTTCCGCCGCGGCAAGTCCGCCGTGAGCGCGGCGCGCGGCGGATTCGGCGGGAACAAAATCGAAGGTGCGCGGCCCGACTGCCACTAGGATCGCATCCTTGCGGCGTGCTCCGAGCAGGCGAAACCTGCGCTCGCCGAGCGAGAGGATCGCGCTTGAGTCGCCGAGCGCGTCGATCGTCGCCAGGATTTCGCGACCCTCGACCCGGGCGCGGATCGCGCGTCCCTCGCGCGCAATAATCTCGACCTCGAATTCTCTGCCGCCGCTTTTGAGTTTCACGACGACCGTCTCCACAGGTCGAAGCCGCGCAGCGCCACCCAGGGCGAGTGATCCGCCGGCGCGCCGGATGCATTCCCGGCGGCATTGAAGCTGGAATCGGCTCCCAGAGCGCCCGCGACGGTGAGGGCCGCCGCGATCAGAGCGGCCTCGGTCTCGGCGCGGTCCTCGCGCGGCCAAGCGGGAAAATGCTCCTCGATAAATCGCGTCGATAGTTCCGCGCGCGCGAATGCCGCGCTCGCGACCACGTCGCGCAAGAAACCCGCCGTGTTGGTCACGCCCAAAATCGCGAGTTCGCCGAGCGCGCCGGCCATCCTGCAGCGCGCCTGCTCGCGGCTGGCGCCGTGTGTGATCACCTTGCCGAGGAGGCCGTCGTAAAACGCGCCGACCTCGGACCCGCGCGTGAGATGAGTATCGAAGCGGACGCCCGGCCCCGCCGGAACGCGCAGCTCGAGCACGGTTCCGGTCGCGGGCCGAAACCCGGCGGCGGCGTCCTCGGCATTGATGCGGCATTCGAGCGCGTATCCGCGCGGCGCGCCGGGTGCGGTTATCTTCTCGCCGCGCGCGATTTTGATTTGCTCGGCAACCAGATCGCATCCAAAGCGAATCTCGGTAATGGGATGCTCGACCTGCAGGCGCGCATTCACCTCGAGAAAATAAAATTGGTCACGATCGACCAGAAACTCGGCGGTGCCGGCGTTCGTGTACCCCGCCGCGCGGGCCAGCCGCGTCGCCGCCGCCAGCATCGCGTCGCGCGTCGCCTCGCCAAGGCCGGGCGCGGGCGATTCCTCGAGGATCTTCTGATGCCGGCGCTGGATCGAGCAGTCCCGCTCGCCCATCGTGACGATATTTCCGTGCTCGTCACCGAGAAACTGGACTTCAACGTGACGCGGACGCGCGAGATATTTCTCGACAAATATGCGCCCGTCGCCAAAGGCGGCCAGCGCCTCGCGCGCTGCTCCCTCGAGTGCGGCGTCCAGCAGCGCCGCGGATTCGACGACGCGCATCCCGCGGCCGCCGCCGCCAGCAGCGGCCTTGACCACAATCGGATAGCCCTCGCGCGCGGCGAACTCGCGCGCCGCCTCGGGCTCCGCCGTTTCGATTCCGGGCACCACCGGCACGCCCGAAGCGATCGCGAGCTTGCGCGCCGCAACCTTGTCGCCAAGCTGCGCCATCACGTCGGCGCGCGGCCCGACGAAAATAATTCCCGCGTCCTCGACGGCGCGCGCAAACTCAGGGCGCTCGGAGAGGAAGCCGTAGCCCGGATGAATCGCGTCGGCGCCGGTGTCGCGCGCGGCTTCGATTATCGCGGCGATATTCAGGTAACTTTGCGCCGGTTGCGCCGGGCCGATCAGGCGCGCATCATCGGCGGCGGCAACATGGGTGCTCCTGGAGTCGGCGGCGGAATACACCGCGACGGTTCTAAGCCCCATCGCACGCGCGGTGCGGATAATCCGCAGCGCAATCTCGCCGCGATTTGCGACGAGCAACACGGTAAGCTTTCGCCGAGTCATCGAAGCCCGGAGCCTACCACATAGCCGCCGCGTCTCAAGCGCTCGCCGGGCGGCGATTGCAACTGCCGCCGCCCTGAGATAATTCCGCGATAGTGCCCGCGACGATTCGCGCGCCAGCTACCGCGATGCCGCATTACTTCGACGACTTCTCGCCCGGCCAGATTTTCAAGCATTGGCCCGGCCGCACCATCACCGAGTTCGACAACACCTGGTTCACGCTGATGACGATGAACACCAACCCGATCCACTTCGACGCGGCCTACGCGGCGAAGTCGCAGCACGGGCGATGCCTCGTCAACGGGCTTTTGGTGCTCGCGACCGTGGTCGGAATGAGCGTCAAGGATATCAGCGAGAACGCGATCGCGAACCTCGAGTACGAATCGGTGCGGCACAGCGCGCCGACTTTCGCCGGCGACACGATCTACGCGGAAACCACGGTCCTCGAAACCACGGCGTCGCGCAGCAAGGCCGACCGTGGGATCCTCTACGTCGAGACGCGCGGGCTCAATCAGAACGGAGAGCAGGTGATGATCCTGCGCCGGCGCGTGATGATTCCGCGGCGCCCGGCCTGAACGCGCGCGGCGCGAGTAGCATTTCGATGGATCAACTCTACTTCGTCGTTCATACCCATTGGGACCGTGAATGGTATCAGCCGTTCCAGCAGATGCGCGCGCGGCTGGTCGCGATGGCGGATCGGATGATTGCGCTGGTCGAGAGCGGCGAGATTCCGTTCTTTCACTTCGACGGACAGACAATAGTGCTCGATGATTACCTGGAGGTGCGGCCCGCGATGGCGTCGCGGCTGCGCGCGCTTATCCGCGCGGGCAAAATCCAGGTCGGCCCTTGGTACGTGCTTGCCGACAGCTTTCTGGTCAGCGGCGAATCGCTCATCCGAAACCTCGAGATCGGAATCGAAACGGCGCGCCGCTTCGGCCGCCCGCTCGATGTCGGCTATCTGCCCGATCAGTTCGGGCATATCGCGCAGCTTCCGCAGATCCTGGCTGGATTCGGATTTCGCACCGCCGTGCTGTGGCGCGGAGTGGGCGCCGACGTCGGCGCGAACCGCTTCGTCTGGGAGGCGCCCGACGGTTCGGCGCTCGAAACCGTTTACCTGCCGTTCGGTTACTCGAACGGCGCCAATCTTCCGCTCGATTCCGTCGAGAGCTTCGTGACCCGCGCAAATGAGATCGCCGCGCGCGAACGCGCCTTTGCCGGCGGCGGGACGATTCTCGTGATGACCGGAACCGACCACACCGAGCCAGACCCGCGCCTGGCCGCGCGAATTCGCGAAGCCCGGGAGACTTCCAGCTTAAGCTTTGAGCTCGGTCCGCTTGAAGGCTTCGTCAACCGCGCCGACGCGCCGCCGCCCAACGGACTGGCGCGTCATCGCGGCGAGCTGCGCTCGCCCCTGCGCGCGCATCTGCTGCCCGGAGTCACGTCGGCGCGCACGTGGATTAAGCAGCGCGATTTCGCCAACTGCTACGCGCTCGAGCGGCTGGCCGATCCGCTCGCGGCGCTCGCGTCCGCGCTCGGCGGCGATTCGCGTCATCGCGAATTTCTCGAACTGGCGTGGCGCATCGAACTACAGAATCATCCGCACGATTCGATCTGCGGCTGCTCCGTCGATCACGTGCACACCGACATGCGCTACCGGTTCGATCAGGCCGCGATAATCGCGGAGAACGCCGTGCGCGCCGCGGCGGCCGAGATCCACGAGCGCGGCGATCTGCCCGGCGCGGCAATCGCGGTGTTCAACCCCACTTTCACGCGTCAGGCGCTCGTCACTGGAGAGATCGAGCTTCCGGATCCGGCGGCGAACTACGTCGTGCGCGGAGCCGACGGCGCGGCAATTCCAATCGCCGCGGAAGTGGCCCGCGCCGCGCGCGCCTTCGAGATCGAGCTCGGCGCCGCGGAGTTCAAGGCGATGGCCGCCGCGCTGAGCCATCCGACCCTGATGGGCCGAACCGTCAACGGTTACGAGCTGAAGCAAACCGGCGCGGACCGGGTTGAGCTTGCGCTGACGATGAGCCGCGCGGCGACGAGCGAGCTGAACCTCGAGGAATTTCGCGACGTGATTCGCACCCGGATTCCCGACCACGCGCGGGTTCTGATTCGCGCGACGAATGTCGCACGATGCGCGATTTCGTTCGTCGCCGATAATCTGACCCCGGCTGGCCTGAGCTTCTTTCGGCTCGAGCGCGGCGCCTTGCCGCAACCGCAGGCGCCGGCCGCGCCGCGTGACTCGATCGAAAACGAATTTTATCGCATCCGGCCCGCGTCCAACGGAATCGAAATTGAAGACTTGCGCGGCGCGCGGCGGCTCGCGCTGCATTTCGAAGACGACGGCGACCGCGGCGACGAGTACAACTTCGATCCGGTAGCGGGCGCCGCGGCAATCACCGCGCCCGCGAAAATTTCCTCGCGGGTTGTCGAGGACGGTCCGGCCCGCAAGCGAATTTCAGTCTCGCTTGAATTTGCGATTCCCGCCGCGCTCGCGCCGGGCCGCGCCGCCAGAGACGGCAGGACGGAGCCGCTCGGAATCGAGTTGCACGCGGCGCTCTACCCCGGTCTCGATCGAGTCGATTGCGAAGCGACGGTAAACAACCGCTCGCGCGACCATCGCCTGCGCGTCGCACTCGTCACGCCGGTCGCCGCATCAGAATCGATCGCCGACACCAGCTTCGCAATACTGCGGCGCGCGCGCGCACCCGCGCAACCGGCGGGAATCGAGGACGTTTATCCGACGGCGCCGCATCGCACTTTCACCGCGGTCGAATCGGGCGACTTCACGGCGGCGCTGATCAGCCGCGGCATCTACGAGACCGAGGTCCGCGCCGAGCCGGCCGGATCGACGATCCTGCTCACCCTGATTCGCGCCGTCGGATGGCTTTCGCGCTCGGACCTTGCCACGCGGCGCGGCGGCGCCGGCCCCGAGCTGGAAACGCCCGGCGCGCAGGAACTCGGGGAGCATCGTTTCGAGTTCGCTATCGCGGCGGCACGCGGAAGCCTGCTCGACGGCGCCATAATCCAGCGTGCGGCGAGTTACGCGGCGCCGCCGCGGATGTTCCCGGCGCGACGCTCGTTTGCGATTGCGCCCGGCCTGGTCGCGTGCGACAACCCGCGCATCGCGTTTTCCACCGCGCGTCCCGGACCGCGCGTCGGCTCTTACCGCGCCAGAGTCTTCAGCACTTCGGCCGAGACCGAGCGGGCGCAGTTCAGCTTCCCAGACGCGACGCGCGCGCGGGTGGTCGATCTGGCCGGAAACCCGGCCGCGCGCGCCGGCAAGCGGCGGCGGCGCGGCGGCGCGCTCGAGCTGGAACTTCGTCCCTTCGAGATCGTCACGTTCGAGGTCGCCCGCCGGAAGCGTCCGCGATGAAAAATATTTTCGGCGGACACCCGCAAGTCATTGATCACCACGCGCAAATAACTATTTATGGATCATGCGCGGCGCGCGGATTGTCAGAGCGGGGCGCGCGGCGCGACGAAATTGAAACTGTCTCAGGACGGTCATGGAAATGAACTCGATGCCGAAGGAGCGTTAGCCGAAGAAAAATGAACGATCGACCCACCGCGGTCCGTACCGTGTACGACTATCCTGTCGCCAGCCACCTGTGCACCGACGGAAGCGTGCGCTACGTCAAGCTGGTCCGCAAAGCCGGCAACCAACAGCCGGAAGGCACCTGCACCACCTGTCAGCTATCCTTCCAGTATCGCAAACCCAAAGCTTCGTCCGTGCGCCATCCCGAGGGCGAAGGCATCACTCACTTTTAAGCCGCTGCCGATCGAAATACCCGGCGCCGCGAGGGGCGAGCGCCGCGGGCCTATTTGCGCGGCGCCGGTTGCGCAGCGCCCATCTGCTGGGCCGGCGCGATGACGCGGGCGAGCATTATGTCGGTCCCTTTGTAGAACCGCGCCAGCGCGGCGCCGACAAACTCCCAGCCGCGATGCGGGTCGAACCATGCATTGAGGTGCGGAACGAACGGGGCGAGGAGCAGATTGAGCCATCCGAAATCCGGTTTCACATCGACTTCGACCACGTCGGGCCGGCCGAGCGGCGACTGCGCCTGCACCTGCGAGATCGTTACTTTGACGGCGAAAATCTTCGGGCTCGGCGCGCAGTTGAATACGTGCGTATCGAGCGTACCGGCTCCGCCGCGGCGCAGAAAATCCTGAATCGGTATCATCACCGAGGCTCCCGCCCAGGTGTCCGCCGGCGGGGTAAGCTGTGCGGTCTGCCTCTGGGGCGGCTGCGTGCGAAAATCGGCGCAGCTCGCGAGCCCCGACTTCACGTCGAAATTACTCTGGAACTCCGGCGCGCCGTTGGCCAGAAAAAAGTAATGGTCGGCCGAGGTAAGAACCGGCAGCACGCCAGGTAACGTCTCGAACCGGTCGCGCTCGAAGTCGTACTGCCCGTTCGTGTAGCGGTCGTCACCGTGCAACGCGATTCCATTGCCATCCTTTATCACCGCATAATGCGCATGGCCGATAACGCTGAGGTTCGCGGGATCGAGTATCTCGAAATCGGCCGAGGAGAAGCCCAGCAGCTTGACCTCCGGAGCCGCCGCGGCCTGCCGCGCAAAGGCCGTCAGCGCGCCCGCAAGCACGAGCGCCACCATCGCCCGCATGTGCATCGAACGCAATTCTTTCATCTTCGCCAAGCGCAACTGCCACCGGCTCAGGCTTGCTCGCGGCGCGCCAATTTGGGAGCTTGGTCGCTTCTGGAATTGTCCGTGTGAATCAGCCGCAAAACAACCCTGAGAGTTCCGTCCCGGACCAGCACGCACCGTTCGCGCCGCAATCCGCGACGCGCACCACCGGCTACTTGTGGATGCTGCTTGGCCTGCTGATGTCGGTAACCATCTTCGAGGGTTACGACGTTAGCATCTTTCATCTCTGCACCCCCGATATCGCGCGCACGTTTCATCTCAATGATCGCGCAGTCGGCATGATGGCGTCGCTGGTGCGGCTCGGAGGGCTGGCCGCGTTCGTCCTGGTGATGGCGTCGGACCGGATCGGACGCAAGCCGATCGTGTCGGGAACGGTGCTGTTCTATACGATGTTCACGCTGCTGACCGCGCTTTCGACCGGACTCGGCAGTTTCACGCTCTTCCAGAGCCTGGCGCAGCTTTTTTTGTCGGCCGAATTCAGCATCGCGATTATCATGATCAGCGAGGAACTTCCCGACAACATGCGCGGACGCGGAATCGCGGCGCTGCACATGGTCGGCCTGTTCGGCGTGGTTGCCGGCGGCGGGCTGTATGGCGTCGTGGCGGATTCGCGATGGGGCTGGCGCGGGATGTATTTCATCGGGATCATTCCGCTCCTGCTCGTCGCGTTCCTGCGCCGCGGACTCAAGGAAACCGCGCGCTTCGAGGCGCTTAAGTCCGCGCGCACAACCGCCGCCAACTGGACCGCTGAGATCGGCGCCGCGCTGCGCAACGCGATCGAGCCGATTCGCGGCCCGTATCGCGGCCGCGTCCTGCTGGTCGCGCTCTTATGGAACTGCGTGGGACTGGTTGGCTCTCCGGCGGTGACGTTTTTCAGCCTCTATGCCAAACGCGATCATCACTGGACCTCGCCGCAGATTGGGCACGCGGTCGTGCTGGCATACGTGATCGGCGCGCTCGGGCACATCGTCGCCGGATGGTCACTTGATCGAGTCGGCCGCAAGCCGACCACCAGCGTGAGTTACGTCCTGGGCGCGTTTGCGATCCTGGCGCTATTCCAGACCGAGAGCCACGGCGCGATGCTGACGGCGTTGGTGGTGACGGTGTTCGCGTTTCAGAGCGCGCGCACGGCGACGGCAACCTATTCGGCCGAGTTGTTCCCGACTGAAATCCGCGCCACCTCGTACAGCCTGACCGTGCAACTGTTCGGGCAGATCGCCGCGCTGCTGACGCCGTTTACGATCGGCGCGCTGTCGAAATCGCTGGGCGGATTGGGCAATGCGGTCGCGGTGGTTTCAATCAGCCCGATAATCGGCGCGATTGTGGTCTGGCGCTTCGCGCCGGAGACGCGCGGGATGTCGCTCGAGCAGCTCGAAACCCGCACGGTCGATTAAGGGCGCCGCGATGCTCGACACGATTCTTGGCCAGAGCGCGGATATCCGGCGGATCCAGTCCACGCTCGCGCGCGCGATGTTTCGCGTCGGCGTCAGCGCCAACCTCGCGACCGCGCTCGCGGCGCTGACGGGAGTCGCGGCGGGAGTCGCGTTCGTGACAGGCTCGGCAGGATGGGGGATCGCGATGCTCCTGATAAGCGCGCTCTTCGACGCGACCGACGGCACGATCGCGCGCGAGTGCGCAGCGCCGAGCGCGCTCGGCGGCGTGCTTGACCTGGTCTCGGACCGCGTGGTCGAGACCGCGGTGATTATCGGTATCGCATGGGGCCACGCCGAGCTTTACTTCGCGGCTCTGG
>DATLTX010000023.1:0-7497 GCA_035533435.1 Binataceae bacterium (SeqCode)
AAGTCCGATCTGCCTGGCGACGGTCCACAGACTCAGCGCCTCCGGGATAATTCCGCGGCGCACGAAAACGAAGCCAATCCGCGCACTCTCGGCCGCGACCCTGATATCCCACTGCATCGGCAGCGTGATTCCCATCCCCACGGCGGGACCGTTAATCGCCGCGATGATCGGCTTCTTCATGTTCCACGGACGCACCGCCGGCCGCCGCGGCATCTCCCCGCGCGCGGCGCGTTTGTCGGCATTGAAGGTGTCGCCTCCGCCGCTCGAAAGATCCGCGCCTGCGGAAAACGCGCGCCCCGCACCCGTCACGACGATCACGCGCACCGCATCGTCAGCATCCAGATCGGCGAACGCCTGGTACAGCTCCGCGCCCATCGCGGCGTTGAACGCGTTGAGCTTCTCCGGGCGGTTAAGTGTGATAGTTGCTACGCCATCTTTGTTATCAACCAGAATTGCCGTGTAAGCCATCGAATGAACCTCCAAAGTGATCGCGGCCGCACCCGCTATGTCAGGCTTATACCGCGCACCACCGCCTCTGGAAAAGCGCAGCAGCATCCGGAATTTCTCGCGCGGCTGCGACGCAAGGTGACGACAATCTCGGACTGCTCATGCACACTCTCAGGTCGAGCACCTCTTCATAGCGGCGCGTCGGGGCGTACGAACGCCTGATGACATCGTGTGGGTGCGCTACTACTATTGGATTTGAACTGGCCGCAAGGTCCTTATTGACAATCTCCGAGACTGCAGAACGCAGAGCACGCAACTAATGACCACGTCACCACAGGAATCGACGGTGCCGAAGGCAAGTTGAAAACACGAACGGCAGAGATGGTCAGCTTTTTGGTTGGCACGCTGGGAGGCCTCCTGGGGTTTTCGCCGGCCAGCAGAATTGGTGTCGCGCTCTGGGGGCTTCATTACACCGCTGGCGGGGAATGGATTGCACTCTCGGTCTGTATTCTCAGCCTTGGGAGTGCGCACGGGATTGCGGCGATTTTAGCGTTGAACCAGCACCCGGCAAACTGGCACGGCAACTTCTCGTCGACATGGCGCCAACTTCGCCAAGTCATGGACAAATGTTCGATAGGTTTCTGCATTGCGGGTTTAGGCTGGATCACCTACAACCGCTTGACCGGCGAAATAACCACAGGGCTTTTTGTTGTTTTAGCTTCTATTTTCGTTCTGATCTTTCTATTTCTCTGCGGCCTGCTGCCCGGCGCGAATGCTACTTCGTGAAATCGATCGGCTGCCCGCAGGCGTTGCCGCCCGCGTTGTAGTCAAAGACCATTCGCCCGCCGTAGTCGGCGCCGCGCGCAAGGACCGCGCACATGATCGCCAGCGCCGCAAGGAAGGCCCATCGAAACCGCACCGGCATCGGACGCGCAACCAACGCCCACACGGTCAGCGCCGCGGCGATAACGCCGGCCGAGATCATCAGGTTTCGGTGATGATCGAGCAGCGCGGTGCGCACCGACTCGGCGACCATCACGCCTTCGCCGGCCTCCAGACCGCTCGCGATCGCCACTGCCGCGCCGACCGTTCCGAGGATCAGCGACCATAGCGCCGCCCACTTGAGCGACTCGATGCCGGCAGCCGCGGCAAGAAAATACAGGAGCGCCGCACCACACAGAAACGCGATCGGAAAATGAACTACGACCGGATGGATATTCTGTAGATGCGACGCTCCCGGAAGAAGCCGTTCGAGCAAGCGCTTACTTCACAGAATCGACGGTCAGAAAATTGACGCCGCCCTTGCTGTACTCCTTGCCGGTCACGGTGACGGTGTCTTCCATCTTGCTGACGACTTCGTCGGGAATCGCCTGCGCGTTCTTGGGCGGCAGCAGCACGTAAATTTTCTTCGAGCCCTCCTCGACCAGAGACACCGGGATGCCAGCCTTGGCGCATCCCATCGCGCACTTCTTGTGGCTCGCGCCGTGCGCGCCCATCGTGCCGTAGCAGAAGCTGTCTTCGAGAGTGCCGGTAACCGACTTCGAGGTTCCGGTATCCGCCGCCATCGCCGCCGAAGCAATTCCCGCGCACAGCATCATACCAAGACCAGCAATCAGAAATCGTTTCATGAAATTCCTCCGAGGTTACGAGTTTAACGGAACAGCGCTCGCAGAGGCGCCTTGGACTGACAGCGGAACTCGGGCGCAAGAGCCTGTCGAGGTGATTATTGCGGAAATGGCCCAGCCCCGCCAAGAGCGAATTTCGCGCGGGTACTTCCCTTCGAGCTAGCGCCGGACCGAGGGTGCTTCGACTTGCGGATCGACTTCGCCGATCATCTCGCGCCATCGTGCGCGCTTGCGCGAGCCGCGCGGACGCGCGCCGAGCTTGATCAGATGATGCTCGAGGACCTCTTTGAGGTCTTCGGCCAGGCGCTCTATCTCGACTTCCTCTGGCATCTTCGGACGCGGCTGTCCCTCGGTCAGACCGCCGCGGCGGCGGCCGTAGAGCTGCTGGAGCCGCAGCTCCGCCTTCGCCAGCATCGCCTTGTACTTATAGTCGAGCCGGCTCAGGTCCTCGGAGAGATTTGCCAACGCCACGTAGCGCCGGCGCATCCGCCACCATTCGAACAGCGTGACGATCATCACACCGAACATCAGCGCCGCCGCAACAGCGGCCGAAAGTGCGGTCGCTCGCCACCACGGCAAGAGCCGCAGGCTCGAAGTCAGCGCCTGATTGTCTTCGCCGAGTTCCTGCGACTTCTCCTGCATCGCATTCAAGTCGCGCTGCGCCGCTTCAGCCTTTTGCTCGGCGGTCTGCGCCTCGGCGCTCAGCGAATCGATCTGCGTCTGCATCGATTTCGCCTGGGCCTCGAACGGATTGGGCACTTTTAGCACGTCGCCGGAAATCAGCTCGTCGTCCGGATTGAGCCTATTCTTATGCGCAAGCTGGTCGGCTGTAAGACCGAACATCTGCGCCACCGATCCCAGCGTGTCGCCCGGGCGGATGGTGTACGGAATCGTCGAGCGCGGATGCGGCGGAGGTTTCGGCGCGGTATCAGCCGTTGTAGCCGCACTGTCCGAGGTGATTGTGGACGGCGCGCTCGATGCGCCCGCGGGCGCCCCAGAGGCGGGGAGGTTCTCCTCTGAGTAACTGCCAGTCTGGGCTAGCGCCGGACTGGCAACAGCCAGCGCAAAAATCGCCGCGAGGCAGATTCGGGAGGTTTTATCGATTATCCGTAGCGCGGGCATTAAGCGCCACCGAGGCTTAGCCTATAGGGTATTAGATTAGCGCCCGTGAGAAAATGGGTTAAGTTAACGGACCTATCCTTGGCGACGGACAGGGTTTATCGCCGCGTAAGCCGCGCCGACCACTCCGCCGATCGGGCCCAGAGCTGCACGCACGATTCGCGCCTGCGCGGCAATCGCGACGAAGGCGCGGGCGCGAACCTCGGCCGTCATCGCCTTGCGCATATGGGGCAGCGCGCCGGCAACTCCGCCGCCGATCACTATCAGGTCCGGGTTAAAGATGTTGAGTAGCGAGGCGATCGCGATTCCAAGGTAGCTGCCGGCAATCGAAAACGTCTCGAGCGCGAGCCGGTCGTGCGCGCGCGCGCAGCACGTCATCGCACGCACGCTGAAATTGCCGTCCCTGTCGAGATACTGCGCGGGCATCCGCTTGCGCGCTCCCAGCCGCCGCGCGACGAGCGCGCGCATCCCGGACGACGACGCATACGCCTCGACGCATCCGCGTGACCCGCAATCGCACGGCATCCCTTCCGGCTCGACGGTGATATGGCCCAGCTCACCCGCCATCCCGCTGCGCCCGTGGACGATTTTTCCGCCGACGATCAGCCCGCCGCCGATTCCGGTGCCGAGCGTCAGCAGGACGACATCGCGATGCCCCCGCGCGGCGCCGCGCCAAAACTCGCCGAGCGCCCACGCATTGGCGTCATTCTCGACTACGACATGTCTTCCCAGTTCGGCTTCCAGCCGCGCCCGCAGCGGAAAGCCGCGCCACGCCTTGACGTGCGGCGCCGCCATTACGACGCCTCTGTAAACGTCGAGCGGACCGGGGACGGCGACTCCGATCGCACGCGCGCGACCCATCCCGCGCCGGCGCGCGGCGTCTTCGAGTGCGCGAATTTGCGCCGCGATATTACTCGCAACGGCCGGCGCGCTCGCTCCCGCTTCTGACGGCGCTCGCCGCAGGAGCATCACGCGGCCCGACGGCGATACTGCCGCGCAGCGGATATTGGTGCCGCCCATATCGAGTCCGATCACGTAGTGCGATGGCATAACTTTCTAGTCTGCTTCCAATCAACCCGATAATTCAGCGCCGCAGCATCGCCAGATACTCGCGATTACCCTTGGCGCCCTCGATCGGCGACTCGATCGTGCCGAGCACCGCAAGTCCTAGCTCGCGCGCGAACTCCACGATCGCCTCGACCGCCGCGATCCGCGCCGCCGGGTCGCGCACGATTCCGCCCTTTCCTACTTTCCCCTTGCCGACTTCAAACTGCGGCTTGATAAGCGCGATAACTTCTGCCTTCGGCGCGGCAAGTGCAAGCGCAGCGGGTAACACGAGCCGCAGCGAGATGAAACTCGCGTCGATCGTCACTAGATCCGGCGCATACGGCAGGTCGCCGGGATTGACGCGCCGGATGTTCGTCCTGTCGAGCACGGTCACTCGCGAATCGATGCGCAGGCGTTCGAGAATCTGCCCATAGCCCACGTCGAGCGCGATCACGTGCGCGGCGCCGCGCCGCAGCAGCACGTCGGTGAACCCTCCGGTCGAGGCACCTACGTCGAGCGCGCGGCGGCCTGCAACTTTCACCGCAAAATGATCGAGCGCGGCGAGCAGCTTGTGCGCTCCGCGGCTCGCGTACTCGGATGCGCCCGGCATCACGATAATTTCCGCGTCGGCTGTTATCCGCACGTCGGGTTTGGCGGCGGGCTGAGAGTTGAGGCGCACGCGCCCGGCCATGATCAGGCGCTGCGCCGCCTCGCGGCTCGGCGCAAGCCCGCGCCGCGCCATCGCGGAATCCAGCCGCTCCCGCGTCATCGGAATTCACCAGGGTCTGCACCTGCGCGGGTTAGCTGTTGCACGGTAAAGTAAGCCCCGCGATAACTGTCCCGCGGAGAACATTTCGAGACTCACGCACAGATACTGCCGGAGCCGCTGGTGAGATTCCTCGCGACGGTCGCCGCGCGGCGCAACGCAGACGACACGAATCTATCCAGTCGTGCGCGCTCGGAATGAAATAATCGAAACGCTCCATTCCTATTTGTGCGGCGCTCCCCCTCGCGTCATTCCGAGCGCGAGCATTTGGCTGTTCCGAATTGGGCAGACAGCGGCGGGCTGCAATTCGTCGCGAGGAATCTCGCCCCGTGCGCCGGCAGCCTCATCGAACGAGTCACGCACGCCCTGTCGATTCAGAACGGAATATCGTCGTCGTCCGCGGCGGCGCGGCGCGGCTTGACGGGCGGTTCCGCGTCCTCCAGAGGTTCGGAAACCAACTTGCCTTCGGCATCTCGGGTCAGGATCTCGACCTTGCGCTCGACCTCGTCGAGTTTCTGGGTGAGCGATTTGACCAGCGCGACGCCGCGCTCGAATGCGCCAATCGACTCGTCGAGCGAAAGCTCCCCGGAATCGATCTGGTTGACGATCGTCTCGAGGTCCTTGAGTTCGTCTTCAAATTTTTTCGTCTTCGCAGCCATCGAGGGTCTCCGCAATCTAATTCCTGCGCGCGATAACGCGCGCGCCGAGTCTGCCCTTCATCAGCCTGAGGTCCAGTTCGTCGCCGATCTCGACCGCCGCGGCGTCCACGACGACTTTAGCCGTGCGGATATTGGTGGCCACCGCATAGCCGCGCTCGAGCACCTTGAGCGGCGACATCGAATCCATCCTCGCCGCCATCTCGGCCACACGATAGCGCCCCGCCGCGATCGCTTTGGCCCCGGCCGCCGCGAGCCGCGCGGCAAGCGCGTTCACGCCAAGTTCATTTTCACGCGCCCGGGCGCGCATCGCACGCGCCAGCGATAGAACGCTCCGCGCGAGAGTGTCGCGCGCGTCGCGAAGCAGCGCACCCGGATGGCGCAGGCGGGTGGCGTAGTCATCAAGCGTCTCGCGCAGCCCGTCGAGCGTCCGCGCCATCGCGACGCTGAGCGATTCGGCGGCGGCTGCAACGCGTTCGATCAGCTCGGACTTTGCGGGGACCACCATTTGTGCGGCGGCGGTCGGGGTGGGCGCGCGCACGTCGGCCACGAAATCCGCGATCGTATAATCGATCTCGTGACCGACGGCCGAGATGATCGGAATCGCGGAGCGGAAGATCGCGCGCGCGACAACTTCTTCGTTGAACGCCCACAAATCTTCAAGCGAGCCGCCGCCGCGGCCGACTATCAACACCTCGGCGCGGCCGTCGCGATTCAAGTCCTCGATCGCGGCGGCAATATCGCCCGCCGCGGATTCGCCCTGGACCAGCGCGGGGCGGAATATCAGATGGCGATCCGGATAGCGATCGCCGAGCACGCGCAGGATATCGCGCAGACCGGCGCCCGAGCGCGCGGTGACGATTCCGATCACCCGCGGCAGAAACGGGATAGCCCGCTTGCGCGCGGCATCAAACAGGCCCTCGGCCTCGAGCCGCTTCTTCAGCTGCTCGAACGCGAGCTGCAGAGCGCCCGCGCCGCGCGGCTCGATCGCGGCCGCGATAACCTGCAACTGGCCGCGCGCCTCGAACAGGTTGGCGCGGCCGCGCACCAGGATCGCCATCCCGTCGGCGAGGCGGAATTTCAGCTTCGCGTATGCGCCCTTGAACATCACGACGCTGATCGAGCTGCGGTCATCCTTGAGCGTGAAGTAGAGATGTCCCGACGCGGGCACGCGGGCGTTCGAGACCTCGCCGGTCACCCAGAATTCGTCGAGGTTCGCCTCGAGCGTGCCGCTGATTAGCCGCACCAGCTCAGTGACGCCCAGCGCTTTGCGCGGCGCGGGCACGGCGGCAGGAAGAGTCAAATCGAGTTGTCCATCAGTGGCCATAAGGCGAAGCGCGCGCGGGCACGCTATCCACCCTCAACCTACCAGATGAAGCAACCGCACTCCTACCCGGTGTTCATTCTCGCGACCGGGCGGCGGAACGCCCTCAATACGTCATTTCGAACGGAGGCTGCCGGAGTGAGAAATGACGTATGCGCGGTCTCTACCAGACGGCGACCGCTCGGCGATGCGCGGCTATTTGCCGACACCCAGGAGGATGCGGGCGTAGGTCTCTGCCGATGAATCGAAATCTATGCTGGCGTGCTGCGCGCCGACGTTGATATTGCGGAACGCTGCCTGGAGCGGGCTCGATTCGTAAACCGAATGGGCACCCGACGCGGAATAGAGGCGGGCGACGGCGCGGCGGCATAGCTCGGCCGAGTAGGCGGCGTTCCACTTCGCGTTGGCGCGCGCCGCAAAATCCATCCCGGCGCCTGCCGCCATCAGACGGTCGAACTCCGTCTGCGTATCGCCCTGCAGAAGCTCGGCGCTGCGGATCTCGGCTGCCGCCTC
>DATLTX010000024.1:0-5473 GCA_035533435.1 Binataceae bacterium (SeqCode)
TGAGCCGCGCGATGTCGGCCTGGTAGCGGCCGGAGAGCGAATCGGCCTCGCGCACCAGGACCTTCATTTCGGCCAGGTTGCTCATGTGATACTCGAGATGGCCGGCGATAAACTGGCGCATCCGCGCCTCCGCGCCGGGCGTCTGGCGGGTCGCCAGCTCGGCGCGGCGGAGCAGCTCTTCAAAGGCGCGGCGCGAGATCAGGTACAGGATTTCCTCCTTGTTGCGCAGGTAATAGTAGATGCGCGGAAATGAAATTCGCGCGCGCGCCGCAATATCGCGAATCGAGGCGAGTCCAAAACTTTTTTCGGCGAACACGGCGGCGGCGGCGCGCAGAATATGATCGATATTGGCGTCGTAGCGCTCGTCCGGAGCAAGCGCGCGCGAAGTCGATTTGATTCGCGCTGCGCGCCGGATTGCGGGCTGAACGATGGCTTTCTTCAAACGAGACGCCCTCCCGCCCAAGGTTTGTCCGCCACGCGCGTGGACGCAAGCCGCGCGCGGTTCACAAATAGCGGCGGCCGGCAGTGGCGTCGGGCGCGGGAATTTCGAGCTTGGTCAGCAGATTGTTGACCTCGGCCTCGAACTCCGCGCGCATCTGTTCGTTGCTGCGCCGCCGCAGGCCCAAACGCACGTAGTCGAACTGCCGCTTCGAGCCTGACTTGCCGAACATGTCGAGTCCGGCCGGATACCACTTGGCTAGATGCTTGATCAGCAGCGCGCGGCCGCGATCGCCTTCCCGCTCAAGGTATCTGCGCATCAGTCGATAACCGAAAGCCGCGTGGCCGAGTTCTTCGCGGTAAACCCGCTCGGCGATTTTTGCGAGCGGTTGATAGGAGCATCCCACCCATTCGTAGCCCATGTACGCGCCCTGGCGATCGGCGAAGAAGCTGAACAGGCCGTACTCGATCCAGTCCTCGGCACGATCCCGCATCTCGAAGATATAGATCGGCATCGGCGTCGCCATGAACGCGTCATCGACGGTGACCCCGAGTTCGCCGAGCAGGCGCATCCAGTAGCTGGCGTGGCGGACCTCGTCGGACCAGAACGCGGCGTACTCGGCCTTGTCTTCGGCGGTGGGAGCGAGCGCGAGCGGCTTCAGAAGCGTGCGCTCGGGCATCAGCATGTACTCGGATTCGATTCGCGACTGAATCGAGAGCATCCTGACGAGCAAGTCCTTGTATTCGGCGGGCAGCGCCGCGGGGTCGCTGAATTTCAGATTTTCGCTATGCTCGGGTTCAATGCTCAAGGGTATTCCACCTGGCGAGCGGTCTGTGCGGTTGTTCTGAACGACAGTTCAATTAAGCATCGCGGCGTCTGACTATCAAGCGCGATCATCCGGCCATCGTCAGTCCGCCGCTGATGCTGATTACCTGCCCGGTCGCGTAGTCCGAATCCGGCGAGGCGAAGAACGCGACGACGCCGGCCAGATCCTCGGGCTTGCCAAGGCGGCGAAACGGAATTCCCCGCGCCATCGCTTCGAGCACGCCCTCGCGTCCCGCCATCGCGTCGCGCAGCAGAGCAGTGTCGGTCGGTCCGGGGCATACAACGTTGACGTTGATTTGATAGCGCGCCAGTTCCCGCGCCAGAGTTTTCGAGAAACCGACAATCGCCGCCTTGCATCCGGCGTACACCGCCTCTCCGGTCGAGCCGACGCGTCCGGCGTCGGACGAGATCGAAACGATCTTGCCGGCACCGCGCGCTTTCATGCGCGGCGCGATCGCGCGGCAGCAGTTCAGAACGCCGCGATAATTCACGGCGATAATCCTGTCCCAGGTCTCCGGCGCGCTTTCGATAAACGGCTCGAGCTTGTCCCATCCCGCGTTGTTCACGAGGATGTCGATCGCGCCGAGTTCGCGCTCGACGCGGGCGGCGGCGGCCTCGGCTTCTTCGAATTTCGTCACGTCGAGCTTGACCGCGAGCGTCTTCGCGCCCGCGGAGCGCAACTCGGCGGCGGTGCGCTCGGCGGCGTCGTACTGAATATCGGCAATCGCGACGGCGGCGCCTTCGTCTGCCAGCCGCGTGGCGATTGCGCGGCCGATTCCCTGCGCCGCTCCGGTTACGATTGCGACTTTGCCGGCAAGCCGGGTTATCTGCGATGCCATCGCGAACCTCCGCCGCGCGGCGCTAGCGCGCGACCCATCCGCCATCGATGATGAACGGGGCGCCCGTCGCGAAAGTCGCATCGTCGCTGGCGAGGAATAACGCGGTGCGCGCGATTTCGTCGGGCGTTCCGATTCGGCCCAAAAGCGACAGGCGGTTGTTGTCCTGCGCGGTCACGCCGCCTTCTTCGGACACCCGCTTGACCATCGGCGTGTCGATCACTCCGGGGCAGATGCAGTTGGCGCGGATGTTGTACCGCGCGTACTCAAGCGCGGCGACGCGGGTCAGCGAGATGACGCCCGCCTTGGCCGCGCAGTACGCGGCCGCGCCCTTGATCGCGACCATTCCCGCCACCGACGCGGTGTTGATAATCGATCCGCCGCCGCGCTTGATCAGATGCGGCAGCGCGTATTTCATCCCGAGCCATACGCCGCGCAAGTTGACCGCGATCACGCGGTCGAAACCGTCCTCGCTGAGCTGGGCCATGAAGCCGCCTTCGCCCTCGATACCGGCGTTGTTGTAATTGATGTCCAGTCCGCCGAAGCGGCGCACGGTTTCGTCAGCCATCGCACGCGCATCTTCGGAATTCGACACGTCGGCGCGCATCGCGAACGCCTGACCGCCCGCGCTCGAGATCGTAGCGGCGGTTTCCTTTGCCGCGCCTTCGTTGACATCGATCGCTGCGACCTTGGCGCCTTCGCGCGCGAACAGAATCGAGGCGGCGCGGCCCATCCCGGATCCGGCGCCGGTTATCAGCGCGACTTTACCTGCAAGTCTCATCGTCGTTCTCCCGTAGCATGATGGATCGGGTCGATCCGCTAATACGGCGCACCATACCGCATTCGCCGCCGCGCGCGTTAGCGCGATTTACAAACCGCCGCCGGGGATGCTACGCGACGAAGCTGAGCGATCCGCAAGGAGTGAAGTACGATGCGATTTGACGGCAAGATTGGAATTGTGACTGGAGCGGGTTCGGGAATCGGCCGCGCGACGGCGCTCGGATTTGCCGCGCGCGGCGGAACGATCGTGGTTGCCGATATTAACGGCGAAAACGCAAGCCGCGTGGTCCACGAGATAGCGGCGCAAAATGGGAAAGCGCTTGCGATGACTGTTGACGTTACGCGCACCGAGGATATCGATCGATTGATCGCGGAAACGAAGGCGCGTTTCGGACGAATCGATTTTCTGCACAATAACGCGATGGGACTTCCAGCTTCCTCTGTGGTCAGCGCGCAGACCACGGGAAGACTCGCCGATGTCGAAGAGGGCGTGTGGAGCTACATGATCGATGTAGGGCTGACGGCGGTATGGCGCGCGATGAAGCGCGCGCTGCCGATCATGCGCGCGCAAGGCTCCGGCGCGATCGTCAACACGGCGTCGATCTCGGGGATGTGCGCCGACTATGGAATCGCGGCGTACAACGCGGCCAAGGCGGGAGTTATCAATTTGACCCGCGTCGGCGCGATCGAGTACGCGCGCGACGGCGTGCGCGTCAACTGCGTATGCCCCGGCGCGATTCACACGCCGGGCTTGCAGCCGGCGCTCGAGATGCCGGGATTCGCCGATCGCTTCCGCGAGGCGATTCCGATGGGCCGCCTGGGCAAGCCTGAGGAGATCGCCAACGTCGTGCTGTTCCTCGCCTCGGACCTGGCGTCGTTCGTGACCGGCGCGGCGATGGTCGCCGACGGCGGCCAGACCGCAAAGACCGGCAGCCCATCGTTCATGCCGGAGTAGGGCGCCCGCGCGTCATCAGCGCGTTGGCCTCGGGATGCGAGATCACGCCCTCGACGAATGACTGGTAGGTGCCGCGTTCGAATAATTCTTTGGCCACCGTGCGCGTCACGGTCATCGCGGCGCGGGCCGGGCCGCCGCCGACGCTGACGCGAGCGACGCCGAGCTTTTCGAGTTCGGAGATCGACGGTGTTCCGGGACCGGCGAGGATGTTCATCGGACCGGTGAGCGCCGCGACGAGGCTGCCGATGATACCCGCGTCGCGCACGCCCGGGACGAACAGCGAATCGGCGCCGGCTTCGCGATAAGCATTGGCGCGGCGAACGGCGTCGTCGAAACGCGTCTCGCGCTCTCCGATTCCGTGGAGGTACACGTCGGTGCGCGCGTTGATCACGATCGGCACGCCGGCGGCTTGCGCGGCCTCGCGCGCGGCGCGAACGCGAGCGACAGCAGTCTCGAGTCCGAGGATCGGCGTGCCGCGATTCATCATCGAGTCTTCCAGGTTGATCCCGATCGCGCCCGCATCGATTACCATCGCGATCGTCTCCTTAAGCGTCGCCAGATCGTCGGCATAACCAGCCTCGATATCCGCGGTGACAGGAACCTTAACGCTGCGCGTGATTGCGCCGATCATGAACAGCATCTCGCCGCGCGGTATCGCCTGGCCGTCGGGATAGCCGAGCGAATTGGCGACACCGGAGCTGGTGGTGGCGATCGCCTTGAACCCCGCGTTCTCGAATACGAGCGCGCTGGCGGCGTCCCACGCGTTGGGCAGCACAAGAATACGCGATCGATCGTGCATCGCGCGAAATGCTTCAGCCTTGGCAGTTTGCCCGGTGCGATTCATTGGTTTTCTCCATGAAGATATTGGCTTGCGCGAGATTAAACCCCGCGGCGCCGCGGTTGTGAAACGTCGATCAATGAAAGTCGTGCGAGGGTGGCATTGCGGCGGGCAGGTTGATCTCCGCGAATTTGCGGGCGCGGATTGCGGTTACCCCGTCCACCTGCTGGAGCCATCCTTCGGCGTACAGGATTCCCGCGCCGCGCAGCAGTGCGCGATGCTTCTGAAAAAGATCGGGCACGACGATCAGATTCGCGATTCCGGTTTCGTCTTCGAGCGTGACGAATAGAAATCCCTTGGCGGTGCCGGGGCGCTGGCGCACGATCACGACGCCCGCGGTCTTGACCCACGAATCGTGCGGCGCGCGCAAAAGATCGGCGGCGCTCAGGATGCCGCCTGACTTGAGCCGCGCGCGCAGATGGGTCATCAGATGCGGCCCGACCGTGACGCCGGTCGCGGCGTAGTCGGCCGAGGTCTCCTCGAGCGGCGACATTTTCGGCAGCGGCGCGGGGAGCGCCACCGACGACTGCCGCGGGCTCGCGCCGGCGAGCAGGCTTTTCGGGTCGCGCTCGACGACGGCTGCATTCCACATCGCGTCGCGCCGGGTCATCCCGAAGGCGGCAAACGCGCCCGCGTAGGCGAGCGCGTCGAGTTCGCGGCGATTCGGCCCCACGCGCGCGGTGAAGTCGGCAATCGAATCGAAGGGCCGCCGCGCGCGTTCGCGCTCAGCGCGCCGCCCGGTTTCCTCGCGCAGTCCGGCAACATAGCGCAGCCCCATCCGGATACCGAGCGCGGCACGC
>DATLTX010000025.1:0-21029 GCA_035533435.1 Binataceae bacterium (SeqCode)
CCGACCGCGATTCCGACCTCGGCCGATGAGGTGGCTCCGCTCGACGTGGGCGAGATTACACCGACGCTACGGGTCAGCGACGCTCCGCTCGATGCGATAATCGCCGCCGAGGCTTCGCCGGCGCGCGCCGCCTCGCTGCGCGCCACTGAACAGGCTCGCCAGGAACTCATCGCGGATCATCCGGACGAAGCAATTCGAACGCTGAGCCGCGCGGTGGGAATCGACCCGGGAAATCCTTATGCCTACTTTTATCTGGGGCGCGCGTACGTCGCGAAAAAAGATGATGTTCAGGCGATGAGCTTTTTCAAACGCGCCGAAATCGGTTTCGGTGCAAACAACCCGACCTGGCTCGGCGAGACGCTCGCTTTCGAAGGACTGACCTACGAGCAATCGGATCATATCAACGCGGCCGCGGCCGCATATCAGCAGGCGATCGCCGTCGATCCTGGCAACCTGATGGCGCGGGTCGGCTACACTCGGGTTGCGCCCGATGTGACACCTGTCACTCCGGCAGCCCCGGAAGGCGCGCCCACCAATTCCGACATCACTGCGCCACCCGCGGCAGTGGCGGCGCCCCCGCCACCCGCCGAGGCGCCACCGCCTCCGCCGCCGGGAGAAAGCGCGCCGCCCAACGACTGATTCTTTCCGCCAGCGCCCGCGCGGAATATCCTCATCGCAACGAACGCAATCGAACCATGTTGATCCTGGGAATCGAATCCTCCTGCGATGACGCCGCCGCCGCGGTTCTGGAGACCACCCGCGCCGGCGTCGCGACGGTGCGCGCGAGCGCGGTTGCCAATCAAGACGATATCCATCGCGCATACGGCGGAATCGTTCCCGAGCTTGCGTCGCGCAATCACGTGGTCACGATTTTGCCGGTGATCGCGCGCGCGCTTGACGCCGCGGGCTTATCGCTGGCGCGGATCGACGGTATTGCGGTGACGCGAGGTCCCGGCCTGGTCGGTTCGCTGCTGGTCGGCTTGATGTGCGCGAAGGGGATCGCGCAGGCGAGCGGCACTCCGATGGTCGGCGTCAATCATATCGAAGGACATCTGCTTGCACCGATGCTCGAGAACGAAATCGCGATGCCTTATCTCGCGCTGGTGGTTTCGGGCGGGCATACCGCGCTTTTCGCGGTCGAGGATTTCGGCCGCTATCGCCGCCTGGGCTCGACCCGCGACGACGCCGCCGGCGAAGCTTTCGACAAAGTCGCGAAGCTGATGGGGCTGGGATATCCGGGCGGCAAGATGATCGACGATCTGGCGCAAGGTGGAAATCCGAAGCGGGTGAAAATACCGCGCGCGCGGGTCAGAGGCGCGCCGCTCGACTTCAGCTTTTCCGGCGTCAAGACCGCCGTCGCGACTTTTCTGGCCGGCACGCCCGGTCGCGACACGGCGCCGCGAGATCTGGCGGCGAGCTTTCAGGAAGCGGTCGTCGATATGCTGGTGGTCCCGACGATCGCGGCGGCGCGCGAACTCGGCGCCGGCACGATCGCGCTGACTGGCGGCGTCGCCGCGAACTCGCGCTTGCGCGCGCGGCTGTTAGAGGCGGGCGCCGCCGAGGGCTTTCGCGTGGTGGCGCCGTCGCTAAAATACTGCACCGACAACGCCGCGATGATCGCCCTGGCGGGAAGCTGGCGGCTCTTGCGCGGCGAGCGCGACGATCTTTCAATCGACGCGGAAGCGAATCTGCGCCTGTAGGCCACCGGTTCCATCGCCATGAGATCCGCACCGAAATCACCCCGCGCGGCAAGCGCCGGACCGTCCGCGCCAACCCGCGCCGCGCCCGCGCTGGCGGCGATAGGCGTTCGGCCGTCGAAATCGCGCGGGCAGAATTTCCTGGTCCAGACCGCGATCGCCAACCGAATCGTCGATAGCGCCGCCCTTAAGCCCGACGACCACGTGCTCGAGATCGGTCCCGGCCTCGGCATCCTGAGCGAGCGAATCGCGGCGCATCGCATCGCGCGGCTGACCATGGTTGAGCTCGATCCGCGGCTTGCCGCGCGGCTCGAGGAGCGCTTCGCGGGCGATCGCCGCACGCGGATTATCCTGGGCGATTTCCTCGAGGCCGACCTTGCTGGCGTATTCGATCGCGGCCCCATCAAAGTGGTTGGGAATCTTCCGTTCAATGCCGCCGCCGCGATTTTGCGCCGCCTGTGCGGCAATTCACGCGCGATCGATCTGATGGTCCTGATGTTCCAGCGCGAGGTCGCCGAACGCATTCGCGCGCATCCCGGACAATCCGCATACGGCGCGCTCAGCGTGTTTACCCAACTTTATTTCGAGATCGAATCGCACTTCAGAGTCGGCGCGGGAAATTTTCATCCGCGCCCGAAGGTCGATGCCGAGGTGCTGGCGATGCGCCCGTACCCGACGCCGCGCTTCGCCGCCGCCGCCGAGGCCGGTGTCCTGCGCACGGTGCGGGCCGCGTTTTCCGCGCCACGCAAGACGCTGCGCAATGCGCTCGGCGGCTCGCTCGGAATCGGCGCCGCAACGATCGACGCTGCCGTGCGCCGCGCCGAAATCGATCCCGGCGTCCGCGCCGAAACTTTGTCCGCGGACGATCTGCTAAGGCTCGCGCGCGAGCTCGAAGCGGACCTGAAGATTGGCGATGCCTGAATTGCCGGAAGTCGAATCGCTCCGGAGAATCCTGCGCCGCAGCGCGGTTGGCCGCGTCATTGTCGGCGCGCGAATCAGCCAAATCGCGTTGCGGCGCAAGCCGCCGGGCGATTTCGCCGCCCAGATCGCCGGACGCAGAATTCGCGAAATCGCGCGCCGCGCCAAATATCTTATCGTCGATCTCGACGGCGACCATGTGATCCTGGTTCATCTCGGAATGAGCGGCAGCCTGACCCATCGCCGCGCCGGCTTCGACAGCGCCGGCTTCGATCCGCGCCACGATCACATCGAATTTTTCCTCGACGACGCGACCCGGATCGTGTTCAACGACCCGCGCCGGTTCGGGCTGGTCAGGCTGCTGGCGCGCGACGCGATGGATTCGAGCGCGGAGCTGCGCGCGATCGGCCCCGAACCGTTCTCCGCTGAGTTCAACGCGCGCTACCTGGCCGACAAAGCGCGCGGGCGGCGCGGCGCAATCAAGAACCTGATCATGGATCAGAGAATCGTGGCCGGAATCGGAAATATCTACGCCTCCGAGATTCTGTTTCGCGCGCGGGTGCGGCCGACGCGCCGCGCGGGCCGCGTGAACGCGGCGGAAATGAAACAGATCGCCGCCTTCACGACCGAGATTCTGCGCGCCGCGATCGGCAGCCGCGGCACCACTTTTCGCAGCTACCGGGACTCGAAGGGACGGCCCGGCCGTTTCGCCGGGCGCCTGCGGGTGTACGGACGCGCGCAGCAGCCCTGCTATGTCTGCTCGACTCCGATTGGCAATGTTCTCGTCGGACAGCGCGCTAGCTTCTATTGCCCCAAGTGCCAGAAGTAGCGCGTGCGCCGCGGAGACTCATCGATGCCGAAACTCATTTCAATTCTCGCAATTCTCGCGATGTCCGCCGCCGTGATGCGTGCGCCGGCCGCGTTCGCGCACACGCCCGCGCCCGATTGGAAGGCCCTCGACTCCGAGTCGCTCGATTACTTCCGGACCTATTTGCGCTTCGACACGAGCAATCCGCCCGACAATACCGCCGCCGCAATCGCCTACCTGAAGTCGATTCTCGACAAGGAAGGAATCGACAACCAGGTCTTCCAGAGCGTACCCGGCGCAATGACCCTCGTCGCGCGTATCCCGGGTCCTTTGGGAGTAAAACCCTTGCTCCTCATGTCGCACGCTGACGTGGTGCCTGCCGTCGCCGCCGACTGGTCGCATCCCCCGTTCTCCGCCGATCTTGACGACGGCTACGTATGGGCGCGCGGCGCGATCGACAACAAGGCTCACGGCATCATGGCGCTCGCGACGCTTCTCGAGCTCAAGCGCGATCGCGTTGCTCTGCGCCGCGGAGTCGAGATGATGATAAGTCCCGACGAAGAGGCCGGCGGCGCGGACGGCGCCGAGTGGATGGTGAAAAATCATTGGGACGCGATCGATCCGGCCTTCGCGGTCAATGAAGGCGGCGCGGCCGGCGGCGATCCGTTCGGCGGCAGCACGCCGATCTTCAACGTCGCGGTGGCCGAAAAACGCGTGATGTGGCTACGGCTCACCGCGCGCGGGCAGGCGGGACACGCCTCGATCCCCACCGCGGACAATCCGACGTTGATCCTGGTTCAGGCGCTCGCGCGGCTGCTGAGGCATCAGCCGGGCATCCGCGTCATACCGCTCATGAGCAAGGCGTTCGACGTGATCGCGCCGCACGAAAAATTCCCCGCCGCGTTCGAGCTGGCGCATCTCGGCTGGCCGTTCGTGCTCGGATACGCGCTGCGCGGCCCGCTGCATTTCGATTTTATCAAGGCGCTGCTGCGCGACACGATCTCGCCCACGATGCTCAGCGGAAGCCTCAAGGTCAACGTGATTCCGTCCAGCGCCGAGGCCGGGCTCGATTGCCGTCTGCTGCCGGGTACCGACCCCAAAGCTTTCATGGACCGGATGCGCGCGCTCCTGAATGACGACCGAATCACGATCGACACTTTTCAGAGTCCAGATTCCGCCCCGCCCTCTCCGACTACCGGCAAGATGTGGGACGCGATCGAACGTGTGGTCGCCACGGACTTCCCGGGCACCTACGTGGTGCCGTGGATGACCTCGGGCGGGACCGACTCGCGCTTCCTGCGGGAAAAGGGCGTGCCGGCCTATGGCTTCATCCCGATCGTGCTGCCGCCCAGTGAAGCACGGCGCTTTCACGGGGTGGACGAGCGCCTGTCGATCGAAAATCTCAATCGCGGAATCAAGGCGACCTATGATTTAGCGATCGATTTGTGCGCGGCGCGAAAGTAGTCAGCTCGCGGCTCGCTCGAGCCATGCGATCATGATCCGATGGCGCTGGCGCGCAAGCCTCCGTAAAATCTGCTACTTGGGGGATGCGAGGATGATATGCCTGCCGGGGCGAACGACGGGCCGGCGATGAGGGGGACCAAGGATGGAATTGCCGAGCGGAGTGGGCGCAGCGCTGGCCTTCGTACTCGGGGCGGTCGTCGGAAGCTTCGCGAATTCGATTGCGTACCGGCTGCCGCGCGATATCTCGATCGTCTCGCCGCGTTCGTTTTGCGAGAGCTGCGAGCGCACGATCCCGTTTTGGGCAAACATCCCGATTCTGGCCTATATCGGCCTGCGCGGGCGATGCCTGATGTGCGGCGCGGGAATTCCGCTGCGCCATTTTATGACCGAGTTCGGCCTCGCGATTATCGCGCTCTTTCTTTACCTGAGCTTCCCACTCGGCGACGCTGGCGCCCGCTTCGTTCTCTGCGCGGCGCTCTTCGTCGTCGCGCTGATCGACTACGACTGGCGCCTGATTCCGAATCTGGTCACGTTTCCCGGGATGCTGGTTGGCTTAGTCCTGGTCGCGCTGTTCGTCCCCGAAGTCGGTTGGAAAAGTTCTCTCATCGGAATTATCGCGGGCGGCGGCGTGCTGTTTCTGACCGGATATCTTTATGAGCTGCTGCGCGGGCGCGAGGGTGTTGGGATGGGCGACGTGTGGCTGCTCGGGATGGTGGGCGGATTCCTCGGATGGCCGGGAGTGATCTTCACCCTGTTTTTCGGCTCGATGCTCGGCGCGGTCGGCGGAATCATCTTCGCCCTGACCGGCGGCAAAACCGCCGCGCCGGTTGCCGATCCGGCCAGCGACCAGGTCGAAGCCGACTCGTCGATCTTGCAGACCACGGTCCCGTTCGGACCGTTTTTGGCGGTCGCGGCGGGCATCTTCGCGCTCTTTCAGCCGCAGCTCGCGCGCTGGTATCTTGGCGGGTAATGGCACAGGGAATTTTCATCACGCTCGAGGGCGTCGAAGGCTCCGGCAAGACAACTCAGGCCGCAATCCTGGCCGAGTCGCTGCGCGCCGAGGGCCGAAAGGTTGTGGTTACTCATGAGCCGGGCGGAACCCGCGCCGGCGAGGCGATCCGCTCGATCTTTCTCGACCCTGCCGTCTCGCTCGACGTCGCCGCCGAGCTCCTGCTCGTGCTCGCCGACCGTGCGCAGCACGTGCGCGAGAAACTGCGCCCGGCGGTCGCTGCCGGCGCAATCGTTATTTCCGATCGTTACTCCGATTCCACCACCGCCTACCAAGGCTACGGCCGCGGGTTCGACCTCAAGCTGCTGTCCGATCTGAACCGGCTGGCGAGCGACGGGATGATGCCCGAGCTGACTATCGTGCTCGACCTCGCCGTTGAGATCGGGCTCGAGCGCACCCGCGCGCGAGCTAAAGGCGCAACCCGCGGACCGGATCGGTTCGAGGGCGAAGTAACCGATTTTCATCGCCGTGTGCGCGAGGGCTTTCAGGCGATCGCGCACGCCGAGCCCGATCGCGTGGTGGTGATCGACGCGTCGCGGCCGCTCGAAACCGTCAGCACCGATATCCACGTCGCCGCCCTGGCGCTGATAAAACGCCGATGCCTCTAAGCGGATTGCGAGCGCATCGCGATCTCGCCGAACGTCTGTTCGCGGAGCTGCGCTCGCGGCCCTCGCACGCATACCTGTTCTCGGGGCCCGCAGGCAGCGGCAAGAACCTCGTTGCGACCGCGCTGGCGCATGCGATGCTGTGTGAGCGCGAACCGGGCGCCGGCTTTTGCTGCACGGTCCAACGATGCGCGGTGCGGATTGCGCCCGCCCAGACGGCGCGTCCGCGCGCGGGCGCCGCGCCCGCGCCGCGATGCGAATGCTGCGCGGCCTGCGTGCAAATCGCCGCGGGAACGCATCCTGATTTCACCCGTATCGCCCGCGCCGCGGGCCGCAGCGACGTGCTGATCGAGCAGGTGCGCGCGCTGATCGCGCAGCTCGGCGTGAAGCCTTCGCGCGCCGGCGCCCGTATCGCGATTATCGACGACGCCGAGACGCTCAATTTGCCGGCGCAGAACGCGCTGCTGAAAACTCTCGAGGAGCCGCCCGGCCACGCGATAATCTTCATGATCACCTCCTCGGAGCGCGCGCTGCTGGACACCGTACGCTCGCGGATGCGTCCGGTCCGCTTCGGCGCGCTGGCGCCGGCGGACCTCGAAGCGATTCTCGCGGCGCGCGGCGTTGGCGACTCATCCAAACGCGCCGCCGCGGCGCGCCTGGCCCGCGGCAGCGCGGCCCGCGCGATCGCACTTTTGGAGGACGACGCGCCGCCGATGAAGGAACTGCTCGCCGCGATCGCGCGTGCGCGCTCGCTCGATTTCGCCGGCGCGCAGCAAATCGCGCAGGAGTATTTCAAAAGCCGCGACGAAGCCGCCGGCAACTTCGAGTTGATCGCGCGGATGCTTGAGGAAATACTATGCCTCAAGCTGCTCGGCGCCGGAGAAGCGCCGCACGGAGAATCGGACGACGGGGAATCGAAATTGGTGAAGGATCTTGCGGGCGCGCTCGCTACCGGCGCGATCGTCGATTGCCTTGCCGCCGCCGTCAAAGCGCGCGGCGCCGTCGATGCGATGGCGAATCCGCGGCTGCAGGCCGAGCAATTCTGGATGACCGCCGCCGAGGCGATTCGGGAGCAAGCGGAGTGAATTATGCCGATTAATGGCAACGGCGATATCGATCCCTTCGAGGGCGGCGCCGAGCTGCCCAAAATCGTTGCGATAAGCCTGCAAACGACCGGGCATCTATACAACTACCTGGCCGGCGATATCACGCTCGCGCGCGGCGACCGCGTGCTGATCGACACCGAGAACGGCACCCGCGTCGGCACGGTCGAGATCGAGCCGCATGAACCCGCGCATACCTTGAACTTCGCCGCGATGAAGCCCGTCATGCGGCTCGCGTCTGAAACCGATTTCGACGTCGAGCACGAAAATATCCTGCGCGAGGAGCGCGCGCGCCATCTATGCCTCCAGCGGCTGCGCGAGCGCGGGATGCTGATGAAGCTGGTCAGCGCCGAGTTCAGCTTCGACGGCCGTAAGGTTGTTTTCTATTTTATCGCCGAAGGGCGAATCGATTTCCGCGACCTGGTCCGCGACCTCGCCAACACGCTGCGCGTGCGCGTCGAGATGAAGCAAATCGGCGCGCGCGACGAAACCAAGGTGACAGGCGGCGTCGGTCCCTGCGGCCGCGAGCTGTGCTGCTCTTCGTTCCTGCGCGACTTCGACGCGGTGACGGTCAAGATGGCGCGCGAACAGGGGCTCGCGCTCAATCCCTCGCGCCTGGCCGGGATGTGCGGGCGGCTCAAATGCTGCCTCAAGTACGAGTACGGCACGTATCTCGAACTCAAGAAAACGCTGCCCAACCTGGGCAGGCGGGTTCAGTCGGTCAAGGGTGACGGCAAAGTCGTGCGCCAGAACATCCTCAAGCAGACCGTCATGATCGCGCTGGATAACGAAGGCCCGGTCGTCGAGGCCACGCTCGAAGACCTGGTAACCGCGCGCCAGAACTAGCGCTCTCCGCTCATCGTTCGGCCTCTCGCCGACGACCATCGTTCCCCTTCCCGTGCGGGAAGGGGACAGGGGTTAGGTCGATTCGATTCGGCGGTAGCGTGGAGTAATCGCGCCTCCTCCGCCTTTGCCCTCTGCCAGTGTTGGCCGACGAGCCGCCGGCCAATACTGTGCGCTTGCGCGCAGGCCGTCTCTAACACACGTTAGATTTTTTGCCAGATTTGTTCATGGCTGAACTGTTCAGCCTTATGCTCCCCACCGCTCTGCGCAAGAATAGAGCGCATGGAGACGTCACCAATCTATTTCCTGCTCCTGTCGATGGTGGCCGGCCTCTCGATAGCGAGCGCGATCCGTCCGTATGCCTGCATCTCAAGCAGCCGCACGACCGGCGTCAAATGCATTCCCGGAAAAACGCATCGAAGCCACCGCTGGCGCGGATTCTCCAGCATTTCCGCGGAAGATTTCCGAAGACCACCATGAAAGTTTGCAAAACGAACCCACCGAAAAAACCTGTCACTTGCGCGCCTTTCGGCTTCGCTCAGGACAAGCTCTCGCGCGGCAGCCGGAGCCTGCCCCGAGCTTGCCGAAGGGAATCTCGCTTTCCGGTACAGCAATGCATAATGAGCCGCCTCGCCAACATGAATCACTACCTCAGTCTCCGGCCCGTCGCGTCGCGATTCGCCGCCCGTTATTCTGGATAGTTCGATGGTGCAGCGAATCCATATCACGACCGCGATCACATACAGCAACGGACCGCCGCACGTCGGTCACGCGTACGAATACCTGGCGACCGACACTTTTGCGCGCTACATGCGGCGCAAGCTCGGACGCGAAAACGTGACGTTCCTCACCGGCACCGACGAGCACGGCCAGAAAAATCGCGACGCCGCGGCAAAAGCGAACCTTGCGCCCAAGGAGTTCGCCGATCAAATCAGCGCGCTGTTTCGCACCGCTCACGCCGGCCTCAACATCAGCTACGACTACTTCGTGCGCACCACCGATCCTGTGCATCAGGGGTTCGTGCGCAAGATGCTCGCGCGCACCTTCGAGCGCGGCGACATCTATTTCCGCGAGTACGAAGGTCTTTATTGCGTCGGATGCGAGCGCTTTTACACCGACAAGGAACTTCTGCCCGGAAATATCTGCCCCGAGCACAACCAGCCGGTCGAGCTTCTCAAGGAAGCGAATTACTTTCTGAAGCTCGAAAAATATCGCGCAGAGATTCTCGCGCATATCGAACAGCATCCCGACTTCATCCGCCCCGAGCGCTACCGCAATGAGGCGCTCCGGATGCTCGCCGAGCCGCTCGCCGATCTATGCATCTCGCGTCCAAAGGCGCGGCTGGATTGGGGAATCGAGCTGCCCTTCGACGACAAGTTCGTCACCTATGTCTGGTACGATGCGTTCTGGGCCTACCTGAGCGAACTGCCCGACACGAGCGACGCGACGCTCGCACAGATTCTGCCAGTGACCGAGCATTTTATCGGCAAAGATATTTTGAAGACGCACGCGGTGTACTGGCCCGCGATGCTGCTGTCGGTCGGGCTGCCGCTTTATCGTCATCTGAACGTTCACGGTTACCTCACGTATAATGGCGCGCGCTTCTCGAAGAGCTCCGGTAACACGGCCGATCCCGTTCCTTACGAGACTTCCATCGGACCCGACGTGCTGCGCTACTTCCTTCTGCGCGAAGTTGTTTACGGACTCGACGGTGATTTTTCCGAAAGTCGAATGGTCGAGCGCTATAACGCCGACCTTGCCAACGATCTCGGCAACCTGACCAGCCGCGTACTGGCGATGGCGGCGCGGTATTTCGCCGGCGAGATAACGATGGCTCCAGGAGCCAATGCCGAAGATCGTGTTCTATGCGACTCGTTCTCCGCAGTCGCGGCGCGCAGCGCGGCGCAGATCGAAGCGCTCGCCTTCAATCGCGCCCTCGAAGCGATTTGGCAGGCGCTCGACGTCGCGAATAAATACATCGTTGCTACTTCACCGTTCACGCTCGCAAAGGATCCCGCGAAGCTGCCGCGCGTCGCGGAAATTCTGGCCAATCTGTGCGAGGGGTTGCGTGTCGTCGCCGATACGCTAGAGCCGTTCATGCCGGTGACCTCGCGCAAGATTCTCGATCTGCTCGCGGTCGATGAAGCCACGGCGCGCGCACCGTTCGGCGAAGGGCTGAAGCCGGGGCATCGCGTCAAACCCGCGACTCCGCTGTTCCCGCGAATCGAAAAGAAAAAAGCCTAGCGCGCATCCGATGATCCCGCTCATCGACACGCATTGCCATCTGGCCGATCCCAAGCTCGACGGAGATCTCGACGGCGTGCTCGAGCGCGCTCGCGCGGCGGGTATAGCGCAGATCGTTTCGGTCGGCGCAATCGGCTCGATCGAGTGCGACCGCCGCACCGTCGAGATCGCGGAGCGCAACGCGCACGTCTTCGCTGCGATTGGGGTGCATCCGCATGACGCCAAGGACGCCACCCCCGCGCGAATCGCGCAGCTGCGCGAGCTTGCGCAGTCGCGCAAGGTCGTCGCGATCGGAGAGAGCGGGCTGGATTTTCACTACATGCACTCTCCGGCCGACGCGCAGGAAGCGTCGCTCCGGCGGCATCTCGAACTGGCGGCCGAACTCGGAAAACCGATCGTGATTCACTGCCGCGATGCCGAAGATCGTGTGATCGAGATAGTCCGTGAAACCGCGATACCGCCGGCGGGCGGCGTGATCCATTGCTTTACCGGCAACGCGGACGCGGCGGCGCGATTTCTCGAACTCGGATTTTTCATATCGTTTTCGGGAATCGTGACCTTCAAGAATGCCGCCGCGGTGCGCGAGGCGGCGCGGATCGTCCCCGATAATCGCGCGATGGTCGAAACCGATGCGCCCTATCTTGCGCCCGAGCCATATCGCGGCAAACGCAACGAGCCCGCATTCGTGCGCCGTACGCTCGAGGTGCTGGCGTCGGTGCGCGGCGCCGATCCGGATACTCTGGCGGCGAAAACCGCGGCCAACGCGGTTGGCCTGTTCCGATTGCCGGCCGCGGCTTCCCGATAGCCGCGGCGCGCCGATTCACAGATCCGCGGGCGCGGGGTTATAGCTACAGAAATGTCCGCGTCCGACAAGCTCAACCTTCCGCCGCCGTTCGAAGACGCGATGAAATCGCTCGAACGCGAGATCATGCGCTTTATCCTGCGCAGCACGCGCGACCGTGAAGACAGCCTCGACCTTTTTCAGGAAACCTGGCTGCGCGCGTACCGCGCCTATCACACTCTGCGCTCGCACAGTGGACTGCGGCCGTGGGTGTTCAGTATCGCGGCCAACCTGTGCCGCAATCGCGCGCGCGATCGGATGCGCCGTGCGCGCGTGATCGCCAATGACGGCCGCGACCCTGAGGCGCAAGCGGAACGATTCTATCCATACGCGGACCACTCTCCCGACGGTGTGATAAGCCTGCGCCGCGCGCTCGCCGCGCTTCCCGGCAAGCAAGGCAAGGCGCTGATCATGCGCAAGTTCGGCGGAATGGAATACGCGGAGATCGCGACTGCGCTGGAATGTTCTCCCGAGAGCGCGCGGGCCAGCGTGTACCAGGCGCTCAAGAAGTTGAAGGCATCGCAATGAACCCAAGCAAACAAATCGCTTCGGCTGATGGTTCAAAGGATTTCGACGACGGCGCTGTCGAGGCGCTGATGCGCACCGCGCGGACCGGGATCCGCCGCGCGATGAAGATTCTGCGGCGTCCCGAAGCGCGGGTCGGAATAGTAGCGTCGCCGATCGGTCGGCTGCTCATCGCCGAAGGGCCGCGCGGTCTCGCCACGATTCATTTTCTATCTCTGTCGGACGCCGACCGCCCGCTCGAGAAGCTCAAGCGCAATTTCGATCTGCTCGAGAACGAAAGCTGGCGCGCGGATCTCGATCGCCAACTGGATCGTTACTTCCATGGCGACTTCACGATCCTGGCGCACGAAGTCGATCTGGTCCTGGTCGAGAGCGAGTTCCAGCGCCGCGCGCTGACCCGGCTGAGAGAGGTTCCGATCGGCTCGGTGATCACGTACCAGGGATTGGCCGCCGCGGTTGGAGAACCCGCGGCGCAGCGCGCGATCGGCAACACGATGGCGTCGAATCCGGTGCCGATTTTCGTCCCGTGCCATCGCGTGATTCGCTCCGACGGAACGATCGGCAATTACGGCGGAGGGGTCAAAAGCAAGGTCACGTTGCTGCGCAACGAAGGATTTGCGCTGGGTGCGAGCCTCAGGATGCCGGCGTCGGCCGTGCTGGGACACCGCCATACGCATATCTATTGCCGGCCCGAGTGCAGCGCGGCGAAACGCGCCGATCCCGCGCGGGCATTGATCTTCGCCGATGCGCGGCACGCGCGCGACGCCGGATTGCGCGCCTGCAAACTGTGCAAACCCGGATGAGATGCTGAAATAGAAAGACGCCGCGCGCAGGCGGCGTCCTTCAAGGTAAATTCGAATGTTGCCGGAAACGAACTATTCGGTTTCGTTCTGCTGCTGAAGCTGCTGCAACTGCTGGCGCTGTTGCTGGATTTCCTGCTGTTGCTGCTGCACTTGCTGCTGGGTCTGGGCGTTGGCGTTTTCGTTATTCTGCATCTCATTGCCGACCGCAAATCCGGTCACGCCGCCAAGTCCGGCGCCAATCGCGGCGCCCGCGCCGGGGCTGCCGACCGCGGCGCCGACGATCGCACCGCCGACGGCGCCTATTCCTGCGCCCCCGAGAGTTCCCTCTTCACGGGTCGAGAGCGGCTGGCTGCCGCTGCATCCCGCTATGATCAACGCGGCGGTCATCGCAATTCCTGCTATAAGGCCTGCTTGCTTGCGCATGATCGGCCTCCTTGCCTACCCCTCAATACGTAGGCTGGGTTATTCGGTTTCCTGCGACTGCTTCAACTGTTGAAGCTGCTGCCGCTGTTGTTCGATCTCCTGCTGCTGAGACTGAATCTGCGACTGGGTCTGGGTGTTGGCACTTTGCTGATTCTGCATCGCGTTGCCGACTGCGAATCCGGTGACGCCGCCGAGCGCGCCGCCGATTGCAGCTCCGGCTCCGGGCGAACCGACGGCGGCGCCGATAATCGCGCCGGTTGCGGCGCCAATACCCGCCCCACCCAAGGTGCCCTCTTCACGCGTGGAAAGGGGATCGCCTGAACATCCCGCCACCAGAAAGAGGGCGGCCAATGCCAGTGCTCCGGTCATAACCGCTGGTTTGCGCATGAGCGGCCTCCTGCCAGATAAGACTCCGCCAATCCCTACTCGGTTTCGCCTTGTTGCTTGAGCTGTTGAATTTGCTGGCGCTGCTGCTCGAGTTGCTGTTGCTGGGACTGAATCTGGGACTGCGTCTGCGCGGTGGCGTTTTCCTGGTTCTGCATCGAATTGCCGACCGCAAAGCCGGTCACGCCGCCGAGGGCTCCGCCGATTGCCGCGCCGGCGCCGGGCGATCCGACCGCAGCGCCAATGATCGCACCAGTAGCCGCGCCAAGGCCGCCGCCAATCAGCGTGCCTTTCTCGCGGGTTGAGAGCGGTTGACCGCTGCATCCGGTCATTACGGCAAGCGCAATAGCCGCAAGGACCACGGTTATCGTTTTAGCTGCGAAGTGCTGCACGTCCCTCCTCCATCACTGACCGGGTGGTTTCGACGCCCGGCGAACCCGGTTCGACTCGCAAACAACGGGCGCATACCGGACCCGAAGTTTCGTATCTTATCGACCCGCGATCAAGTCACCCTAATCGCCGCCGATATTCTAATTAAGCACGATTGGAATCGTGCATCCATCGAGGTCAATCACGGCACGATGGCGAAGCATCGCGTCGGCCCGCCGGTTCCCTTGCCGATTTTCATCGGGATGCAGAAAAGTGTCGCGCCTTTGGGCGGTAATTTGTCCACGTTGGCCACGTTCTCGAAGCCCGGCTTGTTGGCGCCTAGCCACGCGCGATGCACCGGAAAGTCCTTCGAGATGCCGGGATCCATGCTGGCGGTGTCGATCGCGATCGCGGCGACCTTGCGGTTCTTGAGCATCCATTTGACCGCTTCCGCCGAGAAGCCGGGAAACCGCAACCCCGCCACGTCGCCCGGCTTGTCGGTCCCCATGTAGGCTTTTTTGTCGGGCCAGAATTTGCCCCATCCGGAGTGCGCGACGACGATCGCGCCGTCCGGAATTCGGCCGTAGGCGGCCTCATAGCGCTCGAGGTCTCTGATGCTCAAAGTGGCGTTGCGATCTTTCGCGGCGCGACCCGAAAAATCGACCACCGCCGCCGGTCCGACGCAACTCGAGAGCGGAACCTGATCCAGCGTCAGCCCATCGCGGTTGAAATGAATCGGCGCGTCAGCATGCGTTCCGCCGTGCTCGGGCGCCGCGTAATTGGCGGACGAATAAAAATATTTTCCCGGCGTTTCGCCGGAAGTCTCGAACTTGTGCGCGAAGTGTCCCTCGCTCGGCCAATAGATCGTAGTCGCATCGAAGGTGTAGGTCAGGTCGATAATCCTGGCCGGATCAATCACCTCGGCCGCGAACCCCGTCTTCGCAATCATCAGGATGACTATAGCCGAAAATGCGATTGCCACGCGTCTCACGATAGTCGCCCCTTTGCCAGCACCGATCGGCCGCCTTGCTACCATCCTATCACCTGCGCCGGCATGACGGGCTGCGCCTGTCCGCGCGGATCGCATCCGCCGCGAACCAGTCCCGATGCGCGATCGACTGAAACCGCCAGGACGTGGCCCTCGGACCATGGCGGGCGCACTTCGATCTTGTGGCCGCGCTCCGCGAGCGCTGCGCGCACGCGCGGATCGATGCGATCCTCGAGGCGCAGCACGCCCGGCATCGCGTTGTGCGGATAGAACGTGGACGGAAAGTGCGGGGTCGAAAATTTGGGCGCCTCGATTGCCGCCTGCAGGTCCATTCCAAACTCGGCCGCGTTGAGAAAAAACTGGAGGGTCCACTGATCCTGTTGATCGCCCCCCGGCGTGCCGAACGCCAGATACGGCTCGTCCGCGCGCATCGCAAGCGACGGCGACAGCGTGGTGCGCGGGCGCTTGCCCGGCGCCAGAGCGTTGGGATGATTCTCGTCGAGGTAAAACGTCTGCATCCGCGTGCCGAGCGGAAACCCCAGCGCGTCAATCACCGGCGAGCTTGGAATCCATCCGCCACTGGCGGTCACGGCAATCAAATTTCCCGCGCGGTCGCACGCGGTGACGTGAACGGTTCCCGCCCCCCACGGACGCGCTTGGCCGGCGCCCGATTCGCGCCGCGCTTTCATCGCGACCGGATCGCCCGGCCGCTGCTCGATCGAGGCGTGCCGTGGATCGATCAACGCGCGGCGCAGCTCCGCATAGCGCGCCGACAGCAAGCCGTCCATCGGCACGCGGGTGAATTCGGGATCGGCGTAATAGGCCTCGCGGTCGGCAAACGCGAGCTTGGCCGACTCGATCACGGTATGGATGTACTCGGCCGAGTTATGGCGCATCGCGCGCAAATCGAAGCCTTCCAGCACGCGGAGCTGCTGGAGGAACACCGGACCCTGCGACCAGGGCCCGCATTTGAAAACCGTCACGCCGCGGTAATCGACGCGCGGCGGCTCTTCGATTCGGGTGGTGAAACTCGCAAGGTCTGATTCGTCCAGCAACCCGCCCTGATCGTGTGACCACGCGGCGATATCGCGCGCGATATCGCCGCGGTAAAAGCGCGCACGCGCCGCTTCGAGCGCGGGCTTGCGGCCCTGCGGCTTCGCCGCGGTTTCAGAGTCGAGCAAGCGGCGAAAAAATTTTGCCAGCGCCGGGTTCTTGATGATGTCGCCCGGTCGCGGAACCTGGCCTCCCGGCAGATAGACTCGCCCCGACGACGGCCATCGCGTGCGGAATTTTTCGGCGTAGTCACGCAGCGACGCACCCGCGCCGGCCTGAAACTGCTCGCCCGATTCCTTCGGCTCGCCGCACAGGCCGACGTGCATCGGAAATCCGTCCTCGGCGAGTTCGAGCGCGGGCTCGAGAACCAGAGCCAGCGGCATCGTGCCAAACTCGGACAGCGCGCTGATCAATGCGCCCAGGGCGGCCGGCACTCCGGCGGCGAGCAGCCCAGAGGCGGGAATCAAATCCTTTCCGAGCAAGCGAAATTGCGCGATCGTGGCGCGCGCCGGCGCCGTCATGTTGCCGTTTATCGCGACCACTCGGCGGGCATCTGCCGAATAGATGAGCATCGGCGCTTCGCCGCCGATCGTGTGCATGTGCGGATTGACGACACCCTCGACGAAAGTAGCGGCTACCGCCGCGTCGATTGCATTTCCGCCCCGAGCGAAGATTCGCGCCCCCGCCGAGGCCGAAAGATAGTGCTGCGTGGCGATTACGGCCTGACGGCCCATCACGAGCGGATACAAGGTAGGCATCGGGAACCTCACGGGGCTGTAATTATTGGCGCGTCTGCAACCTTCGCAAGTTGCAACAAAGTGCGACGCGTTGGGTTACAGACCTGCCTCGAAAATGCAACCAAAGCAAGCGTGGAGCCAGCTTCTACCCTCTCAATCGGCGTTTGAAATCGCGCCAAACGCGCCATTCTCCTTGGAATATAAAGATTTCCACAAGCTGGGGAAAACGAATTGGCTGGGGTGCTACAGCGTCTAAATATTAGGCGCGATGCTTGCTAGAATAGAAAATGGTGGATGCGGAATCTGACGACCGGACTGGCATAGATGAGGAAATGACAATGATGGCCAGCACAAACATCGAGGCGGTGGTGGGGCGAAATTGCCGATTACTGAGACCAGTTCGCGACCACGAAGGTCGCAATCGTTTCGGCGAGAGACCACTCATTCTGCGCGAGGTTAACAACCTGGACCGGCACATGTACCTTGTGCAGTTCGACGACGGAGCCACCACCTTTCTGTTCCCTGACGAAGTCGCGGTGGACTAAAGCTCGAGCCTCAGCCGTGAGGTTCCAGTTGTGTCCGCGGCAAACCGGGTATTGGCGCGACGCGCACCGCAAGGTTTTTGCGCGCTGGCGGTTTACTGCGCTGGGCTTGGCGCGGAGGCTTCGGGATCGCTCTGGCGAATCGCGGTCAGCTCCCGCGAGGCGCGCGGAACGAAGACGAGCCCAATCAGCGCGTTGCAAAACATGTAGGTGAATTGCGCGACGAGGCTGTACGCGACGAGTTTCGCCGGCGCCGCGCTACCCGCGAAAAACAGCAGCCACGCCGCCTGGCTGGTGCCCAGATGCGCGATCGAGATCGGCAGCGCACCGGCCAGAAACACCAGCGGCAGGAACAAAATCAGTTTCAGCACCGGAATCGACACGCCATAGATCGATAGCGCGAAGTAATGCGCGACCGCCGACGCGAGAAAGGTCGGCGCCTTGATCGCCAGCACCGCCGCGTAATCGATCGGCCGCGCCGCGATAAACGTCCGCGCGATCGCTCCCGCCCGCCCCTGCTCGACCCAATCGCGCATCCACGGGCGTCGGCGCACGATCGCGAAAAAAATCATCACGCCAAAAAGCAGCGCCCACGCCAGAATATAAGCCACCCGCAGGATTCCGATGATCCTCGCCTGCGTGGCTCCGATCGGCGTGTAGAACAGCACCCCGACCGTCGAAAACAGAAACAGTTGATAGACCTCGAGCATCGCGATGAACAAAATCGAGCTGAGCGCGGCCAGGAACGAGAAGCCACCCTTGCGATGCAGGTAATACGCGACGCCGCCCTGCGCCAGGCCCGTGTTCAGCATCGCGAGCACGTACATGCTGGCGCGAATCGGCAGAATGTCGCGCCACTTCATCGGCGCGTTGAAACGCCGCACCACCCAAGCCAGGCAGTAAGAATCGACGATGCAGTAGAAGATCGAGTAGGGCAGAAAAATCGCGACGAACTTCGCGATCGGGACCTGGCGCAGATCGGCGGCGACCTTTGACGCCGAGATCCGCCAGAAGATCAGCGCAAATATAACGACCGTGCCCGCGTAGGGAATCGCCTTGCGCCAAATCGGCGCACCCGCCTTCGCGCGATCCGGCTCGCGCCCCGCCGATGCGCCGGCCGCTGACATCGCTAGCCGAGCGGCGCGCGTGCGGTGCCGCTGAGCACCGCTTCTCCGCGCTGATTTTCGACGCGCAGCGACAGCTCCGCAAATCCGTTCGCGATCCGCTCGACCCGCGCGCAAGCGTTGAGCGTGTCGCCGTAAAGCACCGGCTTGATCAGCGCGACCGCGAAGCGTCCGCCGCGGTAGAAATTCTCGCCGAAGCGATCGGCGATCAATTGCATCATCACCGCGATCGTCTGCTCGCCCGCCGCGATCGGTTTGGCAAATCCCGCCTCGGCCGCCGCTGCCGGATCGCTATGGATATTCTTGCTGCGCCGCCGCGGTGGTTCCTGGACGCTCGTGCCGTAGGCCTCAGCAGCGGCGGCGTCGAGAAGATAGGGCGTGGCGGTAATCTCGTCGCCCTCCGCGAGGTTCTGATTTTCCTGGCTCATGCCATCCGCCCCTTTTCGTTGAGCAGCACCGACGTTATCGCCTGACGCGTCAGCAGCTCGCCGGTGGCCGCATCGCGAGTTTCGTATTCGAGGGTGAAATAAAACTTGCCGCGCTTGTGCGCAGCCTCGGTCACGACTCCATCGACGCGCACCGCCTGTCCCGCGCGCATCGGAGCATAGTACTCGCACCAGTGCTTGGCGTGCACTCCTCCCTTGCCGCCTTTGAAGTGCTTCGCGATCAGCAGCGCGTAATCGAGCAGGCGCATCGTCGGCGGCGCTATCGCCTCGGGTCCCGCGTGGGCGGAACCGCGGGTGCCGATAGCGCGCGCGAACGCGCCGATCTGCTCGGCCGAGACGACGTAGAAGATCGGCCCGAGCCGCATCCCGGCGCGGACGTTTTCCGCACGCATCGCGAGCCGTGGTTCGCCGCCCCCGGCCACTTCTTCAGCATCCGTTCGCTCAACCATCTTGGTCTCCGCGGCACCGGTCTCGCGTGCCTGCCGATCCATCCAATTGATAATCGAGGCGCACCGTGGCAGATTCTGCGCACTCCGATGCCGCCGTCAACCGTACCATACGCGCGCGCCGCGCGGATGCATCTTGGACGCGTCGATCCGGTGATGGCGCGGATTATCGCGCAGGTCGGCGCGTGCCGGATCGTGCGCCGTCCCGAGCGCTTCCGCGCGCTGGCCCGCGCGATCATCTTTCAACAGCTCGCGGGCGCCGCCGCAACCGCGATTTTTCGCCGCGTCGCGGCGCTTTCGCCGGGCCGCCCCTTTCCCAGCCCGGCCCATTTTCTCATCACTCCCGACGCGACTTTGCGCAAGGCCGGACTCTCGGGACAGAAGACCCGCTACATCAAGGACCTGGCGGCGCACGTCGAGAATAAAATTCTCAACTTTCATCGCTTCTCGCGCATGACCGATGAGGAAGTTATCGCCGATCTGACGCGCGTCAAGGGAATCGGCCGATGGACCGCCGAGATGTTCCTGATGTTCAACCTCGCGCGGCCCGACGTGCTCCCGGTTGACGACCTGGGCGTGCGCAACGCCGTCGGGCGCGCCTATGCGATGCGCAAGCCGCCCACGCCCAAAGAGCTGCGCGTGTTCGGCCAGCGATGGAGTCCCTACCGGACAGCGGCTGCCTGGTACCTGTGGCAGAGTCTCGATATCAAGGTCCCCGACGGCGCTGTGGAAAGAAGGCGCGCGCCGCGCCAGCATGACTAGCGTCGCGCGGCTATAATTGCCATCGGGACGGAGGCGGCGCGGATGCAGGATGGATCGCCGATACGCGCGACGAGCGAGGCGGCGGCGCGCAAAGCGCGCGACCGGCGCGAAGCGATCGCATGGGCGCGCGCCCTGATTGACGAAAGCGTCGGCTGGGTCATCCTGGATACGGAGACCACCGGACTCGGCCTCACTGACGAAGTTATCCAGATCGGAATAATCGCGCCTGACGGGAGCGCGCTACTGGATTCGCTGGTTCGTCCGCTAAAGCGCCAATCGATCCCCGGCGCGGCAACCGCCGTGCACGGAATCAAGATTGAACAGCTTGCCGGCGCCCCGACCTTTCCCGAGCTTGCGCCCCGGCTCGAGGAAATTTTGCGCGAACGCCGAGTCGTCGCATACAACGCCGAGTACGATCGCCGGCTCATCAAGCAGACCGCCCTGCTGAGCGCAGTGCCGTCGCCAAAATCGCGATGGGAGTGCGCGATGCGCGCGTACTCGCGCTTTATCGGCGAATGGGATTTCCGCAAAAACGACTACCGCTTCCAGCGCCTGCCGTCGGGCGACCACAGCGCAATAGGCGATTGCCGCGCAACACTGAAGATCATCGGCACGATGGCGTCCGCACTCGACTGACCGCGCGCCGGACTCGAAATGACAGCCCGCGAATGGTAGTCGATTTCGATGCGCGTTCAAGTTGGCGACGGCAGACTTTTCTTCGACGTCGAGGGCGCGGGGCTCGTACCCGACGGTTCGCGGATGCGCCAGCGTCCGACCCTGCTCCTGCTGCACGGCGGCCCCGGCGCCGATCACTCGGTTCTGAAACCTGACTACTCGCCGCTGGCCGAAGTCGCGCAAGTCATTTACCTGGACCATCGCAGCGCCGGCCGCAGCG
>DATLTX010000026.1:0-11719 GCA_035533435.1 Binataceae bacterium (SeqCode)
GCGCGTGCGACGACGCGGGAATCCGGCCGACCGAGATCGATGGAATCGCGTCCTACAGCAACGATCGCAACGATTCGGTTCGCGTCGCGACCGCTCTGGGACTGCCCGAGCTGCGCTTCTCGAATATGTTTTGGGGCGGCGGCGGAGGCGGCGGCTCGGGCGCAATCGGAAACGCCGCGGCCGCGATAGTCGCCGGATTCGCCTCGACGGTTATCGTCTATCGGGCGCTGGCGCAGGGGCAGTTCGGGCGCTTCGGACAGACTCCGGCAGTCAACACCATTTCCGGGCCGATCGCTTACACGTGGCCGTACGGGATGTCCACGCCGGCGCAGTGGATTGCGCTGCGCACGCGGCGTTTCATGCACGAGCATCGCGTGACCCAGGACGCGCTCGCCGCGATCGCGCTGGCCTGCTACCACCACGCGCAGTTCAATCCGCGCGCGATCATGTACGGGCATCCGCTGACGCGCGCGATGTACGACGAGTCGCGATGGATCGTCGAGCCGTTTCATCTCTACGATTGCTGCATGGAAAACGACGGCGCCGCCGCGGTGATTTTGACCAGCCGCGAACGCGCGCGCGACCTGAAGCAGCGGCCGGCGTGGGTGATGGCGGCGGCGCAAGGCTCAGACTATCGCCAGGGCGCGGGCGCCGAAAATCTTCCCGATTACACGACGTCGAATTTCAAAACGCTGGCGCCGCGGCTCTATGCGATGGCGGGAATCGAGCCGAAAGATGTCGATGTGGCGCAGGTGTACGAGAATTTCACCGGCGCGGTGATGACCAGTATCGTCGAGCACGGCTTTTGTCATCCCGACGAAGTGATGCACTTCTGCACCGTCGAAAATCTGAGCTGGCCGAACGGAAAGCTGCCGATCAACACGAGCGGCGGAAACCTGGCCGAGTGCTACATGCACGGACTCGAACTGATTATCGAGGCGGCGCGGCAGGTGCGCGGAACCTCGACCTGCCAGGTGAAGGACGCCGAGATCGCGCTAGTCGCATCGGGTCCGATGGTCGCCCCGGTGAGCGATCTGATCCTGCATCGGTAACGGAAAGTAGGAAGCTGCGATGAGCGAAGACGGCGGCGGCGCGAAATCGAAGACCTACCTGCCCGACGGGATGCCGGCGCCGGCGGCCTCTCGCGATGGACTCGATCGCGAGTTTTATGAAGCGGCCACGCGCCACGAAATCGTGGTCCAGCGATGCGCCCGGTGCGCGGCGTTCCAGTTTCCCGCCGAATGGATTTGCCACAAGTGCCATGCCTTCGACCCGGGATGGCATCGCGTGTCGGCACGCGGCCGCATCTATAGCTGGGAACGCGTCTGGCATCCTGCGCATCCCGCGCTCAAGAGCGCTTGCCCGTACCTTGTGGTCGTGGTCGAGCTCGAGGACGCGGGCGGAGTCCGGATGGTCGGAAATCTGCTCGGCGACCCGATGCAGGAGGTCCGCTTCGACGCGCCGGTGGAAGCGGTGTTCGAGGACCACCGGGCCGGCCACACGCTAATCCAATGGCGACTTGCGTCGTAGCGGGTTAAGCCTTTTCGCCGTCGGGTTTTACGAACTGAAGCGCTGCCGAGTTCATGCAGTAGCGCAGGCCTGTCGGTTTGGGACCGTCGTCGAAGACGTGGCCCAGATGCGCGTCGCATCGCGCGCAACTTATTTTGGTGCGAGTCATGAAGAAGGATTTATCGGTGTTGGTACGGACGTTCTCCTGCGCGATCGGTTCCCAGAAGCTCGGCCATCCTGTTCCCGATTCGAACTTTGTATCCGAGCTGAACAGCGCCGTGCCGCAGCAGATGCATCGATAGATTCCCTTGTCATGCGACTCGGCGTATTTGCCCGAGAAGGCGCGCTCGGTGCCTTCGCGGCGCGTGACCTTGTATTCCTCGGGAGTAAGTATTTTCTGCCATTCGGCGTCGGTTTTAATTACTTTGTCCACAAAGACAACTCCTTTGCGCTCGCCGTTGTCGGCGAACTCGACGATTTTTACTTTAGGGATTGGGCCGAGCGCCGCCCGCGAAACGCCACCGTTTTGAAGATTATCGGCGCGGCCGATCGCGAGCTTCAGCGCGACGATCGCGGGGGTCGCAAGCGCGATCGCCACGAAGGTCCGCCGGCTGTAAGAGCCGATACGTTCACGATTTTTCGGAAGCTCGATATTCATCGCCGGTCGCCTCGAAAGGGTTACCAGTATATCGCAAACGCCGCCGCCGAAACGACGCCGGAACTCAGCCGCGGCGGCTCAATCGGAATCGCGACGCGCTTTGAGGACGAACGGATTTATCGCGCTAGGATCCCGTATCTACGGCGCCGCGCGACCCCTGGTCAGGTGAAAAAACTCTGCGATTCCTTGCCGGATTCCGCCGATTCGATGCGCCGGAGCATATCGGCGACGGAGGTCGAGTCGAGAATCTTCGCCGTCGCGTCGCGGACTTCCTGCATCACCATCCGGATCCCGCAGGTGCGCTCGTCGCTGCACTCGCGGCATCGCATATACGCGGTCTTGCTGACGCAGGGCAGCAGGGCGATCGGGCCGTCGAGGGTGCGAATCACGTGTCCGACGCTGACCAGATGCGGAGGCTGCCCGAGAAAATAGCCGCCGCCCTTGCCTTTCTTGCTGTGGAGGATTCCCTCGTTCTTGAGCTCGAGCAGAATCAGCTCGAGGAACTTGCGCGGAATACCCTCGCGCCGCGCGATATCGGAAATCAAGATTGGACCCTGCCCGTATTCGCGGGCGAGGACCGTGATCGCCTTTAGTCCGTACCGTGATTTCTGGGAAAGCATGGTCGATAAACTAACTCGACTAAGCCGCTCCCGCAGCGGCCAAGAGTTGGCCGGGCAGGATTTCGGGTAGCACCGTATTGCAACAGAGCACCCTCGCCATGCGAGGGGTGCGCTTCAATGCATCTTAGCAGCTATGCCTGCGTACTTGTCCATAAGGGGCAGCACGATTTCGCGCGGCGCGGCGGGCAGCGAGAAGATCAGCCGGTCGAAGCCGAGGTCGGCCATGCGCCGGATTTCGTCTTCCTTAGACGACGCGCCGAACATCGAGATGCCCAGCTTCTTGCGGCCTGCCGATTTCTCGGCGTCGCGAAGCTGCTTGACGCCGCCGGCGAAGTCAGCCCGGGGGAAGTTAATCGGCATCCATCCGTCGCAATATTCGGCGATACGCTCGAAAGCGCGCTTGGATTGAGAGCCGAGCAGAATGGGAGGACCGCCGGGCTGAACCGGCTTGGGAAACGACCAGATCGGATCGAAATTGACGAACTCGCCATGAAACTCGGCGGCTTCCTTAGTCCATATCTGGCGCATCGCGAGAATCTTCTCGCGCACGATCTTCCATCGCTTTTTGAACAGCGCGCCGTGATTTTCCATCTCCTCGACGTTCCATCCGGCGCCGATTCCAAGCTCAACACGTCCGCCCGAGATCATATCGAGCGAAGCGACTTCCTTGGCCAGGACGATCGGGTCGCGCTCGATAACGAGACATACTCCCGTTCCGAGCCTGAGCCTTTTGGTGACGGCCGCGGCGGCGCCGAGCGCCACAAAGGGATCATGAGTATGCCAATATTCCTTGGGCAGATCGGTGCCGCCCGGAAACGGAGTCTTGCGCGAAGCGGGGATGTGCGTGTGCTCGGGAAACCAGATCGACTCGAAGCCGCGCGCTTCGGCGGCCAGCGCCAATTCGATTGGCCCAATGGCGTAATCGGTCGGAAACATCGAGATTGCGAACTTAACCATCGCGCTTTCTCCTGGGGTCTGCTGAGAAGGACAATTTGTATCACAGACCGAACGATAGCCATCCGTCAAGCGCCGAATTGAATTGCCGAACCGGAGCCAGAAAAAACAATCCACAGATTCCACGGATTTCACGGATTAAAAGATTCCAACCCGATAGGCGAGCGACGCTTGGGCGCTGCCCGCCCAATCCGTGTTGATCTGTGAAATCCGTGGATGGTCTTGCATCCCGCGCTGGCTGGTTCGATCTGCGCGCCTGCGCTAATCTCTGAGGCTGTGCGTGGCGCACAGCGCCAGATGCGTTCGTCAGGAGATGCCATGAAGGTCGTCGTCGATTTGAAGCTCTGTGAGGGAAATCAACGCTGCATGGAAGCCGCGCCCGAGGTCTTTGACGTTCGCGAAGACGACAAGGCGCATTTGCTGCTCGAGCGTCCGCCCGAGCCGCTCCGGGAAAAGGTCAAGCTGGCGATGCGGATGTGTCCGCGCCAGGCGATTACGCTGGAAGACTGAAGTCCGATAGATCGGCGCATCGGCGCCGCGCAAATCAACGATGGCGGCAATTCGGCCAAGGCAAAACAACCAATGGCAGAGCAGCAACTTTCACTCGAAAACCTGAACTTCATCGGCCCCGACCACTACGCCAAAAACGGCTACCCGCACGCCGAATGGACCTATTTGCGAGAGCATGATCCGGTCCACTGGACCGAATATCCGCATACCGATCCGTTCTGGGCGCTGACCAAATACGCGGATATCGTTGCGGTGGCCAAACAGCCCAAGCTGTTTTCAATCGTCAAGCGGCTGCTGGTGTTCGTGCCCGACAGTCCGGCCGAGCCCGACCCGGTCCCGCCATTCAGGCATCTGCTCAACATGGATCCGCCCGATCACGGCGAATACCGCTCGATCATAAGCAGACGCTTTACGCCGCGTGCGGTGCGCGAGCTGCAGCCCGAGATCGCTCGGATCACGCGCGAGGTTCTGGACGAGGTAACCGGCAAGACGCAGTGCGATTTCGTAACCGACGTTTCGTCGCGCGTGCCACTGGCGGTGATCGCCGAGCTGCTGGGCGTGCCGCGCAAGGATTGGGAGCAACTCTTCCGCTGGACCAACGAGACGATCGGCGGCGGCGACCCGGAATTTCAGGACGGCAAGAGCTCGGATGAGACATTCCAGCGCGCACGGCTGGGCCTGTTTCAGTACTTCTCCGATTTGGTGGACGAGCGCACCAAGCATCCGACCAACGACATCACCAGTATCGTCGCCGCGGCGAGCGTCAACGGCGCGAAGATGCCGCAATTCGAGATGCTGTCGTATTTTCTTTTGCTGGTGGTCGCGGGCAACGAGACCACGCGCAACGCGACGACCGGCGGCCTGCTCGCGCTGATCGAGAATCGCGATCAATGGGACAGGCTCAAGCGCAATCCCGCGCTCATCAAGCCCGCAGTCGAGGAGATCGTGCGATGGACCACTCCGGTCATCCAGTTTGCGCGCACCGCGACCGAGGACACGGAGATTCGCGGCAGGAAGATCAAAGCGGGAGAATCGGTGTGCCTGTTCTATCCGTCGGCGAATCGCGATGAAGAGGTATTTGACGAGCCGTTCAAGTTCGATATCGGGCGCGACCCGAATCCGCATATCGCGTTCGGAATCGGCGAGCATTTCTGCCTCGGCGCGAATCTGGCGCGGCTCGAACTCGAGGTTATCTTCCGCCAGCTGGTCGAGCGCATGGAGTACGCCGAGATGGCGGGGCCGATCGAGCGCCTGCGCTCGAGCTTCGTCGGCGGAATCAAGCACATGCCGATCAAGATGAAGATAAATCCCGCGCGGGATTAGGAGAAAGAGCAGAATCCACAGATTACACAGATTACACAGATTTCACGGATTTTAGGACTGGAAAAGATCTTCACAGCGGCGCGTCCGCGCTGCTGCTCTTAATCTGTGAAAATCTGTGTAATCTGTGGATTCTCCGATTCTCAGGGGCGGGGAATCGGGGTCGCCCCGTGCGCGCTCGAGGCGTAACAAGCTTCGACTAACGCCATCGTGCCGATAGCGTCTTCGACGCCTGAGACCAGCGCGGCGTCCTCGCCCGCGACGAAACGCTGCAGGTTCGCCATCGGACCCTCGAACGCCTCCAGAAACCATGAACCGCGCAGTGCGACCGATCGCCACAGCTGTCCTTCGGTAGCGATTTCGAGCGCGTCGGGCTCGCCGTGCGGATAGTTGAGATTCACGCCCATTTTTGCGAGCGCGGCGCCGCGAGTTCCTTCGAGCTTGATTTCCGAGACGGCGTGTTTGGGGCCGAAGCGATGCGCGTGATTCATCGTCAGGCTCGCGCGAATCGCGTCGCCATAATCAAGAATGATCGTGGTGCGCGCGTCGGCGAAGCCGGGCGTTGCCGGATGCCGCGCGCCCTTGCAATAGACTCCCCGCGGCTGGCCGGCAATCGAGCGAATCAGATCGAGGTAGTGAATCGAATGCATCAGCACCTCGAGCCGCGGCGCGTCACGCAGAAACGCCCAATACTCCCACGGTGTATGGAGCACGATACGGACCTCGATATCGGTGATATCGCCGAGCAAGCCGCGTGCGATCGCGTCGCCGAGCGCGAGCATATTCGGCGCAAAGCGAAGCTGGAAATTCACCGCGGCGGCAAGCTCGCGTTCGTGGCATAGCGCAAGGATCTGGCGCGCCTCGGCCAGGTCGCGGCCCATCGGCTTTTGCATCAGCACGGCCGCGCGCGTCGGCAGCTTTGCCAGAGTCTCGGCGATAGCGCCGGGCGGCACCGCGAGGTCGAAGATCGCACCTTCGACCGCGGCGGCCTGCTCGAGCGAGTCGAACACGCGCGCCAGCTTGAACTGGGCGGCTCTTTCGCGCGCCGCATTGCGATTCAAATCGAAAATCCCGGCGACCGGAAAGTTAAGCCGCGCATAGACCGGCAGGTGCGCATCGCGCACGATACTGCCGGCTCCGATCACGACGATTGGCCGCGGTGCGTGAGTAGAAGGCCAGCGCTGGCGCAGATCGTCGAGTGCTGCCAATTCGGTTGCCATCGCGCGTCGCCGTGATGCTACCATGCCGCGCTGAGGTACCGACAATGGCCCGCAGGATCATCGACCTCGTCGCCCGCGACATTCGGACGCCGACTTCGCGCACGCTGGCGGGTTCCGACGCGGTGCACAAGGATCCCGACTACTCCGCGGCCTACGTAGTGCTGAAAACCGACGCGGGCGACGGACTTGAGGGTCACGGCTTGACCTTCACGATCGGTCGCGGCACCGAAGTAGTGATCAAAGCGATCGAGGCGCTGCGCCACCTGGTCGTCGGCGTGACGCTCGAGCAGATCGCCGCCGATTTCAACGGCTTTTGGCGAAGTCTCACCAATGAGAGCCAACTTCGCTGGCTCGGTCCCGAAAAGGGCGTGCTGCACCTTGCGACGGCGGCGGTGGTCAATGCCGTGTGGGACCTGTACGCGAAGTCGGAAGGCAAGCCGGTGTGGAAGCTGGTCGCGGACATGACGCCGGAGCAATTCGTCGCGTGCGTCGATTTTCGTTACCTCTCCGACGCGCTCACGCGTGCTCAGGCGCTCGAAATCCTGCACCGCAATCTCGCGACACGCGCCGCTCGCGAAGCCGAGATGCGCCGCGACGGCTATCCCGCCTACATCACCTCGGCAGGATGGCTTGGTTATCCCGACGATAAAGTGCGCGCGCTGTGCCGCGAGGCGCTCAAGGACGGCTGGACTCGTTTCAAGATGAAAGTCGGGCTGAACCGCGAAGAGAACATCCATCGCGCCACCTTGATGCGCCAGGAGATCGGCGCCGATGCGACGCTGATGGCTGACGCCAACCAGGTCTGGGACGTCGGCGAGGCAATCGAGCAGATCAAGGCGCTGCGGCCGTTCAACCTGCTCTGGATCGAGGAGCCGACCAGCCCCGACGATATCCTCGGTCACGCCGCGATACGCCGCGCGGTCAGGCCGATCGGAGTCGCGACCGGGGAGCATTGCGCCAACCGCGTGATGTTCAAGCAGCTCATGCAGGCGGGGGCGATCGATTTTTGCCAGCTCGACTCGTGCAGGCTCGGAGGACTGAACGAGGTGATGGCGGTATTGCTGCTGGCGGCGAAGTTCGGCTTGCCGGTATGTCCGCACGCGGGGGGAATCGGGCTGTGCGAGTACGTGCAACATATCTCGCTCATCGATTACGTCTGCGTGAGCGCCAGTCTGGAAAACCGCATGATCGAATTCGCCGATCACGGGCACGAGTACTTCAAGCATCCGGTCCACGTGCTCCGCGGACGCTACGTCGTTCCGGCCGACGCTGGCTACAGCGCCGAGATGTTGCCGCAGTCGCTTGCCCAGCTCGAATTTCCCGGTGGGTCCGTCTGGCGCGGATGAACGCGCGAGCGAATCGGCACGCGGCGCGGCGAGTTCGAAGGGCGCTATTCCCGGGATTGCAGAAGCGCTATCACTAAGATAAGAAATGCAGCGTGTGACTTGAAAACCGGATAAGCCGCACTGATAGAAACTGGAGAAAGGCAGGATCGCTGAGATGGCATCGTCGAGTGTGGCAGGCGAGCCGGTTGCGCAGACCGGCCAGGTCGCCGAACGTCCCGCCGTATTTGGATCGAACTCATTGGTAGAGCTGTGGCGCACCGTCATCGGCAAGAAAGTCGTGATGGCGGTGACCGGCGTGATCATGATCGGTTTTGTGATCGCGCACGTGCTGGGAAATCTGAAGATTTTTGCCGGCGCCGCGCAAATCGACGCGTACTCGCGCTTTCTGCGCGAGGTTGGGATGCCGGAGCTCGGCTACGGTGACGCGCTCTGGCTCATGCGAATAGTCCTGCTGACCAGCGCGACCCTGCACATCATCGCCGCCGTGCAGCTCACGCGCATGAACTGGCAGGCGCGTCCGATCGCATACGCGGACCGCAAGGATCTCGAGACTTCGTTCGCGGCGCGATCGATGCGCTGGGGCGGAGCGTTGCTCGCGATCTTCATCGTGTTCCACATTCTGCACTTCACGCTGGGCGTGGTCGGGTTCCAGCCGGGCCAGTTCCGGGAGCTGCACGTCTATTCGAACGTGGTGGCCGGGTTCTCGGTGTGGCCGGTTGCGGTGTTTTACATCCTTGCGATGTGCGCGCTGTTCCTGCATCTCGACCACGGAATCTGGAGCATGTTACAGACGCTTGGCTGGAGCACCGCGCGTAACGAAACAACGCTCAGGCTGGTATCGCGGTTGATCGCGGCGGTGGTGTTCGTTGGGTTCGTTTCGGTGCCGGTTGCGGTTCTGGCGGGCTGGATTCACTGAGGACTGGATTCACTAAGGATACGAAAAGATGCTTGATGCAAGAATTCCGTCCGGCCCGATCGAACAGGCATGGGACAAGTGCAAGTTCGAGATGAAGCTGGTCAACCCGGCCAATCGCCGCAAGTACACGGTTATCATCGTCGGTTCGGGGCTCGCGGGCGCCGCCGCGGCAGCCTCTCTTGGGCAGCAGGGCTACAGGGTCGAATGCTTCTCATTCCACGATAGCCCCCGCCGCGCACATTCGATTGCGGCACAGGGCGGCATCAACGCCGCAAAGAACTATCGCAACGACGGCGATAGCGTCATGCGCCTGTTCTACGACACGGTCAAGGGCGGAGACTTCCGTTCGCGCGAGGCCAACGTGTACCGGCTCGCGCAGCTCAGCGTGAACATCATCGACCAGTGCGTCGCGCAGGGCGTGCCCTTTGCACGCGAGTACGGCGGCCTGCTCGACACGCGTTCGTTTGGCGGCGTGCAGGTTTCCCGCACCTTCTATGCGCGCGGCCAGACCGGGCAGCAGTTGCTGCTCGGCGCCTATCAGGCGCTCGAAGAGCAGATCGCCGCCGGCACGGTGCGGATGCATCCGCGCAGCGAAATGCTCGACCTGGTAATCGTGGACGGCAAGGCGCGGGGAATCGTGACGCGTAACCTTGTGACTGGTGCGATCGATTGTCACGCGGCCGACGCGGTGGTGCTTGCCACGGGCGGCTACTCGAATGTCTTCTACCTCTCGACCAACGCCAAGGCGTCGAATTGCACCGCGATCTGGCGGGCGCATCGGCGCGGCGCGCTGTTTGCGAACCCGTGTTTCACGCAGATCCATCCGACCTGCATCCCGGTGACCAGCGAGCATCAGTCCAAGCTCACCCTGATGTCGGAGTCGCTGCGCAACGACGGCCGGGTGTGGGTGCCAAAGCGCAAGGGCGACCATCGCCCGCCCGACGAAATCCCGGAACCGGAACGCGACTACTATCTCGAACGGCGCTACCCAAGCTTCGGCAATCTGGTGCCGCGCGACGTCGCGTCGCGCAATGCCAAAGAAGTCTGCGACGAGGGCCGCGGCGTCGGGGCGTCGGGCCAGGGCGTATATCTGGACTTTCGCGACGCCATCGGGCGCATGGGCGTCGATCAAGTGCGCGAGAAATACGGCAACCTGTTCGATATGTACGAGCAGATCACCGGCGAGAATGCCTACCGCGTGCCGATGCGCATCTATCCGGCGGTGCATTACGTGATGGGCGGTCTGTGGGTTGACTACCGCCTGATGTCAACCATCAACGGATTGTTTGTTGGCGGCGAAGCCAACTTCTCCGACCACGGCGCCAATCGCCTCGGCGCCAGTGCGCTGATGCAGGGGCTTGCGGACGGTTACTTCGTGCTGCCCTACACCGTGCCCGACTATATCGCGTCCAATACGCCGGCGAAGGTCGATACTTCGCATCCGGCATTCGCGGAGGCGCGCGCCGAAGTCGCCAATCGAGTCGCGAAGTTGCTCTCGATCAATGGCAAGCGCAGCGCCGGATCGTTTCATCGCCAACTCGGCAAACTGCTCTGGGATGACTGCGGGATGGCGCGGTCCGACGCGAGCCTCGGCCATGCGCTGGCTGAAATTCGCAAGCTGCGCGAGGAGTTCTGGCAGAACCTGCGCGTAGTCGGCACCGGCGAAGAGCTGAACCAGTCGCTGGAAGTGGCGGGACGGGTCGCGGACTTCTTCGAGCTGGCTGAACTTTTGTGCATCGACGCGCTGCATCGAACCGAATCTTGCGGCGGCCATTTCCGAATCGAGAGTCAGACGCCCGAGGGCGAAGCCAAGCGCGACGACGCGAACTTCTCTTACTGCGCGGCGTGGGAATGGAAAGGCGACGGACAGCCCCCCGCCCTGCACAAGGAACCGCTCGCCTTCGAGTACGTTCACCTCACTCAACGGAGCTACAAGTAGCGATGGATCTGAAGCTCAAAATCTGGCGGCAGGCCAGCGCCGGCGCGCCCGGCCAGTTCAAGGATTATCGGGTCGCAGGCATCACGGCGGACATGTCATTCCTCGAGATGCTGGATGTCTTGAACGAGGATCTGACCGCGCGCGGCGAGGCGCCCGTCGCCTTCGAGCACGACTGCCGCGAGGGCATTTGCGGCTCGTGCGGATTTCTGGTTAATGGGGCCGCGCACGGCGGACGCCGCGGCACGACGGTTTGCCAGCTCTCGATGCGGTTTTTCAAAGATGGCGATTCGCTGACGCTGGAGCCGTGGCGCGCGCGCGCCTTTCCCATCCTCCGCGATCTGATCGTCGATCGCTCGGCATTCGATCGCATCATCCAGTCCGGCGGGTTCATCAGCGCGGCCACCGGCAGCGCACCCGAGGCGAACGCGACCCTGGTTCCCAAGGAATCTTCCGAGACCGCGTTCGACGCCGCCGCGTGCATCGGCTGCGGCGCGTGCGTCGCCGCGTGTCCCAACGCCGCCGCGATGCTGTTCACCGCCGCGAAGCTCACCCATCTGAATTCGCTGCCACAAGGCCAGCCGCAGCGCGATCAGCGAACCCTGAACATGGTGACGGCCATGTCGCGCGAGCTGTTTGGAAGCTGCACCAATCATGGCGAATGCGAGGCGGTCTGCCCCAAGGAAATTCCGATCGAGTTCATCGGGAACATGAACCGCGATCTGGTCCG
>DATLTX010000027.1:0-2813 GCA_035533435.1 Binataceae bacterium (SeqCode)
CGCACCGGCGACGGGTCGCTGCTGCTCAAGAGCGATCCGTTTGCGACGCGGATGGAAGCGCCGCCGGAAACCGCGTCGATCGTTTACCAATCGAACTACCAATTTGGCGATGCCGAGTGGCTCAAGTCGCGCGCCGCGGGCGAACTGAGCAAGCTGCCGGTTTCGATTTACGAGGTGCACCTGGGTTCGTGGCGCCGGGTTCCGGAACAGGGCAATCGATGGCTCAGTTACCGGGAGCTTGCGCTCGAGCTCGGCGACTACGTGCAGGAGATGGGCTTTACGCACGTCGAGCTGATGCCGGTGATGGAGCATCCGTTCACCGGATCATGGGGCTACCAGGTGAGCGGATATTTTGCGGCCACCGCGCGATTCGGCACGCCCGACGACTTGCGTTACCTGATCGACGCGATGCATCGGCGCGGAATTGGCGTGATCCTGGACTGGGTGCCGGCGCATTTCCCGAAGGATGAATTCAGCCTGGGGCGCTTTGACGGCACCGCGCTTTACGAGCACGAAGATCCGCGCCTGGGGAATCATCCGGACTGGGGCACCTACATATTCAATTACGGGCGCAACGAGGTCAGAAGCTTCCTTATCGCGAGCGCGCTCTACTGGCTGGGCGAATTTCACGCCGACGGCCTGCGCGTGGACGCGGTCGCGTCGATGATCTATCTCGATTATGGGCGCAGCGACGGCGACTGGATTCCCAACGTTTATGGCGGCCGCGAAAATCTGGACGCGATCGCGTTTTTGCGCGCGCTCAACGAGCAGGCCTACGCGCTCAATCCCGGCATCGTGATGATCGCCGAGGAATCGACCGCGTGGGGCGGAGTGAGCCGCCCAACCTTCGTGGGCGGACTCGGCTTCGGGTTCAAGTGGGACATGGGATGGATGCATGACACGCTCGAGTATTTCGCGCTCGATCCCATCTATCGCAAATGGCACCATCGCAATCTGAGCTTCGGGATGCTCTACGCTTGGAGCGAGAACTTCATGCTGCCGCTGTCGCACGATGAGGTCGTACACGGCAAGCGCGCGATGCTCGACAAGATGCCGGGCGGCGTTGCCGAGCGCTTTGCCAATCTGCGCGCGCTTTACGGCTACATGTGGGCGCGCCCGGGCAAGAAACATCTCTTCATGGGCAACGAGTTCGGCCAGTGGTCCGAATGGGATCACGACTCGAGCCTCGAATGGCACCTGCTCGGCTACCCGGCGCATCGCGGCCTGCGCACTCTGGTGCGCGATCTCAACCGCGTCTATCGCGAGTATCCGGCGCTGTGGGAGGCCGACACCGATCCGGCGGGTTTCCGCTGGATCGACGCCGACAACGCCGCCGACAATGTGATTTCGTTCATACGTATCGCGCCTTCGAGCGGCGCGAAAGTCGTATGCGTGTGCAACTTCTCGCCGGTGCATCGCAGCCGCTTCCGGGTCGGAGTGCCGGCATCAGGATGGTACCGCGAAATCCTGAATACCGACGCCGGTGTCTACGGCGGCGGCAACGTCGGTAATCTCGGCGGCGTCGAGGCGCAGGCGCAGCCGTGGCACGAGTTCCCGTTCTCGATCGCGATCGAGCTGCCGCCGCTGTCCGTGCTTTGGTTCGCCACGCCATAGAAGGAGAATCGGGGCTCTCGGGAATCGCGAACGATCGGCGCAGGGGCCGGGGGACACGGCATGAAAGAAGAGGAGCGAAAGGATAGCCAGAGCGCCGACGGCGAACAGGCCGCCGATCTGGCGCGCGAACTCGATCGCGAACGCAAGCTCGAGCAGCGTGAGCGCTCGCAACTGATCCGCGTCGGTCGCGCGATCAGGGTGGCCGATTTCATGGCGCTGCTGATGGTGCTCGCGACCGGGTTCAGCGCCTACGCGACGTGGCGCACGGCGCAAGTGACGCGGATGGTGTTCGCGGTATCGGACCGTCCGTTCATGGGGGTTGGGTCGGTGGCGTTCGAACAGCGTCAATCGCCGAGTCCGCGCGTCGCGGTGAATTTCACCAACTTTGGCAGAATTCCGGCGCTCGGCGCCCTGGTCAGCGTCCACAGCATCGTCGATGGCAAAATCGTCAAGAACGCCGACGGCGAAATGACCACGATGGATACCGGGATTCTCTCGCCCGGCGTCCCGCACTACTTTTATAGCTATCTCACGCCGGACGTTTATCAGGCCGTCGTATCGGGAAATTCGAAGATGCAGGTGCATATCCGCATTGTCTACAAGGGGCCCGCGCAGGCCGAGCAATTCTGCTATTTCGAGCGGGTCTTTTACGATCAGCACAGCGCGACCTTCCGCGCCGGCGGCGGCTCCGACCACTGCGGCGGCCAGGAGGTGTTTTGATCCCGGATTTCCTTTTCTCAGTGAACTAGCAATTTGACAAGGATATCCCGCGCACCAATGCAGTCATTGGCGTTGATCGACTCTGTCGTGTATAAAACTGGAATTTCAGGAAGGAACATTCTTTAGATGAAACTCGCGGACGAAAGTGAAGCTAAAGGAGGACTCATGACAACCGCGCGCCCTGATTCGATTAGCAGGCGGGGGCTGTTACGGCTCGGCGCACTAACCGTTCTGATGACCGCGGTCTCGCCAATGATCCGGCGCGACGAAGTGCTGGCGAACGACGTAGTCTGCAACCCCGAGGCCCCCACGACTCCTGCCGCCGCGTTAACCGCTCTGATGGATGGCAACGCCCGGTGGGCGTTGGGAGACCAGGAGCACCCGGGCGAAGATACGGGGCGCCGCGTGTGTCTTGCCAATAACCACCAGACTCCGTTCGCATCGATCCTTTCCTGCTCGGACTCGCGAGTTCCGCCTGA
>DATLTX010000028.1:0-29405 GCA_035533435.1 Binataceae bacterium (SeqCode)
CGGTCGCCCGGCTTGACCATCACCTCGATCACGTCCACGTCGGTGAAGTCGCCGATGTCCGGAACTTTGACGTCGATCAGCGTTCCCATCGTCGCGCTCTACACCGTAACCGGGCTGGGTTTCTCGGGGTCGATTTCGTACTTCTTGATCGCGTCGGCGACCCGCGAAGCGGGAATCTGCTCTTCGTCGGCGAGGCTCTTGAGCGCGGCGAGCGCGACCCAATGGCGATCGACCTCGAAGAATTTGCGCAGTTGTGCGCGATAGTCGCTGCGCCCGTAGCCGTCGGTCCCGAGCACGCGATAGCGCCGTCCGACGAAGGGGCGAATCTCATCGGCAAACGTCTTGATATAGTCGCTGGCCGCCACCACCGGACCTTGCCTGCCCTCCAGGCAGGTCTCGACGTGGCTTTTGCGCTGGGGGCTGGTGGGATGAAGCATGTTCCAGCGCTCAGCCTCGAGGCCCTCGCGCCGCAGCTCGGTGAAGCTCGGCACGCTCCACACGTCGGCGGCGATACCGAAGTCGTCGCGCAAGAGGTCGGCTCCGGCCAGCACCTCGCGCAGGATCGTTCCCGAACCCATCAACTGCACGCGCGGAGCTTTTGCGGCGCCGCCGTCGCGCAGCAGGTACATCCCTTTGAGAATTCCCTCGCGCGCGCCTTCGGGCATCGGTGGATGCACGTAGTTCTCGTTCATGAGCGTGATGTAGTAGAAAACGTCTTGCTGTTCATGCAGCATCCGGCGCAATCCGTCGTGGATGATCACGGCGAGCTCGTATGAATAGGCCGGGTCATAGGCGACGCAATTTGGAATGGTCGAAGCGGCCAGGTGGCTATGCCCGTCGGCGTGCTGCAAGCCCTCTCCGTTGAGCGTGGTGCGGCCCGCGGTGCCGCCGAGCAGAAACCCGCGGGATCGCGAGTCGCCGGCGGCCCAGGCAAGATCGCCGACGCGCTGAAATCCGAACATCGAATAGAAAATGTAGAACGGAATCATCGGCAGGTTGTGCGTGCTGTAGGAAGTCGCCGCCGCGATCCATGACGACATCGCGCCCGGCTCGTTGATCCCTTCCTCGATAATCTGGCCCTGCTGATGCTCGCGATAGAACATCAACTGGCCCGCGTCTTCGGGCTTGTAGAGCTGTCCGACCTGCGAAAAAATCCCGAGTTGCCGGAACATCCCTTCCATCCCAAAGGTGCGCGATTCATCGGGCACGATCGGCACGACGCGATTGCCGATATTCTTGTCGCGGATGAGCGTGGCGAGAATCCGCACAAACGCCATCGTAGTTGAGATTTCCCGATCGTCGGTGCCCTTGAGCTGCGCCTCGAACGTGGCGAGCGGCGGAATTTCGAGCGCGACTGATTTGCGCCGACGCTGCGGAATCGGTCCGCCGAGCGCCGCGCGCCGGTTTTTCAGGTATTGGACTTCCTCGCTATCTTCGGGCGGGCGATAAAACGGCGCGTTCGCGATCTGATCGTCCGGCACGGGAATCTTGTAACGGTCGCGAAAGTTCTTCAGCGCCGGCAATGTCATGTGCTTGGCCTGATGGGCGATATTCATACCTTCGCCCGACGCGCCCATCCCGTAGCCCTTCACCGTCTTGGCGAGAATCACGGTGGGCTGTCCCTGGTGCGCGACCGCGGCCGCATAGGCGGCGTATATCTTGACCGGATCGTGACCGCCGCGGCGCAGTTGCCAGACTTCGTCGTCGGTCATCCCGGAAACCATCTCGAGCAGTTCCGGATATTTGCCGAAGAACTCGCGGCGCACGTACGCGCCGTCCTTCGCCTTGAACGCCTGATACTCGCCGTCCACACATTCTTCCATCCGCTTGTGGAGCAGCCCGGTCTTGTCGCGCGCGAGCAGCGCGTCCCAGTTGCTGCCCCAAATGACCTTGATCACGTTCCATCCGGCGCCGCGAAAGTCGGCCTCGAGCTCCTGGATGATCTTGCCGTTGCCGCGCACCGGTCCGTCGAGGCGCTGGAGATTGCAGTTGATCACGAAGATCAGGTTGTCCAGGTTCTCGCGCGAGGCAAGCGAGATCGCGCCGAGCGATTCGGGCTCGTCCATCTCGCCGTCGCCCATGAAGGCCCACACCTTGCGGTCGCCCATGTCGGCGAGGCCGCGGCCTTGCAGGTACTTCATGAAGCGCGCCTGGTAGATTGCCATCAGGGGTCCAAGCCCCATCGACACGGTTGGAAACTGCCAGAACTCCGGCATCAGCCACGGATGCGGATACGACGAGAGGCCTTTACCGTCGGCTTCGCGCCGGAATCTGAGAAGGTCCTGCTCGGAGAGGCGACCCTCGAGAAACGCGCGAGCGTAAATACCCGGCGACGAGTGTCCCTGGATATAGATCAGATCGCCGCCATGATTCTGCGCCGGCGCGCGCCAGAAATGGCCAAAGCCGATATCGTAAAGGGTTGCCGCCGATTGAAAGCTCGCAATATGCCCGCCCAGCTCCGAGGTGACAGCGTTGGCGCGCAGGATAATCGCGACCGCGTTCCATCGGATGATCGACCGGATGCGGCGCTCGATTTCGCGATTACCCGGCGAACGCGGCTCGAGCTCGACCGGAATTGTGTTCACATAGGGCGTGTTCGCGTTGTAGGGAAGAAACGCGCCCTTCGCGCGCGCTTTGGTGATCAGGTTCTCGAGCAGGAAATGGCCCCGATCAACGCCTTCGGCGTCGATCACCGCGTCCATCGCGTCGAGCCATTCGCCGGTTTCCTCGGGATCGATATCAGTTTCGGTTTCCATCGGCATCAATACTCCACCCCTCATGATGCGCCGAACTTCCGCGCGAGTTGAGTCTTTTACTCGCGTGAGAAGCGGCACGAGATCGATCCTAGCTCCCGATAATCGACGTGAAAAACGTCGCCGGGCGAAGCTGCAATAGGACGTGTGAACGATCCGCCCAGAATAATCTCGCCTGCGCTCAGGCTCTCGCCGTGCGCGGCGAGCTTGTTGGCGAGCCACGCGACGCCGTTTGCCGGATGATTCAGCACCGCGGCGGCGACTCCAGATTCCTCGAGTTCGCCGTTGCGATACAGCACCGCGGCGACCCATCGCAGGTCCACTTCGAGCGGACGGATTGGACGGCCTCCGATCACTATTCCCGCGCACGCGGCGTTGTCGGAAATCGTATCGAAGACTTTGCGCGGAACTTTGGTTTGCGGATCGATCTGATGGATCCGCGCGTCGATGATCTCGAGCGCGGGAACCACGTAATCGACCGCGCTGAGCACGTTGAAGATCGAGCAGTTCGGGCCGCTGAGCGGCTTGCCAAGGACGAAGGCCAGCTCGACCTCGACCCGCGGCACGATAAAGCGCTGGAAAGGAATCTCGCCGCCGTCGGCGAAGAACGTGTCGTCGAGCAGCGCGCCGTAATCCGGCTCGCTTATCTGCGACGACGCCTGCATCGCCTTGGACGTGAGTCCGATCTTGTGGCCCAGGAGCTTGCGTCCGGCGGCGATTTTCAGCGCGACCCATTCACGCTGAATCGCGTACGCATCATCGATCGTGATTCCCGGATATTCGAGCGAGAATTGCCGAATCTGGCGCCGCGTCCGTTCGGATTCGGCGAGCCGCCGCGCCAATTCTTCTACCGTCGTCTTCTTCAGCATCGAAAGTCACCCTGGATGTGCGCCCAGCAGCCACGCGAGCAACTATCGTAGCGCATCCGCGGCGAAAAGTCGGACCGTCGCCGCGGCGATCGCGGGAGTTCACGGGCCGGGCCTAAATCGTCTAAACTTGGTTCCCGGATCTTCGCCGAGCAGAGAGGAACGCCATGCCATACGTTGAAGGACGCACGATACACGACGCCGACGCGCATATCATGGAGGCGCCGGACTTTCTCGACGGCTACGTCGAGGAGGATTACGCGCGGCAAGTCAAACGCCAGAACCTGTTCAGCGCGCTTGGCGAAAAAAGCGGACGCGACCTCTTTGCGCTCGTGCGCGGCCGCCACGACGATCCCGCATGGCGCGCCGAAGGCGAGCGCCAGATTCTGCTGCGCAAGAATTATGAGGCGCTCGGCTCGTGGCGGCGCGAGGATCGTCCGCGCGCGCTCGATTGCCTGGGCTTCAAGAGCCAGCTCGTCTTCACCACCACGTTCCTCGGCCTGCTGGGTCTCGAATACGGCGACGATCCGAAGAAGCGCGCGGCGGTCGCGCGTGGATTCAATCGCGCCATGATCGACTTCTGCTCGATCGACCGCCGCTTGCTCGCTTCGTGCTACGTGCCGCTGGCCGACTTTGCCGAGGCCGCCACGATCGCGCGCGAGGCGATCGCGCTCGGCGCCAAGGCGCTGCTCATCCCGTCGCGATGCCCCAAAGGTCATTCGCCGAGCCACATCGGCCTCGACCCAGTATGGGCGCAGGCGCAGGAAGCTGGAATTCCGATTCTATTTCACGTCGGCGGCGGCGGTCCGCTGCTCTCGCCTGACTACTTCGTCAACGGGATGCCGCCAGTGCCTGATTTTCATGGCGGCGACGGCAACTTTCGCTCGGTCGATTACATGGCGATTCCGTATCCGCCGATGCAGACGCTGGCGACGATGATCTTCGATCGCGTGCTCGACCGTTTTGCGCGGCTCAAGTTCGGCGTGATCGAGCAGGGCGCGTCGTGGCTGCCCGGATGGATGCGCGCGATGGATTCCGCGCACACCGCGTTCATCAAGAATGAAGACCGGCTCAAGAAGATGTCGATACGGCCGAGCGAGTTCGTGCGCCGGCAGGTGCGTGTTACGCCCTATCCCGCCGAGGACACCGGCTGGATTATCGCGAACTCGGGCGACGAAGTATGTATGTTCTCGTCGGATTTTCCGCACGTCGAGGGCGGACGAAATCCAATCAAGCGATTCGAAGATGCGATGAAGGACACGCCGGAGGCCGCAAAACAGCGGTTTTACTCCGGCAACTTCATAGACTTAATGGGTAATGGCCTCGCGCCAGATCTGCGCGGGACCGCAATCTGATTCGTCGGCTGATATAGTCGGCGTAACTGCTAGTAAGCCGACAGTATCCAGCATTTGCCGTGGAAACCCCCATACCACGGCAAATTTCCACGAAATACGCGCTCGACGACCGCTCTGCTTTCAATTGCTAATTCCCTCCTCGACTCATCTCAGTGACGGCCCCAAAATAGTTTACTCTCACTGTCAATTCCTGTTGACTGCCTGTGTTCGTCCGACTACACCTTTTCAAGAGAGCATCAACGGACATCAGCACGCATCGCACGCTCACGCCTCTGATTGTGGCGTCGCGGTCGTTTGAACTTGGTCGGACCAATTGGCTTTAATGAATCCGCGCAGCACAATCGGGAGTCGCGGGCTTTTCGCGGGAGTGCACCGCTCAATGGTCGCTGCGGCGATCGGCCTGATTTCACATTTCGATTTTTCCGAAATCAATAAAACACAATCGAGGAAATTCCGGGAACATCTCGAGAGAAGACAAAGCGGAGGCGGCAAACGTCTCCTGCTGAATCGGCCTTCTTCCGGCGCGACTACTCGCGCCCACAGAATAACAGCACGATTCTGACTGATCGAGGTTTAGTAGTGAGTAATCAACACAATGCAGGAGGGGCAGATGAGTAAGGAACGCAGGCTCTCGGAAACACTTTCCGGACGCGGCGGTCTCGCACGCGTATTGACGGCTTCGCTGTGTGTTCTCGGAATCGTAATGACGATCGCAGTGGCCGCGTGCAACAGTTCGTCGTCTTCTTCATTTAAGCCACACCATTTCTCTTTTGACGTCTCCGGAGGCTTATGGGTTGCGAACGGAACGAACGTTCTGGAGTTTATCTCTCCGTTTACCTCGCACACTCCTAACATCACGCCGACAGTCTCGGTCACCGTCACCAGCACGGGCTTCATTTCGGCGCAAGGAGTGGTATTCGATTCCGAGGGCGATTTGTGGGTGATAGATGGAGGCAACCTGGCCACCACCTCGACCGGAGCTACTGCGCCCGCACTGGATGAATTCACCGCGGCGCAATTGGCGCCAGGCGGTTCACTGACTCTTACGCCCGCGGTAGTAATCACCGACACCGCCGGCAGTCCCCCGCTGGGCTTTCCGCAGCAGGCGGTATTCGATTCGACCGGCAATCTGTGGGTCACCGATAACAGCGCCGGCGACGTAAATGTATTCTCCTCGTCTCAGTTAGCGGTTTCGGGAGACGTGGTTCCCCATGCGACTCTTACCGCCACTGGAGCCGATCTCTTCAGCGGTCCGCTTGGTATCGTTTTTGATTCTTCCGGCGATTTGTGGGTCGCCAATAACGGCGATACCAACATTTTCGAGTTTGACAACACAACCGTGGAAACGGTTCTGACCACCGGCGGAGCCAATCTTGCCGTACCGGACGTTGTCTTGAGTAACGCCAACAGTGCTATCCAAGGACCATGGGCCCTGATTTTCGACACGGGCGGCGATCTGCGGTCGAGCAACGCCAATGCTCCGAACACGGTGGTCGAGTTCTCGGCGGCTGATCTTGCAGCCTCGGGAAGCCCGGCGCCCGCGGTAACGCTAACTCCGATCAACGTAAAGAAAGTGCCGAGCCTCAATTCGCCCAACGGCATCGCCTTGGACCTTTTCGGGAATCTTGCCGCGGCTAACTCGATCTCGCCGTTCAGTATCGCCATCTACGATCCCGGCGAGCTGACAACGGGTGGCGCGATCAAACCAGAGGTTCTGATCTCAGGCAGCAACACTGGCCTTACCGCGCCTGCCGGAGACACGTTCGGACCGTTGATTCCGTAAGCGGAAGCACTGGCTGTCATTAACCAACCGCCGCTCCTCCAACCGGAGGAGCGGCGGTTTCTTTTGCTATTGCAGCCGCGGACGCACGGACTATGGAATCAATAGCACTCGGCCGACTGCTTGCCGGCTTTCGATATAGGCATGCGCGGCGGCCGCCTCTGAGAGCGGAAACGTTTTGTCGATTACTACTTTGAATTCCCCGCGCGCGGCTTCATCAATGAGCCGCTGGATCATGTTGTGCGCGCGATCAGTTGCTATCTCGGCGCCCAGAAACACTCCGGTGAGCGACCGGTTCCCCGCCATCAGCGGCGACACGTCGACCGTCATCGCCTCGCGCCCTGCCGCACCTACCATCGAAATTCGTCCGCGGTAGGCCAGCGACATGATACTGCCCTGCAGCGTCTCACCGCCGACCGGATCGACCACCAGGTTAACGCCCTTGCCACCGGTGATTTTCATCACCGACTGCGCGACCTTGTCTCTGCGATAGTTGATTCCGTGATCGAGGCCGAGCGGCTTCAACCGCTCCAGGCGCTCATCGCTCGACGCCGTCGCCAGCACCGTGGCGCCCGCGCGCTTGGCGAGCTGGATCGCGGCAACGCCGACCCCACTCGCGCCGGCTTGCACCAGCACAGTCTCGCCCGCCTTCAGATGGCCGAACTCGAACAGGCAATCGTCGGCGGTGCCGAATGGAACCGGTATCGCCGCCGCCAGCTTGATATCGAATCCCGCCGGCACCGGCCACGCATTGCGCGCCGGAACCGGACGCAGCGCCGCGTGCGAGCCAAAGTTATAAACGGTGGTGACCTTCTGCCCGACGCGGAGATCGCTCACCTCGGCTCCCACCTCGACAATTTCGCCCGCCGCCTGGTATCCGACGATATGCGGCTTTGTCAGCAATGCGCCGCGCCATCGATTCAGCGTGTCGCCGCCTTCGATACTAACCGCCTCGACGCGAATAACCACTCCCTTCGGATGGCATACCGGGTCCGCAACATCTTCGTATTTAAGAACTTCAGGATTCCCATTCTGATAATAGACAGCGGCTTTCATTCTATTTCTCCTGTGACCGCACTATTGGCGGCAAAGTCTTTTAAATGGATGGCGCCGCCGAGCGGCCGGCGCCCAAGTGACATGAGAACCGGTTCATCATGGTTTGTAAAGGCCAGCGCCGCCACTGGCAAGGCGGCCGGCGATTTCGCAATCCGGCGACTGTCTCGCCGCGCACGAATCGTTCTATTCAATTCGCGCCCGCGGCGCCCGGCCGCGACCGACAAGCGCCTGAAGCCGCTGTGGCAGAGCGCTGCGAAACTCCATGCGTGCGCCCGAAACGGGATGAGTGAAGGATAGCATGCAGGAATGGAGCGCCAGCCGCCGCGCGGGGTCGGTCCGCGCGCCATATTTCCCATCTCCGGCGACAGGATGTCCGATGCCCGCAAGCTGCACGCGAATCTGATGCTTGCGTCCGGTTTCGAGAGTGATCTCGAGGAGCGAGAAGTCTCCCCGGCTGTCACGTACAAGATAGTGCGTGATTGCCGGCTCACCGCCTTTGCTGACTCGCCGAACAAGCAGCGATCCGGTCTCGAGCAGATTGTCCTTGAGCGTTCCCCGCGAGTTCGGCGGCACGCCCTCGACCACCGCCAGATATTTCTTCGTGACGCTCTTCCAATCCCGCTGAAGCGTCGTCTGAATAACTTCGCTTCGTGCAAATATAATCAGCCCGGAGGTCTCGCGATCCAGGCGATGGACGATAAACGCTTGCTGGGAATCCGATTTCACGAGCGCCTTCAGATATTCATTGAGTATCCGATGCGCGGTCTTCTCTTTCTCCGCCCCCGAACCGATAGAAAGCAACCCCGCCGGCTTTTCGACAACTACTACCGAATCATCCAGATGAACAATCCTGAGACCTTGAAGATCAATCTGGCCGATTCGTACGGTATCGCGATTCGCGATCCTTACGATGTCGCCAGTTTCCAATTGAGTATCATGCCGGATGCGGCTTTTCCCCAGCACCGTCACTGCGCCAAACCGCAGCAGCTCTTTTGCCCGTTTCCGGGAACGCGAAGGTTGCTGGCTCGCCAGATAGTCGAGGAGCCCGCATCTTGATTGCACTCGATACTCAAGGTCGCGCGGCATGAAGGAACTCACTTCATCGCGGGGCGCGGCTCATCCGGCGCTTGCGATGATCCTTGCGCGAGTAATTGGCAGGTCGCGAATCCGGTAATCGAGCGCGCTCGCAACCGCATTCCCAACCGCCGCCGCTGCCGGGCCCTGCGCCGCTTCTCCGACGCCCAGCGGCGCCGGCTCATCGGACTCGATCAGCGCGACTTCGACATCAGGAATCTCATCGAATCTCAGGATCGGATAGGTTTCCCAGGACGATGTAACTACGCGGCGGCGATCGAACACAACTTGCTCTTTCAGAGTCCAACTAATTGACTGGATAATGCCGCCCTCGATTTGATTAATCACCCCATCCGGATTGATTACCAGTCCCGCGTCAACGGCGCAGAACACTTTGCGAACCCGCACCTCGCGATTGACCTCGACCTCGGCAATGACCGCGACATAGGCTGCCGTGTTCTTATATCGGCAAAACCCGATTCCCGCCGCGGAGCCTTTACCGCGCTCGGCGTTTGCTCGCCAGCGCGCCATCCGCGCGGCGCTCTCAAGAACCCTGCGCGAGCGCGGGTCCGGGAGGTTTCGCAGCCTGAACTCCAACGCATCGAGACCGGCGGCCTGAGCCAGCTCGTCGATGAACGACTCGGCGGCAAACACGTTTGCATACCCACCTAACGTGCGGAGCGCCGACGTACGGAAAGGAAGTCCGGGGAGGCTATGCAGCAGGATTTTTCTGTGAATGACGTCATACGGCGGCTCGGAATTGCGCGCGCCGCCCGCGAATGCTCGCAGATCCTCGTGCAGCTCTGGAAACGGGATCGGGGGTTCCATGTGCGCGGCGCCCAGCAAATTCGTGGAACGTCCGCTTGGCCGGCGTCCGTGAGGCGCGCTCCAAATCTCAGTTGACCAGTCGGCTATCTTCCCCGCTTTAGTGACTACGCCTTCTATCGTGACTACCATCGGTGAGCCGAATGGCGCCCACGCAAGTTCATCGTCCCGCATCCACTGGACTCGAATCGGACGTGACGAAACCTCGCGTGCGAGCAGAGCGGCGTCAAGCGCGGCATCGTCGGCGCCATTGTGCCCGTAGCATCCGGCTCCTTGCACGTGAATCACAACGATTGCGGCTTCGTCCATCTTGAGCGCATCTGCCAGTGCCGCTCGCAGCGGAAAAACGCCCTGCGAATGAGTCCACACCGTGAGTTTCGCGTTCTCATAGCACGCGATTGCGCACGACGGTCCCATCGCGGCGTGAGCTATCGGAGGCTTCGCGTATGTGGCCGAGAGACGGAGCGTTCCGTCCTCCATGACTGAGCGCGCACCATGCTCAGACTCGCTATCTATCGAACGCATTGCGGGCAGGCTTTCCGTCCAGTTCTGGCTGATCGGATAGGTTTCGTCTTCGACCCAATTCGCGCCGGCGCGAAGGGCTTCTAGCGCCTTGACCGCCTGATACTCACGTTCGCAGCAGATTCCGACGAAATCTCCGCTATGCCAGATCTTCACGACTCCCGGCAAGAGCGAAGCCGCCGAGAGGTCGAGCGTTTCGAGACGGGCGCTGTTCGACGGCGGACGAAGCACGCGTGCGTGCAGCATTCCCGGTAATTCGAGATCCTGAATGAATCCTCCGCCAGTGATCTTTGCGGGCAAATCAACGCGTGCGGCACTTCTGCCCAGATAGGTGGTGCGGCGCGGATTACTCAGTTGGGCCAGGCCGGTGATCGGGCGCTCGAAGTCAATACTGGGCGCGACCTTCCAATAGTCGAGACCCGAAGGTGCACCGTCGAGCAGGATCGCTCCGTCATCGACCGACAGGCGCGACGCATCGGCACTGAGCATTTCCGCCGCTTTCGCGATGAGCGTTTCGCGCGCTTCCGCGCATGCGATTCTGAGCGACATCCCGCCAACCTCGATCGACATGCTTCCCGCGGTGTAACTCTCGTCGGGGCAATATCGCGTGTCCCCGGAGATTAGTACAACTCGTGCGAGTGGAAGGCGCAGTTCTTCGGCTGCGATCTGCGCCATCGCGGTAACAATTCCCTGCCCGAGTTCGACCTTCGCGGTAAACGCGCGGACCACGCCGGCGCGGCTGAAATCAACCCAATTCCCGAGCCGCGGATTTTCCTGGAGGCTCCACGGAAGCCTGATCGCGCTCACTGCGCCGCTCCCGGCGCGGCTTTGCGCCAGGCGGATTCGATTGCCTTCACGATCCGGGTGTGCGCACCGCATCGGCAGAGATTAGCGGCGAGCTTCGCCACCACTTTATCGCGCGACGGATGCGGATCGCTTTGAATCAACTCGGCCGCCGTCATGATAATACCGGAAAGGCAGTAACCGCATTGGCCAGCCTGGAAATCGAGGATGGCTTGCTGGAGCGGATGCAGATGATCGATTGTGCCGAGTCCTTCGATAGTCGTGATGGACTTGCCCTCCATCGACCAGGCCGGCAACTCACATGACTTTGCCGCGCGTCCGTCGACGAGGACCGTGCATGATCCGCACTGCCCATTACCGCATCCGAATTTTGTGCCCTTGAGCCCCAGATTATCGCGCAAGACGTACAGAAGGGGGGTATCGTAATGATCGACGACGACCTCGTACGCATTCTCATTTATCCGCAGATGATGCGTCGTGCTCATATAGTCTCCGCCGCTGTTCTGGCTATGCTTGCTACTCCGAATCGAGCTTGAGCAGGCGCGCCGCATTCCGACCGCGAATCGCCGAACGTTCGTGCGCGCTTAATCCAGCCGCCGCCTCCAGACGCTCGAGAGGATCTTCAACGCCCATGTCGAATGGATAGTCAGTTCCGATAACCACCTGACTGGCTCCGGCCCGTTTGACTAGAAGCTCGAGTTGCTCGGGCGAATAAACCAGCGAATCGAAGAAGATTCGGCGCAGATAGCGGCTCGGCGCTTCACGGCAGGTGTGCGCCTCCGGCCTGACCGTCCATCCGTGATCGAAACGGCTTACATAGAATGGAAAGTAGCCGCCGCCATGAGCGGCGCAGAGTTTAAGCCTCGGGAAGCGATCGAACACTCCGCCGAATATCAGATGCGCAAGCGCGATAGTTGTATCCGCGGGGTTGCCGAAGAGATTGGACAGGTAGTACGGAGCGAGGCGCGTTCCGATCGGACATCCCGCGGGATGCATGAAAATCAGCGCGTCCAACTCCTCGGCCTTGCTCCACAGCGGATCATACTTTGGATCGGCGAGTTCAGATTCATTGACGGCGGTCGAAATGATAGCGCCCTTTAGTCCCAGGCCCCGAACCGCGCGATCCAGTTGTGCGACCGCCAGGTCGGGATGCTGCATCGAGAGCGTACCGATGCCCGCCAGGCGGTCCGGGTGGCGCGCGCACATGGCGGCCAGGCCCTCGTTGGCGGCGGCGATAATTTTCTGTGCGAGTTCGCGGCCGGCCCAGTAGTGATAAAACGGCGCAATACTGACCGCCTGCACGTCGATACGCATCGTATCCATCGCGTGCAATCTCGCGTCAGGATCGCCGAACGCGGACCGATAGTCAGTCGCCATCAGCTTGCGATTATGCTCGACCGATTCGCGTCCGCTCGCGAGCGTCGCCAACTTGTTCGCGCGAGCCCATCCGGGATCCGACCGGGCGATCGCCTCGGACTCGGGAATCACCGCGTGCGCGTGTATATCAATTGCAAGTTGGCTTTTAGATTTCACTGCGCCTTCATCCGGTAACCGCTGGCGCGGCGGTCTCAGCCCCCGGCATGGCGATCCGACTGACTATCACCGATTACCTGGGGCTTTTGATAGCGCCCCGCCTGATGCTCGACCATGACGATTCCGCAATTTGCGGGAACATGCGCACCCTCCCAGTCGCCAGTCATGTGCGCCCACATCGCGACCATCACCCCGCCATGGCTCACCACCACGACGTCGTCGGCGGCGAAGCGCGCTATCAGCTCGTCGAGGATCGGTCCGACTCGCGCGCGAACGTGTTCATAGGATTCTCCGCCCGGTGGCACCCACGTCCACGGCCGCGAATGGTCGTAATCCGGCGCCGCGTAGATCGACTCGTAGGGTTTGCCAGCGAACGCACCGGTCTCCCGCTCGTGCAATCCCTGGCGAATCTCGAAGGGAAGTTGCAACTCGTCGGCGATGATGGCTCCGGTATCGCGCGCGCGAACGTACTGACTCGCAATTACGATCCGCGGACTCGCCAGCGTGCGGATGCGCGCTGCCGCTTCGCGCGCTTGCCGGCGGCCCGACTCGGTGAGCGCAAGCGTCATCGGCGTGGTCGTGAAGACACGCGCGACATTGCCCTCGCTTTCGCCGTGGCGCACCAAAATCAGCCTGCCCATGTCGAACACCCGTCCTGTCTATCGCTTGGCGGTAAAATCAAAAATTAGATGCTCCTCGGTGAAAAAGATCGTCGAGCGTGCGAAATCGATGAACTTGGATTCGTCCTGCAAGAGCGTCCGGCCTGCTTCCTGGCCCTCCGGCGTGCTCGAGCCCGCGCTCATCTCCTCGGCACTGTCCCACCAGACCTCGGTGATTCCATCGTAGGGCTCGGCCATCTTGCGCGATTGCGAGACCGACGCGCCCGCCTCGGGCAGGACGGTGTGGCTCTGGATATATTTCTTCGCGCGGATTGCCTTGGCGACTCGCGCCACGAGCGGCCCGTGCTTGTGCAGCCAATAGTCGTGAAATTCCTCGGCGGAGATATCCGCGCGCTTTCGGACGACATAAACCAGCTTGATCATTTCGCACCTCGATTTTTCGCTGATCGCTCCTCCATCATTGCCTCAACGCGACGGGTCTCGGCAACCGCCGCGATCCGCGTCGCGGCGCGCGGTCCGAGCCTCCGCCCTTGAAACCTGCCCGCCGGCTGGACTACGACTGGAGCTTCACCCAACGGAGGACCGACGATGACGAAACTCTATGGCACTTCAAGATCGCGCAGCGCCCGATCGCTTTGGGCGCTCGAAGAACTCGGCGTCAAGTACGACCACCATCCGATGCCCCCAACCGAGGCCAAGTCGCCCGAGCATCTCAAGCGCAACCCGCACGGACACGTTCCGGTGCTCGAAGATGAAGGCACGATGGTCTGGGAATCGATGGCGATCAACCTCTACCTCGCGGAAAAATACGGCAAGGGTTCGCTGTGGCCGGCCGATATTGCCTCGCACGCCGACATCTACAAGTGGAGCTTCTGGGCGATGACCGAGGTCGAGCCGCAGTTGATGACGATCCTCCTCAACCGGGTGCTCAATCCAGCCGACAAGCGCGACGAGAAAGCGGCGCAGGCCGCAGTCGAAGCGCTCAAGGGTCCGCTCAAGGCGCTCGACGAATCCCTGAAGGGCAAGGACTACCTGCTCGGCAAAAACTTTACTGTTGCCGATCTGAACGTCGCCTCGGTGCTGAGCTGGGCTGCGATGATGCGGCTCGATCTGTCGGCGACTCCGGCGGTAGCGGCGTGGCTGCAAAAATGCCTCGGGCGCGAAGCGAATCAGAAAGTGCGCGCGCTGAAATGACGCGCAACCGATTGCGCCTGAACACCGATTAGGCTTGCTTTTCTCTGGTCACGGTTCATGGCGGAATACGTAGAAATCGAACGTGCGATCGGGATGCCGGGGCTGCGGGTCGTTCTGCCGCCCGGCATCCCGGGACCGTGGGGCGAGGCGATCAAGGGCGTTCTCCACGTCAAGAAGATTCCCTATATCAAGGTCCGCCACGATCTGTCTGACCACGCCCCGCTGCTCCGATGGACCGCTCAAGCCAGCACGCCCGTTCTGGTTTACAACGACGAACGCCCACGCAGCGTATGGAGCGATCAGCTTCACCTCGCCGAGCGATTGCAGCCCGCGCCGCCGCTGATTCCAGCGTCGATCGAGGACCGTGTGCAGATGTACGGCCTGTGCGACCTGCTCGCCGGCGAGAACGGCTTCGGATGGAATCGGCGTTTCATAGTGGTCCAGGCAATGCTCGGCGAAGCCGGCGCCGATGAGACTGCGCGCAAAGGACCACTCGCGTTCGGACGCAAGTACGGCTACTCGCCCGAAGCGGCCGCGGCAGCTCCCGCCAGGTGCGCGGAAATGATCGCGGCCTTCGCCCATCGCCTCGAGCGCCAGCACGCCCTCGGCAGCCGCTACCTGATCGGCAACGGGCTCTCGGCTGCCGACATCTATTGGGCCGCATTCGCCGGCGTCGTCAATCCGCTGCCCCACGCACTCTGCCCGATGATCCCGCGGATGCGCAAGCTCTACGATTGCGCGGATCCGCTGGTGCGCGCCGCGATTACACCTCGATTGCTGGCGCATCGCGATTTCATCTATCACGAGTACCTGGAGTTGCCGGTGGACCTGTAGCCGCGCGCCGTTCTAGCGCGAGTCGCGATAGAATCGCGCGAGAGTTGCCGCCGGTACTCCCAGCCGGTACAGGATCGGGAAGATATTCATCAACGCCGCGTGGTAAATCGGGCGCTCCAGGAATCGCCGTCCTGACACGATCACATTCGCCGGCACCCGAACGATCCTGCCGCGTCGTTTCAAGCGGCGGCTGAACTCAAGATCCTCCATCAGCGGCTGATCGGGATAACCGCCGAGTTCCCTGAACACCGCCGCATTCACGAAGATGGCCTGATCGCCATAAGGCAGCGATGTGTATCGCGAGCGCAGATCGGCGAGATGCAACAGGAACCCAAGCCGGGTGACGCGCGTATCCGATACCGTCCAGGTCTTGAACGCGCCCGCGATCGCACCGGGCCGATCAAGCGCGCGATCGACGAGCGCCGCCGTGTCCGCCGGCAGCGATACGTCGGCATGAAGAAAAAGAAGCTCGTCGCCGCTCGCGACTGCCGCTCCCGCATTCATCTGGCGCGCGCGCCCACGGCCGCTCTCGATCACGTTCACGCCCGCGAATGATCGCGCAATCGCAACCGTGCGATCGGTGCTGCCTCCATCGACGACGATCACCTCGCCAAGTCCGTCGAGGCTCCCCAACTCCTCCAGGCTTCGGCCGATGCGCGCTTCTTCGTTGAGCACTGGCATGACGACGCTGATGCGTCTTGCTCGTTTCGATCGAATTTCCCGAAGGGCCGCGCTCGTCGCAGGAACTGAAACCTCACCTCGCGCAATCATTTTCCCCAGGCGTTCGAGATCCGCCGGTTCATCGACGTCGAACCAGCGCTCGAGCATCTGAACCCTCAAGCCGCGCGAGCGCAGTCGCTCGAGCGTTCGCTCGCACGTATCGCTCTGGCTCCAGCGCAGTCCCGCAAGCAGCCCGTCAGGACAGCGCGTCAGACCAATCAGGTAGAAGCCGCCATCCTCGCTCGGACCAAGAATCGCATCGGCACGCAGCAGCGCTTGGCGAGCCTGTTCGAAAATCCGGAGCGGCAATCCCGGCGAATCACTGCCTACGACAATAGCCGCGTTGGAACGCTCGAGCGCGCGGCGCAGCGCGCGCTCCATCCGGTCTCCCAAGTCGCCGTCGCCTTGCAGCCAGACCTCGGCTTCGACCGCGGCATCAAAAGCCGGATCGCGGTCGGTGACCGCGAGAATCAGCGTGGCATCCGCGATCTTTCGCAGCAATGCCCATGTATCCTGGAAAAAGGCGTGCGCCAGCTTCGCCGCGCCCTGGGCGCCGAGCGCCGGTATGAGACGGGTCTTCGTCTCGCCGGGACGGGGCGGTTTCGCAAAGACGCAGATGCACAGTGGCGCGCGCAAGTTGTGTTGCCGTAAAGCCCTAATAGCGTTTATGCTGGATCCACTTCAATCATGGATTATCGCAATTGGACCGGCCTGCTCACGCAGATCGTAACTGCCGACGGGAAAGTCGATTACCAACGCCTCGGCGAATGCCGCGAACAGCTCGATCTGATCGTGGCTGAGTTCGCTGCGAACAGTCCCGAATCCACTCCGGATGCCTTTGGAACCGATGACGATCGGCTCGCCTATTGGCTCAACGCGTACAATGCATTCACCCTGCACGCGATCGTCGCCGAGTATCCCATAACTTCAGTCTGGAAAACGCGCGACGGCGCCTTCTTTCAGCGCCGCCGCCATCTCGCCGGCGGCCGCGCCGTCAGCCTTGACGATATCGAGCATGAAATTTTGCGCGGACGCTTCTCTGAGCCGCGCATTCACTTCGCGATCAACTGTGGCAGCAACGGATGTCCTCCGATGCGCGCCGCCGCCTTCGAACCCTCGGGCCTGAACGACACGCTGCAATCCGCCACCGAACAATTCCTCAAAAACGAATGGAATTGCCGTATCGATGATGCGCAACGCCGAATCTACGTCTCGCGCATCTTCAAAATGTATGCGGAGGATTTCGCCGGAAAGGAAGGCACCGCCGATGAGTACCGGCGCGGAGTACTCGCCTTCATTGCGCGCCATCTTGCCGTGGATCCCGCGTCGATCGAGGGCTACGAAATCCTCTACAACGTTTATGACTGGGGACTGAACGACTCCGCGCGCGAGCCTCACCTGGGTCCGATTCTTTTTCACGAACCAGTCGAGCACTACTCGGCGGCCGATCGGCAGCTTCGCGAGTTGCACCTGTACGAAGGTAATTTCTGCAACCGCACTTGCGCCTGGTGCACGATTGGCGGCTCGCCGGGCGGATGGTACGAGCCCTATTCGCATCAGGTGCTCGACCAGGCCGTCATGACGCTCGCCGCCGACGGCAATCTCAAGTTTTACGGCGGCGAACCGACTCTTCACGCGGGCGCGATCATCGACGCTATCCGCTACGTCCGTTCGCGCGGCTTCACGGGACTCGCCACAGTCTTCTCCAACGGCATCAAGGCCGGCCGCCTGATCGAGATACTCGAGAGCGATCCGCGAACCGAAGCGGTGCTCAATTATTCGATCTATCACGGCCGCGACGCGGATCCGCTGCCAGCCCACGCCAAAGAAAAGTTGGAGCGCTGGAGCGCAGCCAATCCGGGGCGGATCTTCAAAGGCTACAAAGTATTGTTTCACGCTGGAGCGGGAACGGCCCGCACCTATGATCGCGACCGCGAGGCGACCTACCACGGGATGGGATCAGGATGCGTGCGATGCTTTCCCGTGCTGACCACCAAAGGCCGCTTCCATGCGTGCCCATTCGCGGCCGAAATCGATTCGCCTCATTACGATCTCGGTGGCGCCGCAACCGAACCGGCCAAGGTGCTGCGCAACTACCAGACATTCCGCCGCTGGATCGACGAGACGCTCGACCCCGCGGCCCGCGCCCGCACGATCAGCAGTTGCGAACTATGTCACACGCGCCTCGCCGAGTTGCCGATCCCGGCCTACGAATGAATCGCGTTCAAATGAGTTGAGCGGGAATTTTCCGACGGTCGGAGGCATTCGCGAAGGATCGCACCTTATTGGAATCGCTGTCCGCGCATCCTGTTAAATCCCGAAGGATCCAGATTCCGAAAACGATACCCAGCTCCCGATGGTCGCCTATTTTTTCGCGAAGACGAAATGCTCCTCCATCTTTGCGCTGACTTCGTTCAGGTGGTTGCAGTATTGAGTGAAGCCCCCATTATAGTTGCCGTCCTGGCGGCGCTGGGACTCGCCCTCAAAGTTGTAGTAGCTGGGAGTGCAATCCTGGTTGCGGGTCGTCTTTCCCCGATGCTTGATGACCTCTTGAACCCACCACTCTTCCGCCTGCGCAATGACGTTGAGAGACTGATAGCCGTGGCCGCGCGCGTAGGCGATGCACTCCGCGATGTGATCGCCTTGCGCTTGCAGCATGTCCGTCAGGTTGAACTGGAATGAGGCTTGATAGCCGCCCATGATGAAGAGGTTCGGGTAGCCCTGCGAATGTATTCCGAGAAGAGTACGGATTCCTTCGCTGTATTTGTCGTTCAGATCGCGGCCATTTTCTCCCTTGATCTGATTATAGATGCCGGTCTTTTGCACCTCGAAGCCAGTCGCGTAGATGAGCAGATCCAGCTCGTACTGTTTGCCCTCGAACACCGGACCCTTCTCCGAGATTTCGGTGATTCCCTTGCCCCGCGTGTCGATCAGATGGACGTTGGGCCGGTTGAAGGTCGGTAGATAGTCGTTGTGGAAGCACGGACGCTTGCACATCAGCATGTACCACGGCTTGAGCGCCTCGGCGGTTTCCTTGTTCCTCACGGTCTCATCGATACGTTTGTGGATCCTCATCATCGCATCGATGTTCGCGTTCTCTTGCCGGCGAATCTTTTCTTCGCGGGACATCGCCGCTTGCCGCGCCTTCTGCTCGTCGCTGAGCTGCGGTTCCATCCGCGCACGCGCGCGCCTGGCGGCTTGCCAACCCGGTTTGAGTTTCCGCGCCCAGTTGGGATCGGTCGGCCAGTCCTCGCGGATGTCGATCGAGGAAGGCGTGCGCTGGAATACGTACAACTTCTTCGATGCCGCGCCCAGGCCCGGGACGGCCTGCACCGCCGTGGCACCAGTACCGATAATGCCCACGACCTTTTCCGCAAGACCCGACAGATCCGGCCTGGTGTACTCGTAGTCCCAGCGCGAGGTGTGAAAGGAGTGGCCCTTGAAAATCTCCATCCCGTTGATTTTGGCCAGTTTGGGCTTGGACAGGGTTCCGTTGGCGCAGATTACGAATCTCGCCTTCATCCGGTCGCCCCGGTCCGTGGCGATGTCCCACATCTGTTCGGCTTCGTTCCACATCGTCGAGGTAACCGTCGTCTGAAAGGTAGCGAGCGCGTAGAGGTTGTATTTCCTCGCGATCGCCTGGCAGTGGGCAAAGATCTCCGGCCCCTTCGCGTAGTGATCTTTAGGCACGTAATCCATCTCGTCGAGCAGCGGCAGGTAGTCGTAGGCAACCACGTCGCAGGCGACGCCCGGGTACCGGTTCCAGTACCAGGTTCCGCCGACATCCGCTCCCCGCTCCACGATCCGGATGCTCTCGACGCCGCGCTCGCGAAGCCTTGCGGAGGTCAGAAGAGCCGAGAATCCTCCGCCGATGAACAGGCATTCCACGGTGTCATTGATGGGCTCGCGGGGTGTGACCTCGCTGGAGAATGCGTCGATCGCGTACCGGGCCAGTGGACCAGTCAACTCTGACGTGTATTGCGCGGTGCCCTCGGGCCGGTAGTTGAGCCTGAGGTCGCGCTCTTCAGCGAATTTCGTTTTGATCGCATCGTAATACGCTTGCGGCCGCGCGGCCCGCGGCGCCTTCACGATTGCGGGCTGCGGCTTATCCTGGGACTTCTCCATATTCATCGGCTCCGTGCGTATGGTCATTGAAGTATCTTCGATCGCGCGTCAAAACATCAAGTTCCGTGACACGTGATCATTCAAAAGCTGGCTGCGCCAGGCGGAAGTAGCGCAGCGGATGTCCGCGACGCTCAGGACGCGATGAATTCGCGGACCACCCGATCGAAGTGCTCGGGTTCGTCGTGATGGACTCCGTGGCCGGAGTTTTTGAATCGCTCCAGGCGCGCCAGCCGGGACCCAATCGAATTCGCGATGTCTTCCGAATTTCCGATCGGCGTGATCGGGTCCATCTCGCCCGCCGTGATCAGCGTGGGACAACGGATACGGCCGAGTTGCGGCAGAAAATCGAAGGTACGAATCTCCCGCTTGAAGAAGAAGGCAGCGAGATCCAGATTCTGAATCGATCGCGCCATCCACTCGGCACTGCGCTGACACTGACTATAGAGCGGCAGGCATTTTTTCGCGTATTCCGCCATCGCGACCGGTGAGGGATCGTCGAAGAACCGCTGCGCAATATCGCGCGCCTCCTTGCCGCCCAGGCGTTCGAACACCGCAAGCGATCGGTCTGGCCGTATTTTCGCGGCCGTGCTCGCCAGAATGAGTTTGCCGGGATGCTCGGGATGGCGAGTCGCGTAGGCCAGCGCGACCATCCCGCCGAACGATTCGCCCATCACGATCGGCCGTTCGATCTCGAGCGCTTCGCAGAATGCGTGGATGTCGTCGCCCCATTGTTCGAGATTCCAGCGCTCTGGACTGTCACGATCGCTGCGGCCGTTGCCGCGATGATCGAGATAAACTATCTGCGCGATATCGGCGAGCGCGGACATCTCGGGTTTGAATATTGAGTGGTCGAAACCGGGGCCGCCGTGCAGCAGGAGCAGCGTCGGCACCTCGCGCATCGTGGGCCCATCGACCCGGAGCTTCGCACCCTCGACATCAAAGAACAGGCGGACATCGCCGGCTTGCACTCGCATGACGAGTCTGTTTAATCCGATCGCGCCAAAGCTGCAAATCTCTCGTATCGAGCCGCAGCGTATTCAACCGCGCTCCGCGCACCGCAGAACCCTCACCCGTCGGCCGCGGCCGGTGCGCCGTCGTCTGAAAACCTCTGTATGCGGAGGTCTTTCGATCTCGATCAGGGAGCGACCGCTTGCACGTTTGGATTGCAGCCCGATTCATTTAAGCAGATCGATTCGATCGCAATTTTCGCCGCCGCCCGAATTCCGGTTCAGATGTAGTTTTCGGTAGCGACAATTGTTCTACCATGCTCCTCCGGGATCGAAGACAATGGCGTTCGAGAGGTCCGAGCCCAGAGTGCCCAAGATCGATTCGAGCGGCTCCGCAAGAGAGCAAGCCATACCGGCCAGCGGGTCCACGGCACCGCGGCTGCGTATCATTTCCTATTTTGCACTGTTAAATCTCGCAGTCGGTTTGGGAACGCCGCTAACCGGACTAGCCGCGATACCAATCTATTACATCCTTAAGGACAAGCTTCGTTTGTCGCCGTTCGAGCTGGCGATATTCGTGGCCATCGCCAGCGCTCCCGCTTATGCCGGATTTCTTTTTGGCTTCCTGCGCGATCGATGGCGACCGCGAATCTGGGGAGACCGCGCCTACCTTTTACTTGGCGGCGTGGCGGCTCTTGGAGCCTACCTGTGGCTCAGCCGGGCCGCGACCGATTATTACGACCTGCTGCGCGGCGTCATGTTCGCCGGCGTTGCCTATACGATTATCGCCGCTGCCGCTCAGGGCCTGATGACTGTCGTTGCGCAGTCCCAGCTTATGACCGGCAGGCTCAGCGTGGTTTTTGGATTCGGATATTTTGTGCCGCTGGTGCTGTCGGCCTGCCTTGGGGGATGGCTGGTTGCGCACGTATCCGCAGGTGGCACATTCATCCTCGCGGGATGTGCGACGGCGGTGATCGTGGCGCAATCGTTCTGGCAATTGGACGGGGGGATCGCATCTGGAGGCACCGACCCCGATGACCCTGAAAGCGGCTTGTCGGCAATCGCGCGGATAGCGGCGCATCGGCCAATTTGGCCGGCAGCGCTCATTTGGTTTTTGTGGAACTTCTCTCCCGGCTGGGGAACCCCGATGTTCTACCATCTGACGCAAACGGTGAAGATTTCGAGCCAACTGTTCGGGACCTTCACCGCCCTGCAGTGGGGGTTCTTCCTTCCAACCACTGTCCTCTATGGACTCGTGTGCCGACGGTGGTCGTTGGCGCAGCTTCTGTGGTGGGGCACGCTCGTGGCGATTCTCCAGGGTCCGATCATGTTTTTCGCCTATAGTGCCCGCAGTGCAATCGCGGTCGCCGTTGGGTTCGGCTTGTTTGGCGGCTTTGCGACCGCGGCGTACATGGATTTGATCCTGCGTTCGTGCCCCGAAGGTCTGGAAGGAACCGGCGTGATGCTATCCGGGGCGGCACTGGCCATAGCTTACAATTCAGGAAATTTGTTCGGCAGCTGGATTTATATCCGAGGCGGATTTGCCCTGGCCGTCATCGTCACCACGCTCGCGACCGCATTGATTGTGCCGCTGCTCTGGTGGGTTCCCGCAAGCGTAACGGCGACTCGCGAAGGCGAGCGTGCCGCTGCCGACGTGAGAGACGCTGCCGCGCCGCTCAACGCGTCGTGACCGATCGATTCGAGGTTGCTCGCGACCAACGTCAGGCGCGGCCGGTCAGCCGCGCGCGCTCCAGCACACCTTCGAAGATTCGGACCGCGACCGCGTCGACTAGCATCCCGCCGGCACCCGCCGCACCGGCTCCATCGCGGGTCGCTGCCTGATAGGCCTCGGACATCTTGCGCGCGTTTTCGATTTCATGGGCCGTTGGCGCAAAGACATCATTGGCGAGCTCGATCTGGCTCGGATGGATTGCCCATTTGCCGACCGCGCCCATCGTCGCGGCCCACGTCGCCTCGCGACGATAACCTTCGGGGTCCTTGAAGTTGCCGAACGGGCCGTCGATCGCGTCGATTCCGTTGGCGCGGCATGCCGTGATCATGCGGCCGCGCGCGTGATGCCATATATCGCCCGGATATCGATTTGCGGGATCGGTCGCAACGCCGAAGCGCATCCCCTGGCTCGCCGAGAGATCGCCGAAACCAAGGATCAGCGCTTCCAGACGCGGGCAGCACGCCGCGATTGCCTCGACATTCGCCAGCGCCGCGCTTTCCTCGATCAACGCCTCGAGGCCGATTTTCTTCTTGAGGTGAAGTTTCGTTTCGAGTTGCGTGAGCAGCGTGTCGAAGAACCAGATGTCGCGCGGCGCTTTCGGTTTCGGCACGATAATGACGTCGAGAAACTCGCCCGCCCCTTCGACCATTTCGATCATGTCGTCGTGCGCCCAATGCGTATCGGCGCCGTTGACTCGAATTGCGCGCACCTTTTTTCCCCAATCGCCGCCGCGGAGCGCGTCGATTGCATTTTTGCGCGAAGCCTCTTTCTGCGCCGGCGCGACCGCATCCTCGAGATCGAGAAAAACCAAATCCGCCGGGCTCGCGATCGCTTTTGCCATCATCTTGGTGCTGGACGCGGGGACCGAAAGCTCTGAACGTCTTAAGCGAAGGGCCATGATCACTCCTTTGAAATGTCTGTGATGCCGGCCTCGGCGAGAACTTCGCCGGTGTGTTCACCGAGGAGAGGCGGGCGCGCGTAAATTCCCGTCGGCGTGCCTGTCATCTTGATTGGGCATCCCGCAATGACGAGCGGCGGGTTATTGCCAGGCTGTTCGACCTCGACCAGCATGTCGCGGGACTTCGGATGAGAATCCTCGAAGATGTCCCTTGCGGTATTCACCGGACCGACCGGCACTTTCCCGCCGAGCGCTGCCACTACTTCGCGTGTCGAGTGCGCGCTGGTCCAATCGGAAACGACCCCGCGCACGAATGCGGAGTTGGCGACGCGCCGCGGATTGCTGCGGCATCGATCGTCATCCGCGAGTTCGGGATGGCCGATCGCCTCGCACAGGATGGCCCAGTGATTGTCGCCAGGAGCGGCAATCGCGGCGGCGCCATCACTGGTTGAAAAAATATCGAAAGGACACAAAACCGGAGTACCGTTGCCAGCCGGCTCGCGCACCACCCCTCGCGCGTAGCTGTAAACGATTGATTCGCACAGCGCGAGAACCGCATCGTACATTGCAACGTCGATGAACTGGCCGACGCCGGTTCGGCGCGCCGCGTGAACCGCGGACACCACGCCGAGAGCGGCGAGCGTTCCAGGGTAGATATCGCCTATCCCGACGCCAACTTTCGAACCCTTGCTGCCGACCGGTCCGGTCACCGCGACAAGTCCGCCCATGCTCTGCGCGACGACGTCGAACGCCGGCCACTCTGCGTAAGGACTTCGTCCGGTGCGCGGATCGCCGAAGCCTCGAACCGCCGCGTACACCAGCCTGGGATTGCGCTCGCGCAACGGCTCGTAGCCGACGCCCATGCGATCCATCACCCCGGTCTTCGCGTTCTCGACCACCGCATCCGCGGTCTTGACCAATTTGAAAAGCGCGGCGCGGCCCACGCCGGTCTTGAGGTCGAGCACCACACTGCGCTTGTTGCGATTGACGCTCGCGAAGTAGCCACCGTAATCGCATCCCTCGCGATCTGGCGGCGGCGGTCCCATCGTGCGGCTCATATCGCCGCCGGGCGGTTCAATCTTGATGACGTCGGCGCCAAGATCGGCGAGCAGCATCGTGCAGTAGGGGCCCGCGAGCGCCTGCGTGAGATCGATCACGCGAACGTCGGAAAGCGGGCCGCTGCGCGCCGCCATCATCGATTCCCCCAATGGCTGCGCCGCTTGATGAGCACTGTGCGTTCGCCTTCGAACACAACCGTGCCGTCCTGTTTGGTCCCCCAATGCTTGAAGCGCACGATGCCGGCGTCGGCGCGATCGGAGTCGCGCTTCTCGAGCACCTCGGTGTATGCGTATAGCGTGTCGCCATGAAAAACCGGCGCGGTGAAGCGGATGCCGGTCATGCTCAACTCGGCGAGTGCGTTCTCCGCGGTGTCCTGCGTCGCGAGCCCGATGCATACGGAGCCGGTGATGAGGCCGAACACGAGACGCTGTCCGAAATTGGTGCCGCGCATCCGATGCTCGTTGTAGTGGCCATCGGCGGTGTTGAGCACCAACTTGGTGAGCATCTGGTTTTCGATTTCGCCGATGGTGGTGCCGCGCGCATGACGCAACTTCGCGCCGACTGCAAAATCCTCGAAGTAATTGGTTACACCGGTGAGTTTCGAAGCGGCGATGCTCATGCTTTGGGCCTTGGCAGCAGGCGGTCTGAGATGATCCGCATCTGGATTTCAGAAGTACCTTCGAAAATTTTTGTCAGCCGCGCGTCGCGCCAGTAGCGCTCGAGCGGAAAATCCTTGGTGTAGCCGTAGCCGCCGTGGATTTGCAGCGCCTGGCTGGTGACGCGCTCCGCCATCTCCGAGGCAAACAGTTTCGCCATCGAGGCTTCTTTGTCGCATCGCCGATGCGAATCGATTTCGTCCGCCACGAAGTATGTCAGTTGCCGCGCCGCCTCGATCTCGGTCGCCATCTCGGCGATCTTGAAACGTATCGCCTGAAAATCTCCGATCGGATGCCCGAACGCAACGCGCCGCTGCGCATAAATTACCGAGTCTTCCAAGCCGCCCCGCGCAAGCCCGATGGCGCGCGCGGCGGTGTGAACCCGTGCTGTCTCGAGCCCGCTCACCGTTGCCTGAAATGCCTTGCCCTCGCCGCCGCCTTCGCGCTCGCGGCCGAGCATCGCATCGGCGGGGAGCCGCAGGTTGTCGAAATGCAGCTCCCACGTCTTCCATCCGAAATAGCCGATTTTGCGAATCGGCGATCCGGTGAGACCGGGCGGAAATTTTCCCCGCTCCTTCAGCAGCAGAAATTGACTGATGCCCTCATGGCGCCGGTGCGGATCCGACGGTTGCTTCGTGCGCGCAAGGACCGAGATGAAGTCGGCGCCATCGGCAAACGTGCACCAGGTCTTGGTGCCGTTGAGCACCCACGAATCGCCGTCGCGCGTAGCCTTGCAGGAGACGTTGGCAAGATCCGATCCGGCATCGGGTTCCGACAGCGCCGCCGCGCCGAGGAATTCACCACGCGCCATTTTCGGCAGATACTCCTTGCGCTGCGCCGCGGTGAATCCACCGCCCAGCCCGTTGCCGCGCGCGATGATGCTGGCGACGCTCATCCACGCGCGCGCGAGTTCTTCGGTAATCAGCACGTACTCGAACGCTCCCATGCCCAGCCCGCCATACTCCTCCGGAATCACGATGCCGAAGTAACCCATCTGCGCGAGCTTGTCGCGCAGGTCCATCGGGATGTCGCCCTGCTCGGGGTCGAGCTTGTTGGCGAGTGGCAGCACCTCGTTCATCGAAAAATCGCGCGCCGATTGCTGAATCATGCGGCGCTCATCGGTCATGTAGCTCACAGCGGTGCTCCTCTTTTCTTGGCGACCAGGTTCGTGCGTTGATACCTGATGACGACTTCGTCGCGTTGATTGCGCCCCTCGGTGTTCCAGGTGACGATTCCAAAATTGCCGCGGCTGGCGGATTCACGCGTCGAAACCACCGTGCTGCGGGCGGTTAGAGTATCGCCGGGATAAACTGGCCGCACGAACTCCATGTCGTTGATGCCGAGAAACGGGCCGCCTGCTTCGCTGAGGTCTTCGACCGAAATTCCGACTACGGTGCAGGCGATGAGCAGCGGATTGACGACCACGTCGGGGTGGCCATGGGCGCGCGCATACTCGGCATTGAAGTAGAGCGGGCAATGAGCCAGGGTCGCGGTGGTGAAGAGCGAATTGTCGCCCGCGTTGATGGTGCGTCCCCAATGATGCTCAAAGACCTGGCCCTCCTTGAAGTCCTCGAAGGAGTGGCCTTTGAGCATCAGCTTGAATTGACTGAAATCGGGGTGTTCGGCCATGAATCAAGCTCCTAGCAAAGGTTCTAGTGACTCGTCTATGTTGCGGATCGATGCCGCACCGAAAGCAACCGGATGACGGCGTCCGGTTTCACGGAGTTTGCCCGTATGAACAATTCAGAAGCAGCGAAAAATTTCAGCATCACCCGCACTCTGGTTCGCTCGGTCCGAGGCATCCGATGGAATGAAACTCCCGAGGACGCGCGCGAGGTCGCACACCACTGCCTGCTGGATTTTTTTGGCGTCGCGATCGCAGGTTCGCGCGAGCCGCTCACCGACATTCTCGTCCGCGAATTCGTAAATTGCGAGCGCTCGTCGGAAGCCGGCCTCATCGGTCGCAACGAGCGCGCATCGCGCCTGACGGCCGCGCTCGTCAACGGAGCCGCCGGCCACGCCCTCGACTTCGACGACACGCACATGGCGATGGGCGGTCATCCTTCGGTTCCGGTCATTCCCGCCGTACTCGCGCTCGCTGAGACCATCGGCGCGAGCGGGCGCGATGTTTTGGAAGCGATCGTGGTCGGGATCGAGGCGGAATGCCGGCTCGGCGCGCTCATCGGCGCCCAACATTACACGATCGGTTTCCACTCGACAGGGACGCTCGGAACCTTCGGCGCGGCGGCCGCGTGCGCTCGCATGCTCAACCTCGACGAGGACGGATGGCTTCGCGCCTTTGGATTGGCGGGGACGCAAGCGGCGGGCCTCAAATCGGGATTCGGCACGATGGCGAAACCTCTGCATGCCGGGCGCGCCGCGGCCAATGGACTGTTCAGCGCACTCGCGGCGCGTGGCGGCTACACCTCGAATCCCGCCATCCTCGAAGTCGAGCAAGGATTTTTTGCGACCCATGCGGGCGCGAAGCCCAACCCGGAAGTGCTCGATAGATTCGCGGGACAATTTCTGATCCGCGAGACGCTCTTCAAGTATCACGCCTCGTGCTACCTGACGCATGCGCCAATCAACGCGGCGCAGCTCATCCGGAGCGAGCACCGCATCGATCCGAAGACGATCGATGAAGTCGAGGTGCGGGTACATCCGTCATTGTTCAACGTTTGCAACATCCAGGAGCCGAAGACGGGGCTGGAAGGAAAATTCAGTTTGCGCGCGACTACCGCGATGGCATTGCTGGGCGAGGATACCAGCGACCTCGCGACGTTCAGCGACGCCAAGCTTACCGCGCCAGGCGTCGTGTCCCTGCGCGATCGGGTAAAAATTATCGCGGCCGCGAAGTCTCCCCAAACGCACGCGACGGTAGTGGTAAAGTCCAGCGGTGGTGATTTCCAAGCTGAATCGGATTCCGGCAAGCCGGCCGCCGATATCATGCTGCAACGCGACAACTTGATGCGCAAGTTCCTCGCGATCGCGGCGCCGATAATCGGACGCGCGCGCGCGGAGGCGAGCGCACAGGCTGCGCTCGGTGCTGAGCGAGTCCATTCGGTAAAAGAATTGCTGGGCCTCAGCCGAACCGCCTGAGCAATGCACGATAGCCTTGCTCGCGACGAACGCGATCGCCTCGGCCGCGAACTCGCATACGACGCGACGGCGCATACAGATGCAAAAGGCGGCCTTCTCCGGCAGATCATTCAGCATGCTTATGATTGGACGTCTTTCTCGGGATGGGAACTGCGACTAGCGACGCCTGGCTCTGAGGTTCAGGATTCGTAACGTGCCTACCAGAAACTCCGCAAGCGGCGAATGCGCGTTTTAGATTTGGTAAGTTCCCGGCAAGTTCCGAATTGCTCTGCCCTAATCAGGAGTCGAGCAGTGCGGCATCGAAACCGGAGCAAACGAGTGCACGACGTGCAGCCGATTCGACTTTCGCACCGTCCGTGTGTGCGGCGGCTGACACTTCCGGCGTGGCGCGAAAGCGCCCGACGAGCGCCTCGGCCTCGACGCCGGCTATACGGTCGCACTCCGCGTACACACCGTCAGGCCCCTCCTCGACTGGATTGTGTCTGGCCAGCACCGTCCTGAGCGCCCGTAAGACCGCGCCCCGTGGCGTGGGCACCAGCAGCGCCGCGATCGCGCCGTGATCCAATCGCAGGCTGGCCGCAATCGCGAGCGGTTCGCCGCCTCGAAGCCGCTGTATCGCCGGAAAAAGAATCTTCTCCTCCATACCGATGTGCTTCAGAAGTCCCCGGCGGAACTCGCCGAATGTCTCCATATCGATATTCCCGGAATCGCGGCCCGCGCGAGCGAGCAATTGATCGAGGCGCGCGTGATCGCGTTCGAGAAAGCTGCGAACTGTATCCCGCTCCGTCATCAAATCTCCCTGCTTCCGTCACGGGGTGGCGCGGAAGACGCCGATTGCTCCCTTGTAGGCGCGCGCAATCGCATGGTCCACGAATGGGTAATCGCCCGCCTCGCGTACGCGGAACTCGAAAATCGCGCCATCTCCGGGCCCTACCTCAAAACTCTGCACTCCA